>JBKPAF010000059.1:0-79493 GCA_046726275.1 Actinomycetota bacterium
GTCCGGATGGATTCCGATGGGATCGGGAGATACGACCAGGAGGCCGAAGCCGCGGTGTATTTCTGCTGCCTGGAGGCACTGCAGAACGTGGCGAAGTACGCGGAGGCGTCGACCGCCACGCTCCGACTATGGACCGAGGACGGATCCATCGCTTTCACGGTCACCGACGATGGGAAGGGATTCGACCCAGCGAACACCGGCTACGGCAGCGGGCTCCAAGGGATGGCCGATCGCCTGGCCGCGCTGGGAGGCTCTTTCGAAGTGCGCTCCGCGCCGGGGAAGGGGACGAGCGTAGAAGGCCGGGTTCCCGCTCGCGATCTCTCTCCCAAGTAACTCACCGCAGGACCCTGGCGCGACAGGGCCGGTGATCTAGCAGGCCCCAACCACCATGGTGGAGATCCCGCGCTGAATCAACAGATATGCGGGGTTTCGGCCGACCCTATAGAAACATGACCGTGCCCTCCTCCAGCTGGACCCGGCCTCTGGCCATCGTCGTGGGCGTCATCTTGACGGTGGTCCTGCTGATCGTGGCTATCCGGTTCGTCCCGGATGAGGGAAGGCGGGGCGTCACCCAGGAGGCCGGTGGGCCCTCCTATTTCGCGGACGATTTCTCCTCCCGCTCGGGGTGGGCCACGTTCTCCAGCAAGACCGCGGGGCTCGCCTTTTCGGGAGGCGGCTACCGCCTGAACCTGGATCGGCCGGGGGACGACGGCTTGAGCATCCTGATCCTCCCGGGGAAGGCATTGCCGTCGGTGGCGGCCTCGACGGTCGTCGTCGAGCAGAGCTCGTTCGGCGGACTGATCGGCGTCGGGTGCGCCGACGGGAGGGAGCGCGCCTACCTCGGAGCGGTCGACCCGGCCGGCGAGGGATTCGTCATCCTCCGGGCAGGCGAGGCCGAGACGCAGCTCCTGCGGTACGGACTCAACGAGGAAGGCACGATCCACCGCCCGGGCGAGGAGAACGAGCTCCAGCTCCAGTGCACCGTCCGCGCAGGCGGGCGACGGACCGCCGTCCGGCTGTTCGCCAACGGAAGTCTCCTGGCGAGCTATGAGGACCCCGACGGGCTCGGGCCTTTCAAGGGAGTTGCGCTGGGAGGCGTCTCCCTCCGTCGTCCCCTCGAAGCGATCTTCGAGCGGGTGGCTTTGCAGTCACTGCCGTCCACCGATCAGAGCACATCCGCCGACAGGGCGTGCGATCGGATCGAGGCGGTCGCTTCGCTCGAGAACGATTACCGGTGGCTGGTAGACAGCGGTGGGACCAGCGTGAACAGCCCCGACGTCGACGCCCGTCACGTGGTCAGGATCGCCCGCGAGCTCAGGCGTCTGTCCACCGACCTCCTGGCGGATGCAAGAGCTGCCGGGACGAATGAGGCCCGCCGGGCGGTGCAGGCTCTGGGCGCTCGTCTGCGGGCCCAGGGAGACTCCTTGAACTCCCTCACGAACACCTCGAATCGGGGGCCGGTCGATGCCGGCACAGCCGGAGCGACCCTGGGCTGCAGGAGCTCAACGTTCCTCGCCCCTCCCTACCGCGGATCGCACCGGGCGACCGGCGTGCCGGCCCGGGCGAACGTCGTCCGGAAGTCGAGCCGGGCTCGGGACCTCGACCGTCGTCTGATCGGGAGTCTTCCTGCGCCGGAGTTCACGATGGACGAAACGCCGCCCATCGAACCGAATGTCCACGTGGACGTCGACCTCACCTACCGGTCGTTTCGGGTGTTCGGAGCGAGCCTGGCCGAGCTGGACCGCAGCCTCAGGGTGCACGCGCTCCGAGTGGAGGGGGAGCACGCCGCCGGGGTAACGGACTCCCGGTTCGAGTGGACCTATCAGCCGGTCGAGCGGGAGAGCGGGTGCACGCTGGTGCCCGGAGTGACCTTGACCGTGTCGATCACGCTCCCCAGTTGGAAGCGTCCGGTCGGCGCGGACCGGTACCTCCGCAACCAGTGGAACCAGTTCCTGTGGGCTCTGGACGACCACGAGCGCCATCACACCGAGCTGTGGATCAAGGCGGCGAACAGGATGATCGCGGTCATCCAGAGCGTGCCTCCCGGCCCGAGCTGCAGCCCGGTCGTGGAGACGGCCAAGGCGCGGGTGGCCGAGGTGTTCAACGCGTACGACCGACGGCAGCGCGCCTTCGATCGCGACGTGGCTGCCGGGCGGTTGCCCGGCCCATCACTCCCCTGAGGATCCCGGCTCGAGCGAGGCGGCGACGTCGTCGGCCTCGCTTCGAAGGATCAGACGGATGGGCCGATCGAAGCGGAGATAGTTCCACGCCCACGAGGCCAGGACGACCGCCCGGTTGCGGAATCCGATCAGGTAGTAGATGTGGACCAGGAGCCACGCCAGCCACCCGATCGTTCCCTTCAGCTTGAGGCCGTGCAGGTCCGCGACCGCGGCCCGGCGGCCGATCGTGGCCATGGTGCCCTTGTCGATGTATCGGAAGGGCTTCCCGGGACCCACTGATCCCAACGCGCGGGCCACGATCGCCCGGGCCACGTACCGCCCGGCCTGCATGGCGGGGGGCGAGAGCATGGGGAGCTCGCCGTTCGCGTGCGAGACGGAGGCCGCGTCGCCGATCACGAACACCTCCGGGTGCACGGCCAGCCGCAGGCCTTGATCGACCACCAGCCTGCGGGAGCGGCTTCTCTCCACGGCGGCCGTTTCCAGGGGGTCGGTCGGCCGCACTCCCGCGGACCACACGATCGTTCGAGTGGCGATCTCGGTGCCATCCGAGAGCACGACCAGCTCATCGGTGGCCTTCTGAACGAGCGTGGACGCGCGAACCTCGATGCCATGGTCTCGAAGGGTCCGCGCGGCGTACGCCCCCAGTCTGGGATGGAACGCGCCCAGCAGCCGGTCCTGTCCTTCGACGACCACGATCCTGGCGAGTGAACGGTCCAGCTCGGGGAAGTCGCGCCCGAGCACCAGGCGGAGGAGCTCGGCCAGCGCACCCGCGTACTCGACGCCCGTCGGGCCGCCCCCGGCGACGACGAAGGTGAGCCACGCCCGGCGCTCCTCCATCGATTCCGCCCTGGTGGCGAGCTCGAGACACGAGAGCACGTGGTTGCGGAGGCGCATGGCCTCGGCGAGCGTCTTCATCCCGAGCGTGTGTCGGGCGAGCTCCTCGTTCGCGAAGTAGTTGTTCTCGCTGCCGGTCGCGATCACCAGGCTGTCGTATCCGAGCTCCTCGTCGTCATGAGTCCGCACGAGTCTCCGCTCGAAGTCGACACCCGCGACCCGTGCCTGGCGGAAGCGGACGTTGCGTGAGCGGCGGAAGATCGATCTCTGCGGATACGCGATGTCGGAAGGATTCAGGAGTGACGTGGCCACCTGGTACAGCAGGGGGGTGAACAGGTGATAGTTGTGCTGGTCGACCAGGAGGACTTCGACCGGCTTCCTGTGAAGGGCTCGAGCACAGGCGAGCCCGGCGAAGCCTCCGCCCACCACGATCACCTGGTGCCTCGCCGTCTCCCGCCGTCCCCCCGTCATCCGCTCGCTCCCGTTTCCCTCGTGCGTCTCGGTGGATCTCCTCTAATAAAGAGTGTGGCACCCGGCCTTGAGGGAAGCGACGCATTGCCGGACGACGGGCCCGTGCCGTACGGTCTGGCCGTGGACGGCGATCGACCCAAGCTCCCCCCGCCGGATGACCAGGTCCGTCCGATCACGCCCCCGATCGGGAAGGTCAGCCAGTTCCTGGGAAACCGGCTCCTGATGATCTGGGCGATCACCGGGGTGATCGGGCTGGCCCTCCTGTCCTACGCCGGCTTCAAGGTGTGGCAGGTGGTCAGCCGGGGGAGCCTCGGCGCCGACATCGTGCCCCTGGTCGCCTTCGGAGGGCTGGCCTTCGCGCTTCTCTCGATAAGCGGCTCGGCCCGGAGGACCGGGCTCAAGTACCTACGGGGGGAACGAGCGGTCTCCAGGGACCTGCTTCGGTACGTGGTCCGCCGGATGGAGCGCCGCCGCCAGGCTCGTGGCCGCTGAAGCGCTCGGGGGTCGGAGCCCTCAGCCGTTCTCCTTGACGAACGGCAGGATGCGGTTCCACGCGTCGTCGCACTCCTCGCGGTACTGGGCGAACGTCCGGTCGAAGAACGAGTGCGGCGCGCCCTCGTACACGGCTACTTCGTTCCTGACGCCAGCGGCGTCGAGCGCGGTGCGGAAGGACTCGACGTCCTCCCGGGTGATGCCCTGATCGGCTCCGCCGAAGAGCCCGAGCACGGGACACGCGTAGCTCCCAGCCAGGTCCACCGGGGCGTTGGGATCGGCCCCGTCGTTTCTGGCCACTCGTCCGTAGAACCCGATCACTCCGGCCAGCCCGTGCCCCCGTGCAGCCTGGTTGAACGAGTTGCGGCCGCCGAAGCAGAACCCCACGGTGAACACCGACGAGGCCGATCCCCCTTCGGGGCCGCGGACGTAGGCGACGGCCGCGGCGGTGTCGGCGGCGATCGTGTCCGGATGGCACCGTTTCACATGCGGCATGTAGTCGAAGTCGTCGGCGCGCTTGCCCTCACCCGCCGTTCGCCCGAAGTAGTCGAGGGCCGTGGCGTGGATGCCGGCCTCAGCGAACCGAAGCGCCAGCTCCTCGTAGAAGGGGTGGAGCCCGCGGACGTCGGGGAGGATCACCATCCCCGGCCCCCCTAGCGTATCCGTGGTGACCGAGTACGCCGCGAACCGGTTCCCGTCAGCAGTCGTGAGAACCAGATCGTGGCCTTCGCCGACTCCGGCTCCGCCTGAGATCGGCGGCCGCGGCGGTCTCGCGTTCGCGTCGTAGCACATCGACTGCTCCTCTCGGCTAGCTCCGGACAACCAGCTCGCTGATCTCGAACAGATACCCGTCGGGGTCGCGGAAGAACGCCCGGATCTCGCCGCCCCGATCGATCGGCGGGGTGAGGAACTCCGCGCCGCGTGCCTTCAGCAGTTCGTACGCGCCGCGACAGTCGGGCACGCGGAAGATCATCTCGGTGCTCACGGTGTCGGGGTCACCGGGCGGGGCGAAGGTGACGGTGGGCTTGTCCTCGGTCGGCCCTCCGCCCGTGACGAGCAGGAGCCAGTTCCCCAGGAGGCGGAACACCGCCGACGTTCCGCCGTACTCGCGATACAGCTCCGCCCCGAGCACGTCCCGGTAGAAGGAGATCGATCGTGCCAGGTCGCTCACCACGACCAGTTGGGTGACTTCCATGCCTTCCGTGGGGAACTCGGCCATCGCTTGAGTCTAGGTGTTTGGTACGCTCCGACCCTCACATGACGAGCACCAGCACCGCCACCGATTCGAGGACGATCCCCGCGTGGGGTGGCCGGTACGAGATCCTCGGTCTCCTCGGACGAGGAGGGAGCGCCGAGGTCTTCGAGGCCTCAGACCGGCTCCTCGCCAGGCGGGTCGCTGTGAAAGTGCTGCGGGAAGGCACGACGCCGGACCCTCAGTCGACCGCAAGGTTCCGCCGCGAGGCTCGAGCCGCGGCCGCCCTGAATCATCCGAACGTCGTGACCGTGCACGACGTCGGAATGGACGCGGACCGGCCGTTCATCGTCATGGAGCTGGTAACCGGCCAGCCTCTCTCCGAGGTCCTCGACCGGCAGGGGCCACTGCCCTTCGGCCGGGCGACCGCCATCGCCGAGGCCATCGCCGAGGGGGTCGGCTGCGCCCACGAGGTTGGGATCGTGCACCGGGACCTGAAGCCCAAGAACGTGATGCTCGCCGGCCGGGACCTGGTCAAGGTGCTCGACTTCGGGATCGCCGAGGCGCTCGACCGCACACCTGTGAACGAGCCACTGGGCACGGCGGAATACCTCTCGCCCGAGCAGGCCACCGGCCGGCGTGTGGACGCGCGATCCGACGTGTACTCCCTCGGGGTGGTTCTGTACGAGATGCTGGCCGGCCGCCCTCCGTTCACGGGTGACGATCCGCTGGCCATCGTGCACCGGACGGTGCACGAGGAGCCTCCGCCCCTGTCCCGGTTCCGCCCTGATGTCCCGGCCGCCCTCCAGGCGATCGTCGAGCGATGCCTGAGCAAAGAGCCTTCCCTGCGGTATCGCGATGCGCGGGCGCTGGCCGTGGAGCTCCGTCGGTTCAACGCCCGTGACCCGGATGCCACCGATCGACTCCCGGCGCCTCGGGTCACGGATCGCCTGGATGCGGACCTGGGCGACCGTCGCCCTTCGGGCGACCGTTCGCCCCGTGGCCGCGCGTTCGGGTTGTGGGCGCTGGCCGGCCTGGCGCTGGTCGTGGCCCTGATCGGGCTGGCCATCCCATTCCTGAACCGGAGGGAGCCCGTCGCCCAGGCCAGACCCCAGGTGCTTCGTCCGGCCACGTCCCTGGAGGCGCTGGGCGAGTGCGACGGGTTCTTCCAAGCCAGGGCGTCGCTTTCGTGGCAAGCCTCGGCCTCCCCGACAGCGGACGGATACGAGATCTATCGCAGCGAGTCGCCGGACGGCCCGTACGAGTCGATCGGGATCGTTCCGGGTCGGAACGCCGTTCGGTACGTCGATGTCGACCTCGGCCTGAATTCGACGTACTACTACAGGGTCCGGGCGATGTCGGGGAGTCGCGTCAGCGCGTTCTCCTCCTCGGCCCAGGCCGAGACGCCCTTCTTCTGCGTGTAGTCGAGCCGGTAATAGCTAGAACTCCGTCCGGGAGAGCCCGAACACGACGCCCTGCGGGTCGGCGAACTGGGCGAACGTGGTCTGACCGAGCGTGGTTACCGGCAGGACGGTCTTCCCTCCGAGGGTCTCAGCCCGTTCGAGGTATTTCTGGACGTCGTCGACGGTTGCGTACACCGTTGCGTGTCCTTTCCCGTCGGGAGAGCTCCCGATACCGCCGCCGATACCAGCACCGTCGATGAGGTGATACTCGAACCCTCCGGGTATGTCCTGGCCTCCGGCCGAGTCGGCCGCCTGCTCGGTCCAGCCGAACAGCTTTCCGTAGAAGTCCAGCAGCGCCTTCGGGTCGGGTCCAACGATCTCGAACCAGGATACCGGCACGCCGTCGCCCTCCGACGGACCGCCCTCCTCGGTGTCATCGCCTTTCACGAGGCCGATCCGGTTGCCCTGGGGGTCGGCGAACTGCGCGAAGGTGAGCGGGAACGGATCCGTCATCTCGACCACGGGGACGACCGTCTTTCCCCCGAGGGATTCGGCCTTGTCCAGCATCGCCTGCACGTCCGGGCCTTGGGCGTAGAACACGCCGAACGGCTCCCCGCTCTGTGATTGACCGATGCCGCCGTTGATCCCGGTTCCGGCGTGTGTGTCGATGACCGCGTAATTGCCTTCGGGGATCTCCTGCACGTGCCAGCCGAACAACTCCTGGTAGTAGCCGGCGAGTGCCTTCCAATCGGTTCCGTCGACCTCGAAATGCACGACCCGATTGCCCATGTCTCCCCCTTTCACCTGCAGTCGCGACCCGCCGCGGGAGGGTCGAGCTCTACCGGAATGTACCGCCTTCGACCCTAGCGAGAAGGGCGGAGGCTCTCAACTCGTTCGTGTTGCGCGTGGTGGCACGCCTCGGCCGACCGGAGAACCTCGCCCACGTCACCGGGCTGACCCGCTGGGCGGACTCCCTGCTCCGCCAGCACGGCCAGAAAGGCGTCCAGGCACTGAGGGTCGAAGTGGAAGCCGCGGCCGGCGATCATGTGGTCGAGGGCCTGGTCGACCGGCCACCCCGGCCGGTACGCCCGGTCAGACCTGATCGCGTCCCACACGTCGGCCACGGCCACGATCCTGGCTTCGAGCGGGATGTCCTGTCCTTCCAGCTGGTCGGGATACCCCTGCCCGTCGAGCCGCTCGTGATGATGGCGGATCGCCGGGATGGTCTGGTGCAGCGACCGCGCCTGCCGGACGATCTCGGCTCCCATGATCGGGTGCTGCTTTATCCAGAACCATTCCTCGTCGTCGAGCGGGCCTGGCTTGTTGAGGATCTGGTCGGGCACCCCGATCTTGCCGATGTCGTGCAGGAGCGCGCCCTGGGCCAGCCTTCGCAGCTCGGCCGGCTTCAGACCCATGCGCAACCCGATCCGGACCGACCACTCGGCGACCCGGGCGGAATGCCCGTGCGTGTAGACGTCCTTCGCTTCCACCGCGGCCACCAGTGCCTTGAGCGCCTCCGGATAGCCCCGGGCGATGTGGTCGAGCGGATCGGTGAGGAAGATCGTGGTCAGGGCCCCTTCGATCGTCCGGGACCGACGGTACTCGGCGAACACCGCGACCACCGCCGCCGAGAATCCCGTCAGTAGGAGCGCGTGGTAGTCCCACCAGGAGAGCCGCCACAGCGTGCCGAGCTGCAGCGACAGCAACGCCTCTGCTCCCAGGATCGAGGCCAGAACGAGGGCGAGCTGGACCCGGTCGCGGGCGAGCTGCCACCGCCGGTAGTACGAGACGGCGGTGACGACGAGAACGACGCCTGTGAACGCCGCGACGAGTTGGGTGATCCCCGTCTCGTGCGGGAACGGTGCGGCCCCGACCCCGGCCGCCGGCCACAGCACCATCGCTCCGCAGGCGACGAACCCGACCGCGCCCGCGGCGAGGAGGGTCCCGGTCGGATGGCGTCCGACGAAGCGGCTGAGCCGGTGGTGAGGACGGGCCATGGCGGCCGCGGTGAAGAGCGCGAAGGACAGGATGGACAGCGTGGGTGTCCGAGCCACCCACATGCTGAACGGACGACCCCCCACGATCGGCGTGGTCAGTCCATGGGTCAGCATCAGGAACCCCACGTACAGACACCCGACAGCAAGGAGCACGATGGCCGGCTGCCTGGCTCTGGCGGCGGCCCATCCTGCCAGGACGGCCACGATCAGGGCGCATCCGGACACCATGCTCACCACGATGATGTGGAACAGGAGGGACTGGAACAGCAGGTCCAGGCCGGGCACGGCCTGGAGGACGGCGAAGATCAGGCTGGGGAGGATGACCGCGGACCCGAGGAGGATCCAGTCACCGCGATGGGTGAGCCCAGTGCGGGCTTGCTGGACAGACACTTTGAGGGATCGGCCCGTCCGCAATCAGCCTTGAGTTTGCCCTCCCCGCGGGCTTGGGCTAGAAGGTGAGTCACCTGCGTCGAAAGGGGGAGGACATGGACGAACGGCGCGAGCCCGACCAGGTGACTCCGGTCAAGGTCAGTCGCCGGAGATTCCTCGGCTACACAGCACTGACGGGCGCGGTCGCGGCGAGCGGTCCTGCCCTGCCGGTCCTGTCCGGCACCGCCGACGCCACCACTCGGACGGCGTCGACGAATGGGTCGTCGTTAGCCGTTCCCCAGGATCACTTCAAATGGGAGGAAGCGACCATCGCCGAGCTCCAGGACGCCATGGCGCATGGCCGCCTGACCTCGCGGCGGCTGACCCGCGCGTACATCAAGCGGATCCGGAACCTGGACTTCAAGGGCGTCCAGCTGAACTCGGTCCTGCAGATCAACCCGGACGCAGAGAGGATCGCGGAGGACCTGGACCGGGAGCGGCGGAAGAAGGGTCCCCGGTCGATCCTGCACGGCATCCCCATCCTGCTGAAGGACAACATCGCCACCGACGACAAGATGGAGACCACCGCCGGGTCTCTGGCGCTGCTCGGCTCGAAGGTGCCGCGTGACTCGTTCATGGCGAAGAAGCTCCGGGAGGCCGGAGCGGTCATCCTGGGCAAGACCAACCTGTCCGAGTGGGCCAACTTCCGCTCGATCCAGTCTTCCAGCGGGTGGAGTGCCAGAGCCGGGCAATGCCTGAACCCCTACGTCCTGGACCACAACCCGTGCGGCTCCAGCTCGGGATCCGGGACTGCGCCCTCGGCGAACCTGTGCGTCGCCGCGCTGGGCACCGAGACAGACGGCTCGGTCACATGCCCGTCGGCCCTCACAGGGCTCACCGGCATCAAGCCGTCGCTCGGGCTGCTCAGCCGTTCGGGGATCATCCCCATCGCCCACAGCCAGGACACGGCGGGGCCGATGGCCCGGACGGTGGCCGACCTCGCCGCCATCCTGGGACCGCTCACCGGGGTCGATCCGCTCGACCCGATCACGAAGGACAGCGAGGGCCACTCCTTCGATGACTACACGCAGTTCCTCGACCCCGACGGCCTCCGGGGCGCCCGCATCGGCATCTGGCGCGAAGGGAACTTCGGTTTCAACAACGAGAGCGACGCCATCAGCGAAGCGGCCATCCAGGCGATGAGCGACCTCGGTGCCGTGATCGTGGACCCGGCGAACATCCCGCACGCGACCGACATCTTCGAGCCGGAGTTCATCGTGCTGATCTTCGAGTTCAAGGTGGACATCGCCAAGTACCTGTCCGAGCTCTCGAACACGAGCATGCGGACGCTGGCCGACCTGATCGCGTTCAACGACGCGAACGCCGACCGGGAGATGCCGTGGTTCGGGCAGGAGCTGTTCCTGATCTCCGAGGAGACCGACGGGCTGGACAACCCTGAGTACAAGGACGCCTTGGAGAAGTCCAAGCGCTTTGCCGGACCGGAGGGGATCGACGCCATCATGGACGAGCTCGACCTGGACGCCATCTTCGCCCCCGTGACGAGCCCGCCGTGGACCACGGACCTGGTGGTAGGCGATCACTTCACCTTCGGGAGCACCTCGCCCGCGGCCGTTGCCGGCTATCCGAACATCGCGGTGCTCGGCGGCTACGCGTTCGACGAGCTTCCCGTGGGCGTCTCGTTCATGGGGAGGAAGTGGAGCGAACCCACCCTGATCAAGCTGGCGTACTCCTTCGAGCAGGGGACGAAGCATCGTCACCCCCCGCGCTACCTGGAGAGCCTGGGCACCCATGACTTCATCCCGCATGACGGCAAGAAGGGCCGAGAGAGGGGCGCCCCGGGCGTGCAGAGGAGTCGTGCGGTGCCGCGGCCGCCTCTGCGTCGACGGATCCCCATCGGGCTCTAGGTCGAGCGGGTCGGGACAGAGACGATCACGCACCCGGCAAGCCGGGTGTTGTACCGTTGACACCCCATGGAGGTAAGTGGTAGCTTACGGTAAGCCATGGCTAACCTTACCGGTGCGGCGAGGAAGCTCGAAGCGCTGGGCGATCCGACCCGGCGAGCCGTGTTCGAACGCCTGAGGAAGGGGCCGCGGGCAGTATCGGAGATCGCCCGGGGACTCCCGGTGAGCCGCCCCGCCGTGTCCCAGCACCTGAGGGTGCTGAAAGGAGCTGGGCTGGTGAGTGACCGGCAGGAAGGGGCGCGACGGCTCTACCGCATCGAGCCCGATGGTCTCTCGGAGCTGAGGGCGTACTTCGACCGGTTCTGGGATCAGACGTTGGAGAGCTTCAAGGAGCATGCGGAATCCGAAGGAGGAGAGAAGTGAGCACCGAGACCACCATCGCACCCGTCGTGCGGAGCGTGAGCGTGCGGCGGGAAGTCGAGGAAGCGTTCCGGATCTTCACCGAGGAGATCGGGTCGTGGTGGCCATTGGAGAGCCACGCCCGCGCAGTGGCCCAGAGGACCGGCGAGGGAGTCAAGGCGGAGACCGTGATCCTCGAGGGCCGCGTCGGCGGGAGGATCTACGAGGTGATGTCCGACGGGACTGAGGCGAGCTGGGGCGAGGTGCTCGTGTGGGAGCCGCCCCGTCGCCTGGTGCTCTCCTGGAATCCCAGTCCGAGGAGGCAGGTCACCGAGGTCGAGGTGACGTTCACCGCCCAGGAGGATGGGACCCGGGTGGACCTGGAGCATCGGGGCTGGGAGCGTTTGGGCGACGAGGCGAAGGAGATCCGGGAGGAGTACGTGCAGGGTTGGCCGATCGTCCTGAGCCGCTTCGCCCCCGCCGCGGATCGTCAAGCAACCTGACGTTCGCACCCGGCTCCACACCCGGATTAGGCTTCCCCTCCCGATGGAAGGGGGTGCCGTGAAGCCGTTCTTCTCGCTGCCCGCTGCGGGCGGGTTCTTCTTCTTCAGCGCGTGGCTCATGATGATCTTCGCCGGGATCCTGGCGGACGAGGTGGGCATCAGGCCGTTCGGGTATGGGACGTCGCTGCTGGTCACCATCGCGCTCTGGCTGGTCATCGCTCCCGCCGCCGGGGCGATCGCTTCCTCGATGCGACGGGGCTGGGGCTAGTCGAGGGGCTACTCGACCTTCTGGCCCTTGCCGATGACCGCGACCCCGGAGGGCGACACGACGAACCGTTCACGGTCTAGGTCCGGATCCACCCCGATCTGCGCCCCTTCGGGGATCCGGACGTTCTTGTCCACAATGGTGTTGCGCACCACGGCATGACGGCCCACGTCGACCCCGTGGAGGAGGATCGATCCCTCCACGGTCGAGTAGGAATGGACTCGGACACCTGGGGACAGGACGGAGCGACGGACCGAACCCCCTGAGATCAGGGCCCCCGCGCACACCATGGAGTCGGCGGCGTGCCCCATCCCGGCGTCGGTGCTGACGAACTTGGCGGGGGCGTTCGGATCGGTCCACGTCAGGATGGGCCACTCCTTGTTGTAGAGGTTGAACACGGGATGGGCCGAAACGAGCTCCATGTGGGCGTCGTAGTAGGAGTCGAGCGTCCCGACGTCGCGCCAGTAGGCTCGATCCCGATCCGTGACGCCGGGCACCTCGTTGGTGGCGAAGTCGTAGACGTTCGCTTCGCCCGCCGACACCAACATCGGGATGATGTTGCCGCCGATGTCGTGATCGGATGTCTCGTCGGCGGCGTCCATGGTCACCGCCTGGATCATGGTGTCCCGCCTGAACACGTAGTTGCCCATCGAGGCGTAGACCTGGTCGGGAGCGTCGGGGAGGCCCACCGGGTCGGACGGCTTCTCCCGGAACGCGTCGATCCGTTTCCCGTCGGGGCCGGTCTCGATGACCCCGAACTCGCTCGCCTGGGAGATCGGGACCCTGATACCGGCCACGGTCACCCCCGCACCGGTGGCGATGTGCTCCTCCACCATCTGGCTGGGATCCATGCGGTACACGTGGTCGGCCCCGAACACGCAGATGTAGTCGGGGTTCTCGTCGTAGAGGAGGTTGAGGTTCTGGTAGATCGCGTCGGCCGAGCCCGCGAACCAGCGCGGCCCGCGGCGCATCTGCGCGGGGACGGGGGTGACGTAGTTCCCCAGCAGCGGCGACAGGCGCCACGCCGTCGTGATGTGGCGGTCCAGGCTGTGGCTCTTGTACTGGGTCAGCACGGCGATCCGGACATAGCCTGCGTTGATGAGGTTCGACAGCACGAAGTCGATCAGTCGGTAGTGTCCGCCGAAGGGGACCGCCGGCTTGGCCCGGTCGGCGGTGAGCGGAGCCAGCCGCTTGCCCTCTCCGCCCGCCAGGACCATCCCGAACACGTGCGACCTGTTCACGACCAGAACTGTAGACCCAGCTCTCCATGGATGTGACCGCGGCTAGCATTGTCTTCGAAGGTTCGATCGGGGGCGGCGTGGCAGAGGAGCTGCAACAGATCCTGACGCACGAGGGCGAGCTCGTCGGGGAGCCGCCATTCGGCATCGAGGAGACCCGGCGCCTGTATCGGGCCATGGTCGGGGCGCGGCTGTACGACCAGAAGGGGACCGCGCTGCAGAAGCAAGGTCGGCTGGCCACCTACGCGCCATTCGAGGGCCAGGAGGCCGTGCAGATAGGGAGCGCCGCGGCCCTTCGGTCCGATGACTGGATGGTGGCCACCTACCGCGACGCGGCGGCGATGGCGTATCACGGCTATCCGAGGACGCTCCTGCTGCTCGGCCGGATGGGGGACGAGCGCGGCGGCTCTCCCCCGGAGGAGGTGAACGCCCTCCCTCCCTCGATCACCGTCGGCGCACACATGGTCCATGCCGTGGGGCTTGCGTGGGCCGAGAGGCTCCAGGGCCGAGACCGCATCGCCCTGACGTACTTCGGAGACGGGGCCACGTCCGAAGGGGACTTCCACGAGGCAATGAACTTCGCGGGCGTCTACCAGACGCCGGTGGTGTTTCTGTGCGAGAACAACCAGTACGCCATCTCTCTGCGACGGGACCGACAGACGGCGGCCTCGACCATCGCCGGGAAGGCGGACGGGTACGGGATCCCCGGGGTCCTGGTGGACGGCAACGATCTGTTCGTCGTGTACAGCGTGACTGCCGAGGCAGTGAAGCGGGCGCGGTCCGGCGGTGGCCCGACGCTCATCGAGGGCCTCACGTACCGGCTCGGTCCGCACACCACGTCGGACGATCCTCGCCGATATCGCTCCGGCGAGGAGGAGGACGAGTGGCGAGCTCGCGATCCTCTGGAGCGGCTGCGCCGCTATCTCGCCGCCGAGGGGGCCTGGACGGACCAGTGGCAACAGACCCTGGAAGCGGAGGAGTCCGCGGCGATCGCAGCCGCCGTCGAGGAGGCCGAAGGTCTTCCTCCGCAGGGCGCGGAAGAGATCTTCCAGTCGATGTTCGCCGAGATGACCCCGCAGCTCAAGGAGCAGCAGCGGATGCTTCTCGACCAGCTGGCGGAGGCCCCGTGAGCGTTCTCAACATGGCCCAGGCCATCAACCAGGGGCTGCGCCAGGCCCTCGACGACGATCCGAGCGTGATGATCCTCGGCGAGGATGTGGGGCGGACGGGCGGCGTGTTCCGGGTGACCGAGGGCCTGCAGGAGCGCTACGGCCACGACCGGGTGGTGGACACGCCCGTGGCCGAGTCGGGCATCGTGGGCACTGCCTTCGGTCTGGCGGTCGCTGGGATGCGGCCAGTGGCCGAGATGCAGTTCATGGGCTTCTCCTATCCGGCGTACGACCAGGTGATCAGCCACGTCTCGCGCATCCGCAACAGGTCGCGGCACCGGTTCACCGCGCCGCTCGTCATCAGGATCCCGTATGGCGGCGGTATCGGAGCGGCCGAGCACCACAGCGAGTCCGCTGAATCGATCTACGCGCACATCCCGGGGTTGAAGGTGGTGGTGCCGGGCTCACCCAAGGACGCCAAGGGCCTGCTGCGCGCGGCCATCGCCGATCCCGATCCGGTGATCTTCCTCGAACCCATTCGTCTCTATCGGGCGGTCAAGGAGGAGGTTCCCGAAGAGCGGTACACCGCACCGATCGGGCAGTCCCGCCTGGTCCGAGCGGGCGAGGACGTGACCGTGGTGGCTTGGGGCGCGATGGTCCGGGAGGCCCGGCAAGCAGCAGACCTGCTGGAGGAGGATGGCATCGACGCCGAGCTGGTGGACCTCCGAAGCCTGGTGCCCCTGGACGCCGACGGCGTGATCGCATCCGTCGAGAAGACCGGGCGAGCCGTCATCGTGCATGAGGCTCCCCGCACCGCGGGGCTCGCCGGCGAACTGGTGGCGGTGATCCAGGAACGGGCCCTGTACTCCCTTCAGGCCCCGGTGGCCAGGGTGACCGGGTGGGACACGGTGTTCCCGCTGAAGCGCTCCGAGCATCTGTATCTCCCCACCCCGGATCGCATCGCGCGGGCCGTCCGGTGCGTCCTGGAGGCGTAAGACGTCGGATGGCATTCGAGTTCAGGCTTCCGGACATCGGCGAAGGTCTCAGCGAGGCCGAAGTCATCGAATGGCTGGTCGACGTGGGCGAGGTGGTGGAGCTGGACCAACCTCTCGTCCGCATCGAGACGGACAAGGCCGTCACCGACATCCCGTCCCCGAAGGGCGGAGTGCTTCTCCTCCAGGGTGCCTCGGCCGGCTCGACGGTGGAGGTGGGCGAGGTCCTTGCGGTGATCGGCCAACCGGGCGAGGAGGTCTCCGAGCGGGGATCGGGGGCTCCGATCGTGGGCACGCTCCAGGAGGCAGAGGAGACTGCCATCGAGGCGGTCCCAACCGGGGCAACGGGGGAAGGCGAGGGTCGGGCGCGGGCCCTTCCTTTGGTGCGAAAGCTTGCCGGGGAGCTCGGGGTCGATCTCGACTCCATCCGGGGAACGGGCCCGAAGGGCAGGACCACCAGGGAGGACGTCGAGCGTGCAGCCGACAAGTCCGGTGGCACGGATGCGGCGCTCCACGAGGGGACCGAGGAGCGGATTCGTCTCTCTCGTCTGCGTCGAACGATCGCCGAGCACATGACCCGCTCCTGGCGGGAGATCCCGCACGTCACGACGTTCGGCGAGGCGGACGCCACGGAGCTTCTCGCCACGCGACGAAAGGTCCTCGACGCGGGAGGAGCGTCGATCCCGATGGAGGCGCTGTTCATCACGGCGGTGATCCCGGCGCTGCGGGCGCATCCGGAGTTCAACGCGTCGCTCGATGGCGAGGAGCTGGTGCTGAAGCGGCGCTACGACATCGCGGTGGCGGTGGATACACCGGACGGGCTCATCGTTCCCGTCGTGCGAGGGGCCGACGGCCTCGACCTCGCCACGCTGGCCGGCGAGATCGCTCGGCTCTCCGAGGCGGCGAGGAACCGAACCCTGTTGCCCGAGGAACTGGCCGGGGCGACGTTCACCGTCACGAACATCGGGGCCGTGGGTGGCGGCCACGGCACGCCGATCATTCCCCACGGGACGACGGCGATCCTCTCCTTCGGCCGGGCTCGCGAGCAGCCGGTGGCTCGCGGTGGGCAAGTGGAGATCGTCACGCTCCTGCCCCTGTCGCTCTCCTACGACCACCGGGTCATCGACGGCGCCCTGGGACGGCGGTTCCTAGGCGTAGTTATCGAACAGCTGGAGAGGATCGGCGGGTAAAGGAAACGTCCCCCGGCGGGTGCCGAGGGACGTTTCCGTGCGTGAAGCGCGTCTACGGTTTCAGTCGCGCTCTAGCTCACCGCCCTCAGGGCGTTGACCTGGCCGTGGCCGTAGAAGCCGTTGTATCCGATGCCGCCAACGCAGTCGGCCGCGAAGTCGAAGGGCGGCCCAGGGTTGAACTCGTCGGGACACTCCATCCCGTCGGCGGTGCTGTTGATCCTCGCCGTGACCGCGCTCGGCGACTGGATGCCGATGCTCTTGACCAGCGCGGCGAGGCCCGCCACGTGCGGGGACGCCATCGAGGTGCCCTGCAGGTACGCGTACGTGGCGCACGGGCTGACCGAGCAGTCCTCCAGCATCAGCGGGTTACTCGGGTCGAACAGCGCGCGGGGCCACGTCGAGAGCACCCGACCGTTCGGGGCCTTCGGCGTGACCTGGAACCGCCGGTCACCTCCGGGAGCGATGACCTGGCTCACGCCCACCCCGTAGTTCGAGTAGTACGCCTTCTGGAGCAGGTTGCCATCGGCGTTCACCCCGATGACGCCGGGGACCTCGACCGGGATGACCTTGCACGAGTTCTGCACCTCTCGACGTTCCGCTTCGCCCGGCGGCCAGTCCGGGCTGATCTCGTCGATGTTCTCCTTCGACAAGTCCATGTTGAAGTTCCCGGATGCGGCCACGACGACCGTCCCCTTGGAGATGGCGTGCTGAATGGCGCGGCTCTCCGCCTTCCAAATGGCCCGCTGCTCCGGGTCGTTCAGGCAGTTGAACAGCCACGGGTCGGCGAAGTAGCTATTGTTCGTTACGGCGATGTTGTGGCTGGCCACCCACATGTAGGAGCAGATCACCATCTCCGGGAAGAAGAACCCGTCGTCGTTGCTGGACTTGACCCCGGCGATCTTGACGTTTGGCGCGACACCCACGATGCCGACCTGGTTGAGGGCGGCCGCGACCGTGCCGGCCGTGTGGGTTCCGTGGCCGTTCTTGTCGTTGTCGGGCAGCAGGGGCTGCGGCGCCCCGCTGCTGCAGTCGATGCTGTTCGCAGCGTCGTAGTTCGGAGCGAGGTCCGGGTGAGTGAAGTCCAGCCCGGTGTCCAGGTCGGCAACCACGATGCTGCTGTCGCCGCCCTCGATCTCATGGGCCTCCCACACGTGGATCTGCTCCATGTCCCACTGCAGGCCCGAGAGATTGTCCTGCCCGGGTGCGGGGTCCTTCGGCTCTACCCGGGCCTCGCCCTGGTCGAACTCGCCCTCGTCGAAGGCCTGGATGCCGAATTTCCCTGTGGCGGCCGCGCCCTCGATCGACCGGTCCGCAGCCAGCAGCTTGTCCCGGAACGAGGCGTCGTCCGACCTCGCCACGGCCACCCCGATCGCCGAGTAGCTGTGGACCAGGGTCCCGCCTGCCTTGCTGATGGTCGCCGCCGCGTTTGCCGGGATCGAGTTGCCTTTCCAGAGAACGATGAACGTCCCCGTCGCACCCGAATGGGCCGTGGGAGCGTTGATCGTGGCCGTGAGCCCCGCGACGAGCGTCAGCGCGATCACGACCAACCAGCGAGCTTTGCGCATACCCCCTCCTTCCCTTGTTGGACGAAAGCCCGGGCACTGTACCCAGGTCACGCCGGGCGGTCAAAGTGAGCGTTCACCCTGCCACTGTTCGTGGCCGACCCGCTCCTTGGACCGGGCTGCGCCTGAGTCGCCCTGTGTGAAGCCCCTACCGGACCGAAGGGGCGAGAGCGAGCGGCTCGAGGGGTTGCTTCGCCCTGGTCGGGGCCCCTCGACAGGCCTGGTTGAGGAACCGGTAGGGACTGACCGCCCCCCCGCCTCGCGGGTGCCACTCGAAGTGGTCGTGAGGAGAGCCACCCCTGGCGTTCCCGGTGTTCCCGACGTACCCGACGATGTCGCCCGCCCTCACCTTTCCGAGCTTCCCGAGCCGGCTGAGATGGGCGTTGAAGACGAAGCCTCGCTTCCCGTAGACGTAGACGCCAAGTCCACCCGGCCCGCTGATCGACTTCTTGGTCCTGCCGTCGAACGGGGCCCGGATCGGCGTGCCGTGGGGGGCCATGATGTCGTTGCCCTGGTGTCGATGACCTGCCCGAGGCGCGCCGAACGTGTCGACGTAGTGCCTAGGCCGATCGACCGGACAGACCTCGAATATCCGGTTCGGCCCTTCCGGGGCAACCTCCGGGAGCGGCTCGGCGCGGATCTGGTCCTCCGACGGCACCTTGAGCCCGGCGAAGTCGCCGATGTACCGGTCACTGGCCGCGCCGGCGCCGGGTGCGGCAACTACAACTGTGATGAAAGACACGAACAGCAGTCCCGCGGCCGTGACTCGGCCGCGTCGGGACCAGCGCGTACCATCGGAAGGCCTCGCGGGCATTTCGATCATGGATGTGGCAACGGAGGGTACCAGGAGGACTGGGGCCGTGACATCCCTCGGTCATCGACCCCCCCGGGGTCACCTTGAGGGCGATATTCTTCGAACGCCGGTCCTAGGCCGCCCGATGGGAGGTGGCCGTCCGTGGGGGTGCGCCTCGTGCTTGGATTGCTCGATTCGTCAGCGGTGACCCTTGCCGTGGTCCTGGGGATCCCGGTCGCCATCGGGTTGGTCGTCGCGCTCGGGATCCGGCGGAAGACGCCGCCGCTGGTGCTCCTGGCCGGCAGCCTGATCGTGTGCGGGATCGCGATCCTGGCGGCGTGGGCCATCTTCCAGCCGGCCGGAGGCACCGCGGGGGGGTCGACCTCTTCCTCGCCTGCGTCCCCGCCGGCTTCATCGCCCGGAGGCGGGGGGTCCGGCCCCCCGCCCGTCAGCTTCTCGTGCTCGCCGAGCGGCACCCAGCTTCAGGAGACCGCGAAGGGGATCGCCTTCGAGGAGAAATGTCTGGCGGCGCCGGCCGATCAGGCGTTCACGATCGAGTTCCAGAACCAGGACCCCGGGACCCCCCACAACATCCACATCTTCTCCGCGGACCCGAGGGAGGATCCCAACGCCCGATCGCTCTTCTCGGGGGAGCTGGTCACGGGGCCGAGCAGCATGACCTACCAGGTGCAGGCCCTTCCGGCCGGGAGATACTTCTTCCACTGCGATGTCCACCCCACGCAGATGCTGGGGGGATTCGTGGTCGGCGAGGTCTAGGCGCTCCGGCCGGTCACGGAAGGATCAGGTGAAGGTCCCCGAACTCGTGCCAGAGATATCCCTCCGCGAGGGCGGCCCTGTAGGAGGCCTCCACCAAGGAACGGCCACCTACGGCCTCGAGCAGGGACAGGTGGGATCCGCCGCTTGTGTGCCAACCTGTCAGAAGACCGTCGACCACACTGACCCCCTCCTCGGGTGTCACCACCACGTCCGTCCAGCCCTCCCGGGCGACGGCTTCGCCGTGTCGTTCGGCCGCTGACTCGAGGGCCCGAACCACGGTCGTGCCAACGGCCACGACCCGCCCCCCTCCGGCCCGGATCGCATTCACCAACTGGGTGGTCGTGGACGGGACCCGGAAGAGCTCCGGGTAGGGCGGCTCGCCTTCCTCCAACGAGGACACGCCCGTGTGCAGCACGATGGGAGCGATGGCCACGCCTTCTGCCACCAGCCGGGTGACGAGCTCAGGGGTGAACGCCCGGCCGGCGCTGGGCATCTCGGCGCTTCCGGGCTCGAGGGCGTAGACGGTCTGGTAGGAGGACAGCGGCCACGGCCGCCGGACGTGGGGATAGCGGATGGGCTCGCCGTGGCGGCGGAGGTATGGGAGGAGACCCTCGGGAAGCTCCACGTCGGCCAGCCAGAGGCGGGTCGAAGGCTTCGCGGATCTCTTCAAGGGTGCGCTGCGGAACGGGGCAACCAGACGGGCCGTTCCGCCCGCCGGCAGACGAAGGCACTGGCCGGCCCGGCCGTCGGGGAACGGGATCGAGGCGACTCCACGAGGGAGGCGCAGCTCCACCAGCCACCGGGCGTCCGGAGCGCGCGAGGACAGGTGCAGCCGCAGCTGGAGCCCTTCGCTAGTGATAGCGGGAACCGAGACGGGGAGGGTTCGGGACGTGTTGATGACCAGGAGGTCTCCCGGGTGAAGAAACCGCGGGAGGTCGTGGAATCGGGCGTGGACCAGCCGTCCATCGTGCCGGTAGGCAATCATCAGGCGCACCTCGTCCCGGTTCAGGCCACGTGCCTCCGGGGGCTCCGTGGCCTCGAGCTGCGGCGGAACCTCGAATCGCAGGGGCCGAGACAGCTCCAGCGCGGCGCTCACGCGAGGCTGCCGGCCTTCTCCAGGATGAGTGGGGGCACGAGGTCCCGAGCCCAGTACCGGCCGCTCGGGAGGTCCTCCTCGATCAGACGGAGGATGCCCGGGACGCTCGCTTCCGGGGGGAGCCGATCGGAGACGTCCTCACCCGGGAACGCATCCTGCTGCATCTGGGTGTTCATATCGCCCGGATCGACCCAGTAGATCCTGAGCTCGGGATGCTCGGCGGCGAGCACGCTGGAGACCTGCTCGAGGGCGGCCTTGGACGAGCCGTAGCCTCCCCAACCCGAGTAACTCTCGACCGCAGCATCCGAGGTCACGTTGATCACTCGCCCCGCGGACCCACGCAGGAGCGGAAGCGCGCGTTGAAACAGCGCCAGCGGAGCCAGCGCGTTGATCTCATAGACCCGGACGAGCTCGTCGATCGGGTAGTCGGCCAGCATGGGCCGAGGGCTCAGTCCGATCGTGCTGGCGTTGTTCATCAGGAGATCAAGGCCACCCAGCTCCTCCGCCATCCGTACCAGCTCCGAGCGATGCCTCTCGTCCCGGACGTCGCCGGGAACGGCCCGGACCTCGGTCGCCCCGCCGAGCTCGCTCGCCACCGCCCCGAGGTGCGCCTCGCCCCGGGCGTCGATCACCAGCGCCCATCCTCGATGGGCCAGCGCTCTCGCCACTGCCAGACCTAGACCTCGGGAAGCTCCCGTGATCACCGCCACGGGCTTCATTCGGTTGCTCCCTTCCATCTCCGCTCCTCACGTCCGTTGGAGGCAACGGTAGCCGCCGGGGCCGCCCGGCCCATCGGAGCGGGGACGGAACCTCGGTCGGTCCATGGGATGAGGCGGGAGTCCACCCGGAGGAGGAGCCCAGCGCAACGGGAGACTCGCGTACCGTAGTGGCGTGATCGCCTTCGATGACGTCGAGGCGGCGGCCGATCGGCTCGAAGGAGTCGCTCACCGGACCCCCGTGCTGCACTCGCGCACCCTCGACGGGTTGACCAGTGCGTCGGTCTTCCTGAAGGCAGAGAACTTCCAGCGAGGGGGCGCCTTCAAATTCCGCGGGGCGTACAACCGGATCTCCACGCTCGTTCCCGAGCAGCTCGCGGCGGGGGTGACGGCCTACTCGTCTGGGAATCACGCTCAGGCGGTCGCGCTCGCCGCCCGGTTGGTCGGAACCCACGCGACCATCCTCATGCCGGCGGATGCCCCGGCCTCGAAGGTCGAGGCGACCGCCGGATACGGCGCCGAGATCGTCCGCTACGACCGGTACCGCGAGGATCGGGCCGAGCTGGCTGCCCGGCTGGCGGCCGACCGGGGCCTTGCCCTCGTTCCTCCATTCGATGACCCCCTGGTGATGGCTGGGCAGGGCACCGCGGCGTTGGAGCTCCTACACGATGTGCCCGATCTGGCATTGCTCATGACCCCCATCGGGGGCGGGGGCTTGATCGCCGGCTGCGCGACCGCCGCGAAGGCCCTCCGTCCCGGCATCCGGGTGGTCGGCGTGGAGCCCGAGCACGGCGACGACACCAAGCGCTCACTGGAACGGGGTGAGCGGGTCCGGCTTCCCGGGGTGCCGGTCACCATCGCGGACGGCCTGCAGCTGGCCGTCCCCGGCGAGCTGCCCTTCGAGGTGATCTGCAAACTGGTGGACGAGGTGGTCCTGGTGAGCGACGAGGAGATCGTGGCCGCGATGAGGTTCCTGTTCGACCGTCTGAAGGTCGTGGTCGAGCCGAGCGGGGCGGTGCCCGTGGCCGCGTTGCTCACAGGGAAGCTCGATGCCTCGGGGCTCCGGGTGGGCGCGATCCTCTCCGGAGGCAACGTCGGGGCGGACCGCTTCGTCCAGCTCCTCGGGGTCACTTCCCCGCCCGACCACTCGCCGGACCAGCCGGGCTAGACCCCAGCTCCGCAGAACCATCCGCCGAAGGGCGGTCTCACCGACTCGGAGGCTCCGTCCGATAACCCCTGCAAACGGACTCATCCATGCGCGCAGGGAAACAGACGACGTCACCGATACAAGGGCAGGAGAAAGCTGGCTCCTCCGCCCTCCAAGGCCTGGTCGAGCGGGCGGGCCGCGGTGATGTCGATGCGTTCAGAGACCTTTTCGATCGGTACGCTCAGCGGGTCTTCCGCTTTGCCCATGCGCGCCTGGGAAGGGACCAGGACGCCCAGGACGCGGCCCAGGACGTCTTCCTCGCCGCCTGGCAGGGACTCCCCACGTTCCGTTACGAGCACGCCGGCTCGTTCCCGGGCTGGATCTTCGGGATCGCCCGCCATGTGGTCGCCGAACACCAGAGGAGAGCCTTCCGTCACCGTTGGTCTCCCCTCGACGACGCCCCCGAGGGGTCCGTCGACTTCGAAGGCCAGGTCCTCTCTCAACGCGTTCTGGTCGAGGAGCTGGGGCGGCTTCCCGAGACGCAGCGAGAGGTCCTGATGCTGCGGTTCGTCGCCGGCCTGTCCGCTCGAGAGGTGGGAGGCGCGGTCGGAAAGACCGAGTCCGCCGTCGTCTCCCTGCAGGTCCGGGGTCTGGATGCGCTCAGGCGACGACTGGGAAGGCTGGCATGAACAGGGCCAAGGCGTTCGAGCGCTACTGGTCGGAGTGCGAACGTCCTCTGCGACCGGTGGAGGAGGCGCTGCCCGCCTGCCCGGAGATTGCGGGACCGGTGGCCACGGCCTCCGCGCTGCGCCGATATGCGGAGGCCATCCCGACGATGGATCTGGACTCGGCGTGGGAGGGGGTGGCGGCGCGCTTGGAGACCATCCCTTCACCGGAGTCCTCGAGCCCGGAGGCCGCTCAGCCAGACGGCCGCGTGCGGGCTGGAAGCACGGTCACCCTCCTTCGGCCACGACCTCGGTGGACCGTGCGGGCGGCCTTCGTGGCCGTGGCCGCCATGGTCGCGCTCTGCACCGTGTCGCTCCGGGCATCTCCCGGGTCTGCCCTCTATCCGGTGCGGCGGACCGTGGAGCGTGCCGCGCTGGCCCTCTCTCCAAGGGACGGGGCGATCCACCTGCGCGTGGCGACGGCCAGGCTCGATGACCTCCTGGCCTCCCTCCGGGAGGGTCCGGTCCAGGCAGCACCCGGTCTGGCAAGGTCCATCGTCGTCAACAGGGCGGCTGCGGGTCGCGCCGGAGCGGACCTCGGTGACCTGGATCTGCGGATCGCCCTCGAGGTTCCGGATGCGCTGGAAGCGGCTCACCCTTCAATCGCTTCCCTGGTTCGAACCATCCTCGGAGACCTCCTTCCTCCCGAGCAGTCGCCAGCCCAGGGGGTCCGGCCCGTCCCCGGGCCGGCCGACCACGGGAACAAGGGCAAGGTCGACAAGAAAGACCGGTCCAAAGGGCGTGACCTGGGGTCGGATCACGGATCCGGCGGGGGAGAGCGTGGCCAGGGAAACGGACAGCAGGGCCGAGACGATGATGGCCCCAAAGACCCCGCCCCGCCCAAGGAGAAGGGGCCGCAGAAACAGGGCGACGCAGGCCAAGAACGAGACGTCTAGGTGCGGCGTTTCGGATCTCACGGCACAACACAGGAACTCCACTCCTAGGACACTGTGGGGCCGCCACCCGGTGCCCCTCAGTGTTTGAGCGACCGCCGGCGTGACCGGAGGTCGGCGAGGAACGAGAAGAGCAGGAACGCGGGCACTACCAGTGCGAAGGTGAGGATGGAACCTTCGACGAGCGCCTGCCGGATGAACTCGAGATCCTCGCCGCCGAGAGTGAAGTAGAACACCGCCACGATCAAGAGGAAGAAGGCGTACCCTCCGATCGCGGTCCCCGCGAGATGCCTGATCAGGTCACCCCACCGCGGAACGCCACCGCCTTGCTTCTCCTCCCTCGGCCCGGACCTCGGCGATCGTCGCCCGGCGGTGACCCGGTAGGAGATGAGCAGACCGAGGAAGACCAGGTATGCGGCAGCGACAGGGATGACGTCGTGCCGAAGCACGTCCCACCGATCCAGAGGATCCTCCCCCGCCACGCCCTGAGCGAGGAGCTGCGCAGCCCAACTCGATTGGGCCAAGCTCGCCATCAGGCTCTGAGGAAGAACCGCCATCCCCGGACGAACAGGTGCCAGCCGAACCACAACCAGAGTCCGAACAGCACCCATCGGCCCACGGAGTACCGCATGACCACCCGGATGATGTCGCTGAGCGCGGGCCAAGCGTCGTCGTTCCGCACGAGCCCCAAGCCCTGGTAGGCGAGCACCGCGCCGATCAACAGGGCCCAGATGGTGAGTCCGATCATCGCCTTCCTCCTCACGTAAGCGGGGTCACGTGGCGCTCAGTGTCGCTCAGGAAGCGGGACGAGGGGCGAATGCCGGGCTTCGAGGACGAGGGTGTCGAGCTCCGGATTGGAGGACGGGAGGGGCCGTCACGGCGGCGGTCCCCCCCGCCCGCGAACTGGAACGCAGGGCGCTCGGTGCAGCCCGCCACACCGGTCCGGATCGCTCGCTCCCGGCTGGGGTGCCGAGCGCGCGCTTACCGGGCTCGCCAGGTTCAGCACAAGGAGTACCGGGAGAGAGGCGGCGACACAATCCCCCGGCCGAGCCATTTTGGGTCGGTTCGGCCGCCTAGGCCCACTGGCGGACCCATCGGTACACTTTTCGTTAAGGCATGAGCGCCGGTCCGGATGCATCCTCACCGACCGCGGTTCGTCTCATCCGTCAGTCGTTCCCCGAGCCACCAGTGCTGGATACGGCGGTCTCCCACGCGATCCTGAGGGGCGTCTCCGACGGCACGCAGCCGGACACGCTGCGGATCCACCGGCCAGGCCTCGTGGTGGCCTTCGGTCCCCTCGACAGGCTCTCGCCCGGGTACGGGCGGGCGATAGACGCCGCTCGCGCTCGAGGGTTCGGGGCCATCCAGCGGCTGGCCGGAGGGCGAGCGGCGGTGTTCCACGACCAGACCATCGCGCTCTCCTGGGCCGTCTCGGACCCGCAGCCACGACTTCACATCACCGACCGGTTCGAGCTGGTCTCCTCGATCCTGGCCGCTGCCCTGCGAGACCTGGGTGTGGACGCACGGGTGGGGGAGGTTCCGGGCGAGTACTGCCCTGGAGCCCACAGCGTGAACGCACGGGGGAAGTCGAAGCTGGTGGGGTTGGGACAGAGGATCCTGCTCCACGCCGCGCACGTCGGGGGTGTGGTCGTGGTGGCCGGTGGCGATCGGATCCGGGAAGTGCTGATCCCCGTGTACGACGCGCTCGGTCTGGAGTGGGACCCGGAAACGGCAGGGAGCGTTCAGGACGAGGTTCCGGGGGCCAGTTGGGAACGGGTCGAGGAAGCCATCCTCGAGAGATTCGGTGAGTCGTTCGACCTGTTCGAGGAGACTCTCCCCGAGCAGATCCTGGAGCGCGCGCTCGAGCTCGGCGCCGGGCACGAGGTGAACGCGTCGGGCGACGCCGGCTAGGAAGCGCCGGCGTCGACCGCCCGTGCCCGCAGGGTCCGCTCCACCCCGTCCATGCCCTCGAGGAGAAGCCGTCGGATCGGGGACGGGGCGGTGGTGGTCGACAGATAGCGCTCAGTCCGCTCCACCGTCTCCTGCGTGTTGACCAACCGGGGATACATCCCGCGAGCGAACGCCAGCGCGTCGGGGAGGTCCTTCGTCTCCCACACGGTCGGCAGGGCCTCGAAGAACCGTCCGATGAAGGGCTGGAGCAGCTCCTCCTGCCCGTACTGCTGGAACCCGCTCATGATCTCCTCGACCATGGCCAACGGCTGGGAGTGATCGTCGACGACGATGCGCCAGGACTCGTCCTTCGCCTCCGGAGTGGGGCGAGCCGCGCGGGCGGCCGCTGCGTGCCGGGACCCCCGGTCGGTGGCGTCTCGTTGCCCCTCGGCCTCGATGAGGCCGGCGTCGGCCGCTCCCGCGGCTGCCAGGGACCGGATGATGTGCCAGCGGAGCTCTGTGTCGACGACCAAGCCGCCGAACGGACTATCGCCCGAGAGGAGTCCCTTGACCATCGCCAAGTGGTCCTCGTCCTGCGCGGAAGAGACGAACGCCCTGGCCCAGGCGAGCTGATGGTCGCTGCCCGGTTGGGCGGCTCGGGTCCCTTCCAGCGTGGCCTCGGCGAATCGCTTCATGGCAGCCTTCCGGTTCGCCGGATCCCCGTACACATTGATCGCCGCCGATGCCTGGGCCAGCAGGCTCTGAACCACGCCGACCTTGGTCTCCCTGCCGATGTTCCCGATCACCAGTCGCAGATAGTCGCGAGCCGGCATCTCGGCATCGCGGGTCATGTCCCAGCACGCTGTCCAGCACAGGGTCCGAGCCAGCGAGTCGTCGAGGTCGCCCAGGTGCTCGACGAGTGTGGCAAGTGACCCATCGTCGAGCCGGATCTTCGCGTAGGTGAGGTCTCCGTCGTTGATCAACAGGAGATCTGGAACCGGCTCACCGATCAGCTCCGGGACGTCGGTCTCCGCCCCCACCGCGTCGAACTCGACCGACCGGCGGCGGACCAACCCGCCACCGCTGTTGTCGAACAGCCCTACGCCGAGGCGGTGGGATCGAAGGGTGGGCCAGTCCGCGGGGGCTTCCTGCAGCAGCGAAAACGAGCTGAAGACCGTCTGGCCGCCCTGGTCCTTGGTGGCGAAGCGGGCGCGAAGGGTATTGACGCCGGCCGTCTCCAGCCACTCCTTCGACCAGGCGTGCAGGTCTCGGCCGGAGGCCTCCTCCAGCGAATCCAGGAAGTCGTCGAGCTCGGCGTTTCCAAACTCGTGCCGCCGGCAGTAGGTCTTGACCCCCTCCAGGAACCGTTCCTCACCGACCCAGGCCACCAGCTGCCGGAGGACCGAGGCCCCCTTCGCGTACGTGATGCCGTCGAAGTTCAGATGGATCGACTCCACATCGGGAACTTCGGCCACGATCGGGTGGGTGGTGGGGAGCTGATCCTGCTTGTACGCCCACGTCTTCTCGGTGTCGGCGAAGGTGGTCCATCCTTCGGTCCACCGCGTCGCCCCCACCTGCGACAGCACCGCCATGAAGCTCGCGAAGCTCTCGTTCAGCCACAGGTCGTTCCACCACCGCATGGTCACAAGGTCGCCGAACCACATATGGGCCATCTCGTGCAGGATGGTCTCTGCGCGTCGCTCCTTGGCCGCATCGGTCACCCGCGACCGGAACAGATACAGATCGTTGAAGGTGACCAGGCCGGCGTTCTCCATCGCTCCGGAGTTGGACTCGGGAACGAAGATCTGGTCGTACTTGCCTCCGAACATGTATGGGTACCCGAAGGCTCCCTCGAAGAAGTCGAACCCCTGTTTCGTGATCTCCAGCAGCTCGCCGGCATCCAGATGCTCGGCGAGCGACTGGCGGCAGAGAAGGCCGAGGTCGATGTCGCGATGTCGCTCGCGGACCTCGTGATACGGCCCGGCAGCGATACAGGTGATGTACGTGGGGATGCGCTCCGTCGTCTGGAAGGACCATCGGACGGTGCCGTCCAATGCGGCGGGGTCGCCGGTCGAGGGGGCGTTGGCGACAGCGATCCAACCGGGCAGGCCGATCAACGTGAAGTCGAAGGTCCCTTTCAGGTCGGGCTGGTCGAAGCAGGCGAAGACCCGATGAGCTCCGAACGGCTCGAAGTGCGTGTGGAGGTACACGTTACCGTCGGCGGGGTCGACGAACCGATGCATCCCCAGCTCCGTCCGGTTGAAGGCGCACGAGGCCACGATGTGGAGCTCGTTCTCCTCCCGCAGCCCGCGTAGGGTCACCCGGTTTCCGTCGAACGCTTCCAAGCCAACGGGTTCCCCGTTCAAATCGATCGTCGAGACGGAAAGAGCCGTGAGATCCACAAAGGTCTGGGCCCCGCCTCGTGCACAGCCAAAACGGATCACCGTTTCGGCCGTGAACGCGTCCTCTTGGGTGAGATCCAGCGTGATCGTGTAGCGCGGGTTCCGGATCAGGGCCACCCGGTCGATGGCCTCCTCCCGGCTCAGGTTGTTGTTGTTCATTTATCTAGTCTCTCAAAGACGGGGACGCCGGTGCCCAGGCAAGGAGGGAGAGACGGTGCGAGTCGCGGTGGTCGGACACGTGGAGTGGGTGGAGTTCGCCCACGTGCAGCGAGTTCCCCGCCCCGGAGAGATCGTCCACGCCCGGGAGTCCTGGGTGGTCCCCGCCGGCGGGGGCGGGGTCGCCGCCGTCCAGCTGGCCAAGCTGGCTGGGAGCGCCACCCTGTTCACGGCCCTGGGGGATGACGACCTGGGCAAGGCGTCCCGTCGGGGACTGGAGGAGCTGGGGGTTCGGGTCGAAGCGGCCTTCCGGCCGATCCCCCAGCGACGCTGCTTCGTCTATCTCGACGCGTTCGGCGAGCGGACGATCACGACCATCGGAGAGCGATTGAATCCCTTCGGTGACGACCCCCTCTCCTGGGACGACCTGGCCACGACAGATGCGGTGTACTTCACGGCCGGGGATCGGGCGGCCCTGACCGCCGCTCGCCGGGCCGCCGTCCTGGTGGCCACCTCACGGGTCCTGGAGGATCTGGCCGGGTCGGGGACGAAGCTCGATGCCCTGGTGGGAAGCGCATCCGACCCGGCGGAGGTCTATCGCGCCGGCGATCTGGATCCTCCGCCTCGACTCGTGGTGCGGACGGAAGGGAAGGAGGGAGGGGCCTACGAGACCGAGGACGGCCGTTCCGGCCGGTACGAGGCGGCGCCCTTGCCCGGCCCCAAGGTGGATGCGTACGGATGCGGGGACAGCTTCGCCGCCGGGCTCACCTTCGCGTTGGGAGGCGGCTATGGGGTCGAGGACGCTCTGGAACTGGCCGCGCGCTGCGGAGCCGCGTGCGTGGCTGGGCGCGGTCCCTACGAGGGCCAGCTCCGGCTCTGAGCCTCTCGTTCAGTGAGGCTTCAGGCGCTGTTCGACCGCTGCGCGTTGCTCGAGAGATGCGTGCTCGTCGATCCACTCGTCGATCCGCTTCCACCAGGCGTAGAGCCAGTCGATCAGCTTCTCCTGGCCCTCGGGGATCTCCGAGGGAGGGATGCGCCAGTAGCGGGCGTCGATCGGCTCGCGCAGTGGGATGCGCCGCCACAGGTCCCAGAAGGAGCCCACGTCCTCCAGAACCGTGTGGGCGACGAAGACGACGTCGGCCTCCGGGGAGCTGGTGATGGCCGCCATGGGCCCCCTGTGGCGAGGGGGAAGGACGTTCCGCATCGCCTCCGCCTTCTCCGCATGTTCGTGGAACCCTCTCTTCCGGAGACTTGCGATCGCGCGCAGACGGAGTCGATGGGTGAAGTCGCGGCCCTCGGGGAACAGCACGAACGCATCCTGCTCACCCAGGCCGCGGGCCAGGTCTCCGATGGCGGCCACGTACCGGTCGCTGCCTCTCGGGTCGTGCCGGATGAATCGATTGGGGAGCCTGTTGCCCATGATGTCGAAGAGGGGCTCCCACTGCAGCTTGGCCAGCATGACGATCCTGGGGTGGCGTGGGTAAGCGATCATCAGCGTCCCGATCAGCATCAGTGAGTTGCCGGGACCGGCGTGTCGGCTGAAGACGAGGATCGGGCCGGGCGTGGGTGGGGGGCGGTCCTCGATTCGGATGCGAAGCCGAAACAGCCGGACCGCCGCGCGGTTCATCGCTCGGAGCCAGCTCCTCATGACCGCGTAATGGACGGTCTGGGCTCTGGTGGACTTCATCCGTACGCCGAACCCCGTCCAGATCCACAACGCCACCATCACAAGGAGCCCGATCACCTCCAGCGCCAGGTAGACGATCACGAAGGCGATGAGCCGAAGCGTCGGCCGGCCGGGGAGGAAGAGGTCGGCGATGGCCGCGATCAGCAGCAGGAGTGGGGACAGGACGAGGAGGACCACGCACAGGACGAACGCGGCGGGGGCGATGACCAGCCGGCGAACAATCTTCGGCGGGACCACGTCACGTCGCTTTCGTGAGACCTGCCTTGGACAGGTACGCGGCCGTCGCTCGATGGGCCAGCTGGATACGCCTCGGGACCGAGCGAAGGTCTCGGTACCTCAGCTGACCCAGGCTGTCATACCGAGGGGGATCCACCTCTCCTGTGGGGAGGACATGGGCGACGACGCCCTCAGGCAGCGTGGCCATATCGCGGGCGAATCGGTGCCTTCGGGCGATCTCGAAGGCCACCATGGCAACCTGCCACGGATTCCTCGGAGGCGACAGGGGACGCTCGGTCCGCCCCACGTGAAGGACGAAGATCAGCGTGGCTCCCAGCTCGACGGCCCGGCCGATCGGGATGCTGTTCACGATGCCGCCGTCGATAAAGTGCTCACCATCGATCGCCACGGCGGGAAGGATGCCCGGCACGGCCGATGATGCCAGGATGGCTTGGACAAGGGATCCCTCCGAGAACCAGTGCTCGGCTGCTCGCTCGATGCACGCGGCCACGCACTGGAACGGGACCTTCAACTCCTCGAACGTCGCCGGGAGGAACCGCTGGAGGAGGGCCCGGAGCGGCCGGTTCGAGTGGAGGGCGGTGCGGGTTCGGACGAGGGTAGCTGCCCCGGAGAGGACCGATCCGGCGAAGACCCCACTCTGATCGAGAGACCTCCAGATCTTCTCCAGCCTGTCCACCGTGGAAGGTGCCGGCTCGGCCGCGATGACGGCTCCGTTCAACGCTCCCACGGAGTTCCCCACGACCAGGTCCGGCTGGATGCCGAAATCGGAGAGGGCGCGGAGCATCCCCACCTCGTAGGCGCCCATGTGCCCGCCGCCACCGAGGACGAATGCGACCTTCTGTCGGCGAGGCTTCCTCGATGGCATGGCTATCCGGCCGGGATCCGTGGCCGCGAGGCCGAGTGCATGGCGGGATTCTAGAAAGAAGGGGGGGCCCAGGTCTGCTGAGGTTGTTTTGGTCAGGTCTCCGGACAGCCTGACTCGTCGGGCAGCAACGGACGGAACCGCAGCCAGTAGGTATTGCCGCCGCTCTGCCACGGGGTGAGCTCGTTGGCTCGATCCACCAGGGGACGAAGCTTCTGCACATCCTGGCCGTCCAGCGCGAAGCACGACATTGGGGCGTCGGGCAGCGGGCCTGCCAGCTCGGCGATCGTCCGGTCGAGCGGCCAGGTCAGCTCGCGTTGCTCGAGCTGCTCACCCGGTGGCTCGGTGTTGACGACGACCGCGAGCCGCGAATACTCGAACCGTCGCTCGGCGGTAAGGGAACCCTCCGGCAGCCATCCGCTCACGTTCCCGAGATTCGTCTGGAGATCGAGGAGGGCCGCCCGGGCCTTCCGCTCGTCCTCGGGGATGGACGGGTCCTCCAACCCGAGGGCGTAGGCCGAGATCACGTGGCGCGTGCCACCGTCGACGAAGGTGAAGGTGGTCGTTCCCGCGTCCGCGACGAGCGGCAGCTCGTAGGTCCGGTCCGGGCCGACGAGGCCGGCCCGGCGGGCGGCCTCGATGATCCGGCGGAGGCCTTCCTCGCTCACCCGCATCGAATACACCGGAGAGATCGCCGGTCCCGGATAGATGGCGATCTGGGCCCCTTCCATCACGATGAGCCCGTCGGCGTACAGCGAGAACCGAGGGATATGGATGAGGGCGAAGCCCGCGGGAAGGAACCCACCATGCGTGTCGACGCGCAAGAGAAGCTGGTCGGTCACGGGACGTGGCTCCGGAGGGGTCGAGACGCGAGGAGCACACGCGACCGAGATCGACGCCACGACCATCGCCGCTGCTCGGAGCGCGAGCCTCCCACTCATGCCCACCTTGGACGGCTCGATCGACCTTCTGGGTTCCCTATCACGGACGTTCCACACGATGGTCGTTGCGCTTCGCTCCCGGCGACAGTACGGTGCGGTGAGCACCGTCCACGCGGCGCACGGACGGGGAGAGAGGGGAGAGGAGAGAGACGTGGCCAGCAAGGACAAGGGGGGCGGCAAGACCTCCAAGAAGCCGGCCCAGCACGACCTGAAGGCGAAGCGGAAGGCCAAGAAGGAGAAACGGGCCTCCAAGTAGCCTGATCGAGAGCATTCATGTCCCGCGCGTTCGAGCAGACGCGATCGCCCGCGCCCTGATCATCTGCGTCTCGACGTTCTTCATGACCTCGCGCGTCACCTCGCGGAAGACCCCAGGTGACCGTGCCTCCTCGGGGACCTCCACCGCGTCGCCGATCGCGATGGCCACCGGCACCCGAAGAGGCCGGGAAAGCACCAGCCCACCCCGCGGCCACCGGGTCTGGGTCCCCCAGAGGCCGACGGGAACGATGGGCACGTCGGCGGCCAATGCGGCCCTGACCAGACCCGACCGACCGCTCAGCGGCAGTTCCCCCTTCCCGACGCGGCCTTCGGGGAAGATTCCCGCGAGGCCACCTCCCTTGAGGACCTCCTGAAGCTGTTGGAGAGCGCCGAGGTCCCGGGTCCGGCGCTTCACGGGGATCTGCTTGGTCCGGCGAAGCCCCCAGCCCCAGACCGGGTGGGCGAAGAACTCCGCCGCGGCCAGGAAGCGGATCGCCCGGCCTCGCGCCGACGTGGCCAGGGCGACGGCGATCGGGTCGAGAACGCTCACATGGTTCGGGGCGAAGATGGCCGCGCCGGTACGCGGGATGCGGTCGAGCCCTTCGAACCTCAAGCGGAACAGCAGGCGATACAACGGCGCCACCGTGAGAAGTCCCACCCGCCACCACCAGTCGAACTCCTGGCTCCTCCCCGCCATGTCCGGGGGAGCCTACACGGGGCGTGATCAGGAGCTTCGCAGCCAGGCCACACCGATCACGCCGGGGCCTGTGTGGATGCCCATGGACGGGCTGAACTCCGTCACAGGGCCGGTCGCTCCCAGACGAGCCTCGAGCCGGCGCGCGTCGTCCGGCCTGACGGCGTGGAAGATCATCGTGCGCGACGCAGTGCCCAGGCCTCGGGCCAAGGCCTCCTTTCGGATCCGGTTGAGGACGGCCTCGTTGCTCCTAGGCACCCCGAGGCGCTCGACCCCGCCGTCGCGCAGCCTGAACACGGGATGAATGCCCAGTTGCCGGGCCAGGCCGAGCGCGAGCGGTCCGACGCGGCCGCTCCGTTCGATGAACTCCACGCTCTTCAAGGCTGCCACGAGCTCGGCCCTGAGCGCGGCCTCACGGGCCACGGTCACCACTTCCTGTACCGACGCGCCCGACTCCGCGGCCTCCAGCGCAGTCAGCGCCACCAGTCCCTGGGCGGCCGCCGCCGTCCGAGAGTCGACGACCACGGCCGGACGTGAGGCGATCTCAGCCGCGACCGACGCGTTCCTGTACATGCCGGTGAACTCGGCGGCAGGAGTGATGATCACGACGGCGTCCGACCGAGCCTCCTCGATGGCCGTCAGGTACTCCACGGTTGTCGGGGAGCTGGACTTCACCGGCTCGCGCTGGGCCAAGGCCCGGTACACGAGGTCGGAGGCGCCGGGACTTCCATCGGCGATGTCCTCGGAGCGAAGGTGGATGCGGATCGGGAGGACGTCGATGTCGGCGCGGGACGTGAGGTCGAGCGGCAAACAGGCGCTCGAGTCCGTGAGGAGGGCAACGGACTTCATCGGTCCCCTAAGGTACCCGATCCCTGCAAGTACCATATGGCCACATCAACACGGACGGTGCACGTGCTCGCACGAGAGCGGTTTCCGATCGCGGAGCTGGTCCGGAGGACGGGGGTCCCCGAAGCCACGATCCACCATTACCGGAAGCGGGGACTCCTCCCGGCGCCACGGCGCGTGGCCTCGAACCGCTTCCTCTACGACGATAGGCACGTCCAGGCCCTGAAGCTCATTCGCATCTTGCGCGAGCGACGAGGGCTCCGCCTGTCCGTGATCAGACGGGTCCTTCCCGGCTTGCTCGGCCTGGATGAGGATCAGGCCTTCCGGCCGGACATGTGGGACCGTGCCGTCGGCGCGGACCTCGAAGGTGGGGCTCGGCGCACTCCGAGGGCGCGCCTCCTCGACGCGGCGATCGAGATCTTCGCCCGACGGGGCTTCGCGGATGTGAACGTCGACGAGATCTGCAAGGCAGCCCGGATCGCCAAGGGATCGTTCTATCGTCACTACCGCTCCAAAGAGGAGCTGTTCTTCGCCGCGGTCGAGGCCGCGTCGACCCAGATCGTGGCCGCCTTCGGGCGGGCCGTGGGTCCGCAGCCCAGTTCCATGGAGCGGTCGGCTGAGGTCTTGGCCCAGCTCCTGGAGCCCCGTCTCCCCGTGTTCATGGAGCTCTTCACGCGGGCGATCCAACGGCGACCGGGTTATCCGGCGGTTTCCCGCCGGTTGTTCACGGAGCTGGCGCAGGGCGTGGGGAACCAGCTCGGCGCCTCCGATCCCCTGTGGGCGGGGGCCCAGATCCTGCAGCTCGCCACCGTGGACGTGTTCCGGCGGGCCCTGGAACCCTCGCCCCTCGCCGCTATCGGTGCCCGCCGATCGGCTGAAGCCTCTCCACTTGACAGCGTCCCGCCACCCCACAGAAGATAAAATCGCATAAGAAGTGCGACTGGGTAGTCACCCGCATTAGTTGTTGGGGATAGGGTGGCCCCATCGGATTTCGCGTCCGTCGAGGGGGCCTCTCGAGACAGGGGAAGGCGAGGGCGATGAGGTTCCTTCTGGAGAACCACAGCTTCCGGACGGCGGAATGCGGCCAGTTCGTGGACATGACCGACGACGTGAAGGACGTCGTCGCGCGCAGCGACATCCAGAACGGCATGGCCCTCGTGTATTCCCCCCATACGACGTGTGCCGTCCTGATCAACGAGCGGGAACGAGGCTTCATCAGGGACTTCGGCAAACTGATGGAGTCCCTCGTCCCCCTGAGCGGCTCGTATCACCACGACGATCTGGAGTCGCGTACGGAGAACCTCGAGGACGACCCTCATGAGGTCCCCAACGGTCACGCCCATTGTCGCCAGGCGCTCCTCGGCTCCAGCTCTCAGACGATCCCCATCGTGAACGGTGAGCTGCTGCTCGGGCGATGGCAACGGGTGTTCTTCCTCGAGCTGGACCGAGCCCGGGACCGCAAGGTCCTGATCCAGGTGATGGGCGAGTGACCGATCCGGTACTGGCTTCGACCCCCGAGACTGGGGCGATCATGGCGAAGGCGGGGCGGGAGAACTTCCCCGTCGCCTCGCGCTTCTTGCCAGCGCGGACCAGGGACCACCTCCTCGCCATCTATGGATTCGCCCGCCTCGTCGACGACCTGGGTGATGAGGTCGAGGGGGACCGTCTGGCTCAGCTGGACTGGCTGGAACGGGAACTCGACCTGGTCTTCGTTGGGACGCCCCAGCATCCGCTGATGCGCCGGTTGGTCCCCACTGTGCGGCGGTTCGATCTCTCCGACGAGCCCTTTCGCAAGCTGATCCAGGCCAACCGGCAGGACCAGACGGTCGCTTCGTACGCGACGTTTCAGGACCTGCTGGCGTACTGCGAGCTCTCGGCGAATCCGGTGGGGCATCTGGTGCTCTCTGTGCTGGAGGCGCGCACGCCCGAGAGGACGAGGCTCTCCGACTCCGTGTGTACCGGGCTGCAGCTCACCGAGCACTGGCAGGACGTGAGCGAGGACCTCGGGCGGGGCCGGATCTACCTGCCGCAGGAGGACCTCATCCGATTCGGGTGCACGGTCGCGGATCTGCGCGCCGCGCGTCCGAGCGAACGGTTCAAGCGATTGATGGCCTTCGAGGTGGATCGGGCCAGGAAGCTCCTGGACGAAGGAGACCTTCTCGCCCGGGACCTCCGGGGCCGGGCGAGAGTGGCCGTCGCCGCGTTCGTGGCGGGTGGCCGGAGCGCGCTGGATGCTCTGGCTCGTGCCGGGTACGACGTGTTGGGTGGCCGCCCCCGGCCTTCGCGAGCCGCGCTCGCCTCCGAGCTGGTGCGAACCCTTGTCCGCGTCAACGGGAGGGCGGCATGAACGCGCAGCTCGCGTTCCGCCACTGCGAACAGCTCACTCGCACCCGAGCGACCAACTTCTATTACGGGATCCGGCTGCTGCCGGCACCCAAGCGTCGAGTGATGTGCGCGGTGTACGCGTTGGCCCGGCGTGTGGACGACATCGGCGACGGGAACCTCCCGGATGGGGACAAGCTGCTTCGCCTCGAAGCGGTTCGGGGCAGCCTGGAGGACGTGGCCCCCGACTCGACGGATCCGGTTCTGTCCGCCCTCGGCCACGCCAGTGGGGACTTCGCCATTCCTTTGGACGCGTTCGGAGATCTGGTCGACGGGGTCGAGATGGACGTCCAGCGAACGCCCTATCAGACTTTCTCGGATCTCGAGGTCTATTGCCGTCGCGTGGCCGGTTCCATCGGACGGTTGTCGGTCGGCGTGTTCGGCGCAGGTGATCCCGCCGCGATGGGGTTGGCGGACGACCTCGGCGTGGCCATGCAGCTCACGAACATCCTGCGTGACCTCCGAGAGGATCTCGCCAGGGATCGGGTGTATCTGCCGACGGACGATCTGCTCCGCTTCGGGGGCGGTTCGGATCCAACCCTCGCGCCCGTCGAGTCGACCCGGTCGTTGATCAGGTTCGAGGCCGGTCGGGCTCGATCCTGGTTCGGTCGAGGTCTGGCGTTGTTGCCCCTGCTCGACTCCAGGAGCGCTTCCTGCGTCTCCGCCATGACTGGGATCTATCTCCGCATCCTGGGGCGCATCGAACGCGAGCCGGACCGCGTCCTCCGAGTTCGGGTGTCCCTCGCTCCGTGGGAGAAGGCCTGGGTGGCCGCGCGAAGCCTGGCCGGGGTCGGCGCTCCGTCCCGGAGGCTGGAGGTGGCGGGGTGAACGAGGAGCCCGGCATCGTGGTCGTGGGAGGCGGGCTGGCCGGGATGGCCGCCGCCCTGGCCGCGGCTGACGGAGGCGCTCGGGTGACCTTGCTCGAGGCCCGCCGAAGGCTGGGCGGAGCAACCTTCTCGTTCCAGCGGGAAGGACTGTCGGTCGACAACGGCCAACACGTTTTCCTCCGATGCTGCACGGCGTACCGCGGATTCCTCGATCGGATCGGAGCCGGCGGACGCACGTTCCTCCAGCAAAGGATGGCGATCCCGGTGATCGCGCCCGGCGGAACCGCCGGGTGGCTGCGGCGAAGCGGCCTGCCGGCGCCGCTTCACCTTGCGGGTGCTCTGGCAAGGTACCCGTTCCTCAGTCCCGGCGAGCGTCTCCGGGCCGCCCTGGCGGCCCTGGCGCTGGCGAGGCTTGATCCGGAGTCGGCGGAGCTCGATCACTCGACGTTCGGGCAGTGGCTTGACGGCCGGCGGCAGTCGGCCGCGGCCGTCGAGTCGCTGTGGAACCTGATCGCGCTTCCCACCCTGAACCTTCCGGCGGACGCGGCCTCGCTGGCCCTGGCGGTGAAGGTGTTCCGGACCGGACTCCTCACCAAGCGGGACGCCGCCGACGTGGGCTACGCGACCGTTCCGCTTTCTCAGGTACACGCGGAACCCGCCGGCCGGGCTCTGTCGGCGGCGGGGGCATCCGTCCATCTCCACACCCCGGTTCGTGCGGTGGAAGCGTTGCCAGGGGGATCGTTCGTCGTCCAGGCCGGCGAGGGGTCGATCGAAGCCGACGCCGTGATCGTGGCAGCCCCGCACGACAAGGTGTCCGAGCTCCTGCCCCCCGGGGCACTGCCGGATCCCACCGCACCCGCTCGGCTGGGCGTTTCTCCCATCGTCAATGTCCACGTGGTCTACGACCGCTCGGTCACGGACCTCCCTTTCGTGGCCGGCGTGGCCATGCCCGTGCAGTGGGTCTTCGACCGCACCCGATCGTCTGGCTTGGATCACGGTCAGTATCTGGCGATCTCCCTTTCGGGTGCCGACCGGGAGATCGCCGAACGGTCGGAGGACCTTCGCGCGCGCTTTCTTCCCGCGCTGCAATCGATGTTCCCAAGGGCTCGCGATGCCCGGGTGGAAGGGTTCTTCGTCACTCGCGAACACGCGGCGACGTTCCGGCAAAGCCCCGGGACCAGGGCGCTTCGACCGGGGCCCCGTACCGCCGTGCCGGGCCTCTACTTGGCGGGGGCGTGGACCGACACGGGCTGGCCGGCCACTATGGAAGGGGCCGTGCGATCGGGTCTCGCCGCGGCTCGGGAGGCACTCGTCGGAGTGGGCCGAACCCGTCGGCTCCCCGAGGTGGTGGCGGCATGACCGGCACCGCGACCCTCCCGGAGTCCCTTCACCGGGCGCGAGAGCTCGTGCAGCCCGCCCTGCGGCGCTGCATCGAGGGTCTGGCGCCGGAGTTACGTCAAGTGATCGCCTACCATCTGGGCTTCGCCGACCGCGAAGGCCATCCGTCCTCGGGAGACGGGGGGAAGGCGGTGCGGCCGGCCCTGGCCTTCCTGTCCGCCCAGGCCGTCGGGGCCGCTCCCGATGTGGCGCTACCCGGAGCGGTGGCGGTCGAGCTCGTCCACAACTTCTCCCTCCTCCACGACGACGTGATGGACCGCGACCTGGAGCGCAGGCACCGCCCGACGGCATGGGCCCTGTTCGGCGTGGGGCAGGCGATCGTCACGGGTGACGCCCTCCTCGTCCTCGCCCACGAGTTGCTGCTCGAGCAGCCCTCCCCGGAGAGGGAGCGGGCATCGGTCGCTCTGACCCGGGCAACCGCCCGGATGATCAGGGGACAGGCCGAGGACCTCGCGTTCGAGTCGAGACTCGACGTCTCCGTGGAGGAATGCCTGCGGATGGCGGAGCACAAGACCGGTGCGTTGCTCGGGTACGCAGCGTCCGTCGGGCCGCTCTTGGCCGGAGCGGAGGAGCCCGTCGTCGGAGCCCTGGAGGAATTCGGTGTCCACCTCGGCCTGGCGTTTCAGGCCGTGGACGACCTGCTGGGCATCTGGGGCCGGCCGGACACGACCGGTAAGCCCGTCGCCGGCGACCTGAGGGCCCACAAGAAGACGCTCCCCATCGTTGCCGCCCTCGCCGAGCTGTCGGGCGGGTCCGCGCCGCAAAGTGACCGGCAGGTGCTCGCTCGGTTCCTTTCCAACGGCCAACTCACAGAGGACGACGTGATGCTCGCAGTGTCGCTGATCGAGCGTGCCGGAGGACGAGAGCGATGTCTGGCCGAGGCCGACCATCAGCTTCAGCTGGCCCTCCGGTCGCTGGATCGGGTCCAGTTGCGGCCCGGCCCTTTGGAAGAGCTCGCGGAGCTCGCCCGATTCGTCGCGGCGAGGGACTTCTAGATGTCGAGGGGGGCGTAGGGAGATGGCCGTTCGGGTTGAGTCCCGGGCACAGGTGGTCGCGCGAGAGAGCGCGCGCCGGGCCTGCGAGCACCTGCTCGGTCTCCAGCATCCGGGAGGCTGGTGGAAGGGAGAGCTCGAGACGAACGTCACCATGGACGCCGAAGACCTCCTGCTGCGGCAGTTCCTCGGGATCCGCACCGAAGAGGAAACACGCCTGGCGGCGAATTGGATCCGGTCGAAGCAGCGGGCCGACGGGACCTGGGCAAACTTCTACGGCGGGCCGCCCGACCTCTCAACCACCATTGAGGCCTACGTTGCGCTTCGTCTGGCCGGGGACGACCCGGCGGCCGCGCACATGGCGGGGGCGCTCGAGTACATCCGGAGCCACGGAGGACTGGAGAGCGCCCGGGTGTTCACCCACATGTGGCTGGCCCTGTTCGGCCAGTGGTCCTGGGATCGGATCCCGGCGCTCCCTCCGGAGGTGATCTTCCTTCCGGAGTGGTTCCCGCTGAACATCTACGACTTCGCGTGCTGGGCTCGCCAGACGATCGTGGCGCTCACGATCGTGGGCGCTCACCGGCCGAATCGCCCGCTCGGGTTCTCGATCGACGAGCTCAGGACGGGAACGCCCGCGCACGATCGCGAGCCCGCCTCGACCTGGGCGGGGAGGTTCCAGCGCTTGGATCGGGCCCTGCGGTGGTACGAGCGCCACCCGTCCACACGTCTTCGCCACCTTGCCCTGGCCCGAGCCACAGCGTGGATCGTTCGCAGGCAGGAGGCGGACGGGAGCTGGGGTGGGATCCAGCCGCCCTGGGTGTACTCCCTGATCGCTCTGAACCTCATGGGGTACCCGCTCGATCACTCCGTGATGAGGGCTGGGCTCGACGGGGTCGATCGCTTCACGATCGTGGAGGGTGACCAGCGGCGACTGGAGGCGTGCCAGTCCCCCGTGTGGGACACGGCTCTTTCCCTGATCGGTCTGGTCGACGCGGGCCTCCCGCCCGATCATCCCGCGGTGCTCGCGGCGACCGATTGGCTCCTGCGCGAAGAGATCAGGGTCAAGGGCGACTGGGCTGTCCGCCGGCCCGACCTGCCACCGGGTGGATGGGCCTTCGAGTTCGCCAACGACAACTACCCCGACATCGACGACACCGCGGAGGTCGTCTTGGCCCTCCGGCGGGCGGCCCCTGGCTATCCCGATCGAGCAGGTCTGGAGTCCGCCATCGACCGCGGCGTCCGGTGGGTGCTCGGGATGCAGTCCTCGGATGGTGGGTGGGCTGCGTTCGACGCCGACAACAGCCAGACGCTCTGCCGGGAGCTGCCGTTCTGCGACTTCGGCGAGGTCATCGACCCCCCGAGCGCCGACGTGACCGCTCACGTGGTGGAGATGCTCGCCTGGGAGGGTCGGGGGGGCGATCAAGACACTCGCAGGGGCCTCTCCTGGCTGGCCAGGAACCAGGAGGGAGACGGCTCGTGGTTCGGGCGGTGGGGAGCGAATCACGTATACGGCACGGGCGCGGTGATCCCGGCCGCCGTTGCCGCAGGCATCCCGAGGGACGATCCGAAGATCCAGGCCGGGGTCCGGTGGCTCGAAGAACACCAGAACCCCGACGGGGGGTGGGGCGAAGATCTCCGCTCCTACGACGATCGTGACTGGATCGGTCGGGGGACGAGCACCGCCTCTCAGACGGCGTGGGCACTCCTTGCCCTCATCGCGGCCGGCGGCGGATCCGACTCCGTCGACAGGGGTGTGGCGTGGCTGTGTGAGACCCAGCTTCCCTCGGGAACGTGGGACGAGCCCGAGTACACGGGGACCGGCTTCCCCGGCGACTTCTACATCAACTACCACCTGTACCGTTTGGTCTTTCCTCTCTCGGCCCTCGGTCGGTATGTCAGCGGGGAGCGTGGGGCGTCGTGAGCGCGAACGGCCGGGGCCAGGGGCGCGTCCAACACCCGCCGCTGGTCGTGCTCGCTCCTCTTTCGATCGAGGCCCGGGCGATCCGCTCGGCCCTTCCGGGAGCGCTGGTCCTACAGACGGGTATGGGCAGAGACAGGTCCACGAGGGCGATCGCCCATGGCCCCCCGCAGGGGACCGCCACGCTCCTAAGCGGCGCCGGAGCGGTCGCCGTGGCGGGGTTCTGTGGGGCGTTGGACCCGACCCTCCGGCCCGGGGACGTGGTGGTGGCCACGGAGATCCGGGGTCCGGAAGGCGTGAGCCCCTGCCCGTCAGCAGGCATCGTGGTAGCCGCGCTGACCTCCATGGGGATCCCTGCCCGGCTCGGTCCCGTCGCTTCCACCGATCACGTGGTGACGGGGATCGAGCGTGATCGTCTGCGCGCCCGCACCGGGGCGATCGCCGTCGACATGGAGTCGGCATGGCTCGTCGCCGCGGCCGGCGATCGACCGTTCGCGGTGCTCCGCGTTGTCGTCGACACCCCGCGACGCGAGCTGAAGGTCAATCCTGTGGCGACGGCCCGCGGGGGCGTCAAGGCCTATCGCGCCCTGGCCAAAGCCGCGCCGGCACTGGCGTCCTGGGCCCAGGCCGCCGGGCCCCGCACGGTGCTGCTGGCCGGCCCCAGGTCCTTCTGTGCGGGTGTGGAGCGGGCGATCGAGATCGTGGAAAGGGCCCTCGACAGCTACGGTCCTCCCGTCTACGTGCGAAAGCAGATCGTCCACAACGTCCACGTCGTCCGGGATCTGGAGCGCCGAGGCGCGGTCTTCGTCGAGTCTGCCGAAGAGGTTCCCGAGGGTGCCACCATCGTCTTCTCCGCGCACGGCGTCTCTCCCGAGGTGCACTCGCAGGCTCGCGCCAGGCACCTTCACGTGATCGACGCCACCTGTCCCTTGGTCACGAAGGTGCACGCGGAAGCCCGGCGGTTCGCCGGAGCCGGGTACACGATCTTCCTGATCGGCCACGATGGACACGAGGAGGTCGAGGGGACGACGGGTGAGGCCCCGCGCTCCATCCGGCTCATCCAGAAGGCCGAGGACGTCGACCGGCTCGCCGTCGACGATCCCGACCGGGTTGCCTACCTGTCCCAGACGACCCTTGCGGTGGACGAGGTGGACGAAGTGGTTAGCGCTCTTCGGGATCGGTTCCCTCAACTGACCGGACCGGGATCGGCAGACATCTGCTACGCGACGCAGAATCGCCAGGACGCCGTGAAGGTCCTGGCACGGGAATGCCAGCTGCTGCTCGTGATCGGCTCGGAGAACTCATCCAACTCCAAGCGACTGGTCGAGGTGGCGGAGCGCGAAGGTTGCCGGGCTGCCCTGATCGACGACGAGACCGACATCGATCCAGCGTGGCTGGTGGGGGCGGAGACGGTTGGAGTCACCGCGGGAGCCTCCGCACCGGAGGTCCTCGTGGATCGGGTGCTCGAAGCCCTGGGTGGGCTGGGAAGCGTGAAGGTCGAGGAGCGGCAGGTGACCAGTGAATCCATGCGGTTCACCCTGCCGGTGGAGTTGCGACAACCAGAAGGGACGGGGTGACATGTCGGTGCCGCTGAGGCAGAGCATGAAGCTCGCGTCGTACCTGGCGCGACAGCGGATCAGGGGCGTGAGCCGTTTCCCTCTGGTGGTGGAGCTCGAGCCGCTGTTCGCCTGCAACCTGGCGTGCGCGGGGTGCGGCAAGATCCAATACCCGCCGAACATCCTGAAGCAGCGGATGCCGGTGGACCAGGCAGTCGCCGCGGTCGAGGAGTGCGGCGCACCCGTCGTGTCCATCGCGGGAGGGGAACCCCTCATCCACCCAGAGGTCCACCTCATCGCCAATGAGTTGATCAGGCGAAAGAAGTTCGTGTACCTGTGCACCAACGCGCTATTGATGCACAGGAAGCTCGATCTTTTCGAACCCTCGCCCTACTTCGCCTGGGCGGTTCACATCGACGGGCTGCGCGAGCGCCACGACGAGTCCGTGTGTGAGGAGGGCGTGTTCGACAAGGCCGTGGATGCGATCAAGGAAGCGAAGCGCCGGGGGTACCGCGTCACGACGAACTCCACCTTCTTCACCACCGACACTCCCAAGAGCATCCGGGACGTGCTCGACTTCCTGAACGATGACCTCAAGGTGGACGGGATGATGATCTCGCCCGCGTACGCCTACTGGAAGGCTCCGGACCAGGAGCATTTCCTGGGCGTGGAGCAGACGCGCGAGATCTTTCGTGGCGTGTTCCAGGGTCGCACACGCAAGAAGTGGCGCCTCAACCACACCCCGCTGTACCTGGATTTCCTGGAGGGCAAGGTCGACTACGAGTGCACCCCTTGGGGCATCCCTAGCTACTCGGTGTTCGGGTGGCAGCGCCCCTGTTATCTGCAGGCGGACGGCTACTGCCGGACGTACCAGGAGCTCCTGGAGACCACCGACTGGTCGAAGTACGGACGCAACAGTGGGAACGTGCAATGTCGAAACTGCATGGCCCACTGTGGCTACGAGCCGACCGCGGTGATGGCGACCACCCACTCGCTTAAGGAGTCCCTCCGGGCGCTCGTGAACTCCTGACTAGCCGAAGCGCCCGGCCAGCGCCCGGTACAGGCCGGGCCACGCGCCGCGCAGCCAGGCAGGAAACGCCATCCACCGAGGAACGTATACCTGCTCCTTGCCGCCGCGGACCGCTCGGACCACAGACTGGGCCACCCGTTCGGGAGCGATCGGACGGGGGAACTTCCGCTGATAGGACCGGCCGCGCCGCTCGAAGAAGGCCGTGTCCACAACCCCGGGCGAGACCACCGAGACGCGGATTCCCGTTCCTCTCAACTCGTAGCGCAGGCTCTCGGAGAACCCGATCATGCCTGCCTTGGTCGACGCGTACACCGCTTCCTCTCTGACCCCAACGTGGCCGGCGATGGAGGAGACGTTGACCACCGCTCCCCGCCGCCGCTGAAGCATCCCCGGCAGGAGAGCTCGGGTGAGCCGGATCGGCGCGATCAGGTTCACCCGGACCAGGTAGTCGGCGCCCTCGACGTCCTGTTCGGCGAATGGTCCAGCCCACCCTTGCGCGGCATCGTTGACCAGGACGTCGACCCGTCCGTAAGCCGCAAGCGCTTCCTGGACCGCCAGGTCGATGTCGGTGGGGTCTGACAGGTCTGCTCGAACTGTCGGCCCGGACGTTTCGCGCCCCACCTCGTCGAGGGCCAGGACGTCCCGACCGACCGACACGACGTGCGCTCCGAGGGCGGCCATCCGGATCGCCGTCGCCCGCCCGATGCCGCTGGTGGCACCCGTTACGAGGCAGACAGATCCCGCGATGTCCATCGGGAGGGGTAATCTACGCCGCCGACGGGGCCGAGGCCTGGTTCCGGATCAACGCGAGTGATACAAAGGAGCGCCATGCTGAGCTTCGGCGTCACGTTCATGGCCGACCCACCCGTCTCGCGACTGGTCCAGAGGACGAAGCTCGCCGAAGACAATGGATTCGACTACGCCTGGATCTGGGACTCCCACGTCCTGTGGCAGGAGGTCTATCCGATCTTCGCCCTCCAAGCCGTGAACACGAAGAAGATCCGGCTCGGACCCTGTGTAACCAACCCCGCGACCCGAGACCTCACGGTGACGGCCAGCGCCCTCGCCACGCTCAACGAGATCTCCGGCGGACGGATGGAGTGCGGGATCGGGCGAGGGGACAGTGCCAGGCGGGTGATCGGGAAGCCGCCGGTGACGCTGCAGCGGCTGGAGGAGGCCTGCCGGCTGATCCGGGACCTCAGCGCCGGCCGCGAGGTCGACTACGAGGGGACGAAAACCCAACTCAAGTGGGCAAAGGGGGAGTGGGACCTGCCCATCTGGATCGCCGCCTACGGGCCCAAGGCTCTGCGCCTGGCCGGCCGCATCGGCGACGGCGTAATCCTGCAGCTGGCGGACCCCTATCTCATCGAGTGGTTCCTGTCGTATGTGAAAGAGGGAGCGAAAGAGGTGGGGCGCAGCTTCGAAGAGGTGAAGGTGATGGCGGCGGCCCCTGCCTACGTCACCAGCGAAATGGGCCACGCGCGCGACCAGGTTCGGTGGTTCCCCGCGCTGGTCTCGAACCACGTGGTCGACCTGGTGAAGCGATACGAGCCCAAGGATCTGCCTCGCGAGTTCGTTGCCTACATCGAGGCCCGCGATCACTACGACTACAAGAACCACGGCCGAACCGGGGCCGAGCACGCCTCGTTCGTCCCCGACGACGTGGTCGACAGGTTCTGCGTGATCGGACCGGTGGAGGAGTGCAAGCGCAAGCTGCGAGAGTTGTCGAAGGTGGGAGTCGACCAGTTCAACATCTATTCGATGGTCGATGACCCGGAATCGGTGATACGAACGTTCGGCAAAGAGCTCATTCCTTCGCTCGTGTGAGGAGGGTTCATGACCACGGTTCGAGCCGCCGTCATCCAGTCCAACACCAACATGTCCAAGCAGGAGGCGATCGACAAGCACGTCGAGCTGATCGGCAAAGCCGCGGCCGAGGGCGCTCAGGTCACCTGCCTCCAGGAGATCTTCCACGGTCCGTACTTCCCGGCCGAGCAGGACCCCAAGTGGTACGCGACCGCCGAGCCCGACTCGGGCCCCACGGTGAGCAGGATGCGCGAGGTGGCCAAGGATCACGGCATGGTCCTGATCGTGCCGTTCTATGAGGAGGCCCAGACCGGTGTGTACTACAACTCGGCGGTGGTGATCGAGGCAGACGGGACGATCGCCGGGAAGTACCGCAAGACCCACATCCCGCACGTCGGCCCCTGCTTCTGGGAGAAGTTCTACTTCAAGCCGGGGAACCTGGGGTATCCGGTGTTCGAGACCTCGGTGGGGAGGGTCGGGCTGATCATCTGCTACGACCGGCATTTCCCGGAGATCGGCCGGGCGCTCGGTCTGAAGGGGGCCGAGCTGGTGTTCAATCCGTCTGCCACCGTGGAGTCGCTGTCCAAATACCTTTGGGAGCTCGAACAGCCTGCCCACGCCGTCGCAAACGGCTACTGGATCGCCGCCATCAATCGAGTGGGCTCGGAGCCGCCGCTGACCGATCACCGCTTCTACGGGTCTTCCTATTTCTGCAACCCTCGGGGGCAGATCGTCGCCAAGGCGTCGGACTCCCAGGACGAGGTGCTGGTACATGACCTCGACTTGGAGATGAATCGGGAAGTACGCAACACGTGGCAGTTCCTTCGGGATCGTCGGCCCGAGACGTATGGCGAGCTGACGGAGCTCCTGCCGTGACGCCTGCGGGTTCGGGCGACGGCGAGGGGCGGGGAGACGGCGGCGGTCAGGGCGACGGGGGCGCGGCCGAGCTGCTGGCCCGGCACCGGAAGGTTCTCCCCAACTGGGTCGCCCTCTACTACGAGGAACCGATCGAGCTCGTTCGAGGCGAGGGCGCCCGGGTCTGGGACGGATCGGGCAAGGAGTACCTCGACTTCTTCGGCGGGATCGTCACGACGATCTCCGGCCACGTGGTGCCGAAGCTCGTGCAGGCGCTTACCGAGCAGGCCGGCAAGATCGCCCACACCTCGACGCTGTATCTGATCCGGCCGATGGTGGAGCTCGCCGAGAAGCTCACGGGGCTGGCTCCGATCGACGTGCCCGCCAAGGCGTTCTTCGTCGGGTCCGGGACGGAGGCCGTCGAGGCCGCGCTGCTCTTCGCCACCAGCTGGCGCCGGTCGAACGAGATCATCGCGTTGCGTAACTCGTACCATGGGCGATCGTTTACCGCGGTCGGCATCACCGGGAACAAGGGGTACGCGGCAACCTCGCTCAGTCCGCTGAAGGTGTCGTATGCGCTGGCCCCCTACTGTTACCGATGCCCTCTGGGCTTGGCGTACCCGGACTGTGGCGTGGCCTGCGCTGAGGACCTCCGGAACGTCATCGAGACCACCACGACCGGAGAGCCGGCGGCCATGATCGCCGAGCCGATCCAGGGTGTAGGCGGTTTCGTCACCCCGCCACCCGAGTACTTCGGGATCGTGAAGTCGATCCTGGACGAGTTCGGCATCCCATTCATCGTCGACGAGGTGCAGACGGGGTTCGGCCGGACGGGGGAGACGTTCTGGGGGATCGATGGATGGGGTGTGCATGGGGACGCCATCGTGTGTGCGAAGGGGCTGGGCAACGGGATGGCCATCGGGGCGGTGGTGAGCCGGGCCGACATGATGGACTCGCTCCGCGCCAGCTCAATCTCGACGTTCGGCGGAAATCCCATCGCAGCCTCCTATGCGCTCGCCAACCTGGAGAACATCGAGGAGGAGCGGCTCCAGGAGAACGCCTACAAGGTCGGCAATTCGCTCTACCGCGGGCTGAAGGACCTGGAGGATCGATATAACGTGGTTGGCGAAGTGCGCGGCAAGGGGCTCATGATCGGGGTCGAGCTGGTGAAGGACTCCGACTCGAAGGAGCCCAGCCCGGAGGCCGCGGCCCAGGTCATGGAGACCTGCAAGGAGGCCGGTCTGCTCATCGGCAAGGGCGGGCTGTACGGCAACGTGCTCCGACTGGCTCCTCCCCTCGTAATCAGTGAGGACGACGCCGCCCGAGCCATCGAAACCCTCGAGGTGGCTTTCGGGGAAGCGGACGCTGCTCGCTAGAAATCACCCAGATGGTCGCAGACGCTGGAACTGTCGAGGCGTGAGGCCGACGTTCCGTTTGAAGATTCGACGGAAGTAGCGATCGTCGGTGAAGCCGACCTCGGCGGCCACTCGCTGGACGGACCGGCCGGTGGACCGAAAGAGCATCCGGGCCCGGTCGATGCGCAAGCGATGGATGTGGTCGGTGGGTGTCTCGTTGAAGGCGGCTCGAAACGCACGACCGAGGTAGTCCGCGTTGAACGCAAGCGCGCCGGCGATTCGCGCGGTGCTCAGGTCTGGCTCGGTCAAGTGGTCGGCGATGAATGCTGCCGCACGTCGCGCCACCTGGATTGTCGTACTTTGCGCACCTGTGACGGGTGGTTGGTGCAGGATCTCGGCCAACATCAGTCGCAGGTAGCTGAGCGCAGCGATCCGAGTGAGGTTCCCCCCTTGTTGATCTTCGAGCAGGTCCTCGAAGAGCCTGCGGAGCCGCTCGGGACGGGCGACCGAGCCTTCGGAAGGTCCGGGCAGCATCGGGGCATCCGCCGAATCGGCCTCACGTGACCACCCAGAACCGAAGCAGATCCAATAGAACCAGGTGTCATCGTCCAGGTCGTCGTAGCCGAAATGCCGATGTCGAGCGTGGAGCAGAACCCACTGGTCGCGGCCCACGGCGAATCGTCGGTCGCCCTCCGCGATCGGGAGGACGCCGGATTGCACGACGATCAACTCGTGCACGGGCAGGACCCGATCCGCGTGCCGACGCATCAGGCCGGGCGTGTGTACCCCCGCCTCCACGACCGGCGCCGCGGAAGGTCCGTGCCCGGATTGTTCCTTCATCGGCCTTCCCCCCCGGAAGTCGGAATCGTACCCATTCTGGTCGGAGAATGCCCTCTTCCTCCCACCGCGAGGCGTGAGAGCTTGCCTCCGCCTAGCGTCGGAATCAGTACCAGATCAGAATCGGAGACGACTATGCTCACCCAACCGCAGCTCGACCAGTTCCACCGTGATGGCTTGCTTGTTCTGCGAGGCGTCTACGGCGGCCCGGAGCTCCAGGCACTTCAGGACGCGGCCGACGAGGTGACACAGGAGGGCGTTGCCGAGGCCGGCACCGGTCACGGCTATCGCAATATCGACGGCCGGAGGCAGTACTACCGAACCGACGGGGTGCTGTGGGAGCGCCACGCCGCCTTCCGGATCTCCACCGTCAACCCGGATCTCCTGGCCGCGGTGGGCCAATGCCTTGGCCATCCGTTCATGCCGATCAACGACTCGCTCGTGGTGAAGCTCCCTCATTCGGGGGTAGCCATCCCCTGGCATCAGGATCCCCCGTACCAAGGCCTTGACGGGCTGGCTGAGACGTTCGGGATACCCAACTTCGACTGCGATATCTACCTGGACACGGCCACCATCGAGAACGGCTGCCTGTATGGCTTGTCCGGTCATCACCTCGCCGGCCACATCGAAGTCGAACGCTTCCAGGAGGACGAGCTATTCAGTATCCCTGACGCGACCCCTCTGGAGATGGCCCCCGGCGATGTGCTGCTGCACTCCATCAGCGCTCCGCACGGATCGAGGGCCAATGTCACCGACTTCCTTCGTCGAGTGTTCTACGTTCATTTCATGGCTCGGGAAGTGATGGAGTCCCTTCACCCGGAGTGGGTCGGGACCAAAAGCGGCTTTGCTTCACAGGACGTTCAGCAGGCTCAGCAGATGCTCGAGGAGCGCATCGGCGTTGGCCTGTCCGGACCGGAAACGGCGCGGGTCAGGCTCACCTCCGATGGATTCGTCTTCGACGGTGAGCCGGTCACGCCGGCTCGGCACTGGCAGACGCTCATCGCTGGCCTGTCTCCGCAAGAGGTGAAGGAAACCAAGGCGCTCACTCGGTGATGTACACTCGCCCGACCATGAGAACGCATCGATAGCAGCGGCCTCGCACCCGGGCCGCGACCGGCCACAGGGTGCTGTCCCTGCAACCGCGTATCGTTCGTTCCGGAGGAAGCGTTCCTTGGTCGCCTCGCCTCGAACCGCCGTCAGAAGGCTCGCTCTGGCCCGCATGATCTCGCTCACCGGCGGGGCGGCGGCCTACCTCGCGCTGAATTTCGTCATCTACGAGAAGACGGGCTCGGCGACGTGGGTGGCGGCCGCTCTCTTCCTCACGTTCGGGACGATCGGGTTCGTCAGCCCACTGGCCGGTGCCCTGGGAGACCGATTCGATCGCCAGCGGGTCATGATCGTTTCGGATCTGATGGCAGCGGCGTGCTTCTTCGTCATGGCCCTGGTCCACGACCCGGGTCTGCTCCTGGTGGTCGCGTTCCTTTCCGCTGCGGCCGAGGCGCCGTTCCTCTCGGCTTCCTCCGCGGCGATCCCGAACATGGTCGGCGAGGAGGACCTCGGCTGGGCGAACGGGTTGGTGGCGATGGGAAGGAACGCTGGCATCCTCCTGGGACCCTTGCTCGGAGGCCTGCTCGTCGCCTCGATCGGGTCTGGTGCAGTGTTCGCCCTGAACGCGGTCACCTTCCTGGCATCGGCCGGGTTGGTGGCGACGGTTCGAGCGCGGTTCAAGGGTGAGCACGCAGAGGCCGACGAGCATCGAGGCCTTCGGGCCGGCTTCCGATTCCTTCTGGGCGATCGGGTCCTGCGCACGGTCGCTCTGACCTGGCTTGCGCTCGTACTCGGTCTCGGCATGACCATGGTGGCGGACGTCCCGCTGGTCGACCTGTTCAACGCGGGGTCCTTTGGCTATGGGCTCCTGATCGCCTGCTGGGGCGGCGGGTCCATCCTGGGCTCGTTGCTGGGGCGGCGACTGAGGGCGTCGAACGAAGCCAGATGGTTCCTGGTGGGGACCGCTGTGGTTGCGACCACGTCGATCGTCACCGGCCTGTCACCGTGGTTCGCCCTCGTCCTCGGGGCCATCCTGGTGATGGGGATCGGTGACGGAGCCTCACTCGTGGCCGAGCAGGGGATCAGGCAGCGCCGGACCCCGGACGCGGTCCGCTCCCGGGTCTCGGGGGCCTTCGACGCGATCGTTCACATCGGGATGGCTGTGTCCTATGTGATCGCCGGTCCGGCGGTGAGCTGGCTCGGAGCGCGGGGCGTCTACATCGTGGGTGGGCTCGCCGCCTTCACCGGCGTCCTCATCGCGTTCCCCATCCTCCGCGCTGCCCGCCTGCCGGAAGGCGAGGCGGTGGAGACCACACAGTCCGCCGCCCAGGGCGAGGCGGCCTCGCTCCTCGTTCCCTGATCTGCCTCGCTTCGACCGGCGCGCGGGACGTACCATCGGCGGACGCGGGAGGCGGGGAGATCGCCTGGACTGGAGGGAAGCGCGGATGCGGACGTTGATCAAGAACGGGACCGTGGTGACGGCCACGGAAGCTACCAAGGCCGATGTGCTGATCGAAGACGAGAAGGTTGCTCTGATCGGCCTGTCCCTGGACGCCCACGCCGACTCCGTCATCGACGCCACCGACCGGTACGTGATGCCGGGAGGGGTCGACGTCCACACGCACTTCGACCTGCCCTTCGGTGGGAGCTTCTGTTCGGACGACTTCGCCACCGGGACGCGTGCGGCTGCGTTCGGCGGCACCACCACGTGCGTCGACTTCGCCGTTCAGGACTACGGAGAGCCCCTGAGAAAGGGCCTCGATCGCTGGTTCGAGAAAGGGCAGAAGGCCCAGACCGATTACGGGTTGCACATGATCGTTCGTGAGGTGAACGACGGGACCCTTCAGGAGATGGACGACCTGGTGAACGAGGGGATCACCTCGTTCAAGCTGTTCATGGCGTACCCCGGCGTGTTCATGAACGACGACGCCTCGATATTCCGGGCCATGCAGCGGGCGTCCGACAGCGGGGCGCTGATCATGATGCACGCCGAGAACGGCGGCCCCATCGACGTCCTGGTCCGGCAGCTCCTGGACGAGGGGAAGACGGACCCCAAGTACCACGGCTTCAGCCGGCCGGCGGTCATGGAGGGCGAGGCCGTCCACCGCGTGTTCAAGCTCGCGGAGCTGGCGGGGGCGCCAGCCTACATCGTGCACCTGAGCTCGCGGGATGCCCTCAACGCCGTCCGGGAGGCGCGTGACCGCGGACTCCCCGCCTACGCGGAGACCTGCCCTCAGTACCTCTACCTGAGCGCCGACGACATGGCCCGGCCGGGCTTCGAGGGCGCGAAGTTCGTGTGCTCGCCTCCCTTGCGGCCGGCGGACCACCAGGAGGACCTGTGGAAGGGGCTCACGGCAGGGGACCTCCAGGTCGTGTCGACTGATCATGCTCCGTTCAACTACAAGGGTCAGAAGGATCTGGGCGTGGGGAACTTCGCCAAGATCCCCAACGGGTTGCCCTCGGTGGAGGATCGCTTCACGTTGATCTTCCAGGGCGTGAAAAAGGGAGAGATCTCGCTCACGAGGTTCGTCGACTTGGTCGCCACGGCCCCGGCGAAGATGTTCGGCCTGTACCCGCGGAAAGGGACCATCGCTCCTGGGTTCGACGCCGACATCGTGATGTTCGACCCGAACAGGGAGCGGGTGATCTCCGCGAAGGACCACCACATGAACGTTGACTACTCGTGCTATGAGGGAGTCAAGGTCTACGGGCTCCCCGAGGTGGTCATGCAGCGCGGGTCCGTGCTGGTGGAAGGCGGCGAGTGGCACGGGAAAGAGGGAAGGGGCCAGTTCATCGAGCGAAGCCGCTTCCAGGCCCCATGAAGGCCGCCATGACCCAGAGCGGCATCGGGGGCCGAAGAGGAAGGATGGTCAAGTGACTGCCACACAGGTGCAGAGCTTCATCGGCGGCAGCTTCCGCGAATCACGAGACGGCGACGTTCAGGTCGATCCGATCCCCGACCCATCGACCGGCGAGACCATCGCCCTCCTTCCCTACTCGACACCCAGGGAGATCGACGAGGCCATCCGCGCAGCTCGGGGAGCCTTCCCCGGCTGGGCCGACACGCCGGTTCCGGAGAGGGCGCAGGTCATGTTCAGGTTCAAGCAGCTCTTGGAGGAGCATTTCGAGGAGCTGGCCCGGCTCGTGACCCAGGAGAACGGCAAGACGCTGCCCGAGTCGAGGGGTGAGGTCCGCCGGGCCATCGAGGTGGTCGAGCTCGCCTGCGCCGCGCCCACGCTCCTCATGGGGACCAACCTCGACCAGATCGCAGACGGCATCGACGAGGAGCTGGTCCGATTCCCTGTCGGGGTCGTGGCCGGCATCACCCCGTTCAACTTCCCCAACATGGTCCCGCTGTGGATGATCCCGCTGGCGCTGGTCTGCGGGAACACCTTCGTCCACAAGCCGTCCCAGCGCACGCCTCTCTCCGCCACGCGTATCGCGGAGCTCCTGGTCGAGGCTGGGTTGCCCGAGGGCGTGTTCAACCTCGTTCATGGGGCCAAGGAGGCGGTCGACGCTCTGCTGGAGCATCCCGAGGTCGACGCGGTGTCCTTCGTCGGCTCCGCCGCGGTCGCCCAGTACATCTACGCGCACGGCGCCGCGAACGGCAAGCGGATCCAGGCGCTCGGTGGCGCGAAGAACCACCTGCTGGTGATGGACGACGCCGACCTAGAGAAGACCGTGACCGCGTTGATCTCCTCCGCGTTCGGCAACGCGGGGCAGCGGTGTCTGGCCGGCAGTGTGGCGGTCGGGGTAGGGGCCCTGGGCGATGCGCTGGTCCAGGAGCTGGTGGAGCAGGCAGGCCGGCTGACGGTGGGGCCCGGGATGGAGCCCGACACCGACATGGGGCCGGTGATCCGGGAGGAGCGGAGGAAGGAGCTCATCGGGTACATCGAACAGGGCGAGGAGGTCGGAGCCGCCCTGGTCGCCGACGGGCGGGGGGCCGGCCCGTCCGATGGATTCTTCCTCGGCCCGACCATCTTCGACCGGGTGAGCCCCGACATGCCGCTGTGGAAGGACGAGCTCTTCGGGCCCATCCTGTCCGTTGTCCGAGCCGACGATATCGACGACGCCATCCGGGTCATGAACTCGAGCTCGTACGGAAACGCGGCCTCGATCTTCACCACCTCGGGGGCTAACGCCCGAGAGTTCAAGCGTCGGGCCGAGGCGGGGATGCTCGGCGTGAACATCGGAGTGGCCGCTCCGATGGCGTTCTTCCCGTTCACGGGATGGAAGAGGTCGTTCTTCGGAGACCTCCACGCCACCGGGGCCGACGGGATCCGTTTCTACACCCGCCAGAAGGTGGTCACCTCGCGGTGGTGGCTCGCCCCCAAGCTCGACCACAGCCGGCCGGAGGGGAGAGGTCACTGACCCGATGGGCGACTCACCTCGGCGCGTGACCGAACCGGCCGCGGTCAGGGAACGAGGGTTCAGCCTCCGCTACCCGGCCTCCCGCCCGTGGGCCACCGCGTGCACCGTGTGCCTGATCCTCATGGCGCTGATATTCGCGTTCGCCGTGGACTTCCTCCTGCCGGACCTCCGAGACTGGCCGTTCATCCGCGACAACCTTCCCATCGCCGATTCCGAGCTGCGGCGCAACCATGCACGCCTGGTCGTGATCACCAAGAGCGCGGTCGTGGTCGGGGCTCTGGTGGTCATCACGTGGTTGGTGTGGCAGTTCCTGGCCCACGCCAACGCGAGGGCTCTCTCCGGCCGGACGGGAAACCTCGTTCCGTTCCTTGGAGTCGCCGGATGGTTCGTGCCGGGTGTCAACCTCGTCCTTCCGCCCCTGCTCATGCGGCAACTGCTCCGCACGAGCGACCCAGACGCGGTCACTCCCAGCGGGAAACGGCGGGGGGGCCGTTCCTCGTTCCTCGTGTGGCTGTGGTGGGCGGGGTGGCTGGCCGGGTGGGTGCTTCTCTACTACGCGTTTCGACCCATCGTCGACGGGAGTCCCACGCCGAGCGAGCTGATCACCCGCGATCGCTTTGCCATCGCGGCGAGCCTGACGGCCATTCCCACGACCGCGCTGGCCGCCGTCCTGCTGCACCTGGTCAACGCGAGACAGGTGCTCAAGGAGGATCGGCTCATCTATCGCGAATGGGTGGGGTGGTCGAAGACCGCCTGACCAGGTTCAGCGGGCTGCAGGTCGATGCCGGCCAAGGCCTCCAGGATCGGGCCGCTCGCCGATCGATGCGGGTTCGCCGTCCGAGATAGCCGGTTCGGTGTCCTGCCCGCCTGTCCCACCAGCGTGGGCGCGGAGCGATCCTCGGCGGCGAGCGTCGCGGAGCCCCCCCATCGCGACCGGCATCAGGATCATGACGAAGAACGCTCCCGCGGCGAGGGCCATCAGGGGACCGGAGCTGTGGAGGTCCACGAGGTTCGAGGTTCGCCGTGGGGCACCCTGGAGGGCGGATTCGTCGCCGACCTCGTTGGTTGCGTTCTGGCCGGCCAGCGCGAGCGCCTTGGTGATCCACAGCCGGATCGTGGCCGCGTCCGGGAGGGACCCGCCGTTCCTCCCCGCGAAGAGAGCCAGCGCTCGCGCCTCCGAGAGTCCCAGCCAGCCGTCGACGATCGGCATGGGAGGCACGGGGATCCCATTCGGCTGGATCTCGAGGTGCAGGTGGGGGCTGGTCCGGGCGGCGTTGCCCGTGTTCCCGATGTACCCGACGACCTGCCCCATACGCACGGCGGTGCCGACGGCGATGTCGGAAGCGAATCCGCTCAAGTGGGCGTAGAAGTACTGCGTATTGCCCGCGTCGGTGATCTCGACGGCCAGCCCGCTGATGACCCCGTTGACCTTCTGGCTGACCACGCCGTCGACCGCCGCCACCACGGGTGTGCCTCTCGGGGCGAACAGGTCCAGACCCTGGTGGAGGTGGGGGTAGGGGCAGCACCGGTGGGCGTGCCAGTCGTCCTGCCACCAGGCCAGGCCGGCCACTGGGAAGGGGCCGACCACGGAAAGGATGTCATCCAGGCGCGGAACGCCGTCTGGGGACAGCTGGGCCAGGATGGCCATGAGGCGGGCCGTGCTGTGGTGTCCCCTGAGGCTGAACGGAGGGTCGCTCTCAGGCGGGCTCGGTGGGGGTGCCCCCGAGCCTGGATCGGGCGGGCCGGGGGGCGGAGGCGGCGGGGTCGGAGAGGGTCGGGGACTCGGCGAGGGTGTTGGGCTGGGGGACGGCGAGGGACTGGGCGACGGCCCGGGGCTTTCGCTCGGCGTGACGGAAGGGGAAGGACTCGGCCCGGGAGCCTCGAGCTGGATATCGATCGAGCCCATGGTCACGTCCAGCGAGAGCATCGTGTAGTCGCCGTCATCGGGGATCTGGTCGAACCGCTCGCCGTCGAAGACCCCGACGAGATGGATCTGGAGGGTCCCCGTTCCGGGCTCCCCGGCGTACAGGTGGACGCTGGCAGGCACGCCGCTCATGGGCTCCCCGCTTGGCAACTCCACCCGGGCGGGACCTTCGAGCGTGGCCTCCTCCTCAGAGGGGGCGTCCAACCCCGTGACTTCCACGTCGACCCTGGTGAATGGAAGGCCCAGTGGTCCGGCCTCTTCAACCAGTTCACAAGTGAAGGAACCGCCCGTGCCGGATTCGTCCTGGAAGGCGTCCACGGTGAAGGCACACACGTCGACGTGTCCTCCACCGCCGGACGATGGAAACCCCGCCCGACCTTGCCCGACCACTCGGACGCTCCCCTCCTGCCCCTGCGCCACGCCGGAGTCGGGTCCGAGTCCGAGAACGGCGAACGGAATCAGCGCGAGCACCACCAAGAGGAGGAAGATCCCTCTGCGTTCTATGTCCTGTCTGGTGGTCCCCACGGCAACTCCGTCGACCGGACGTCCGGTGCCGCCCTCACGGCACGATGTCTACTCATATCTACGCTGTTGCGCCCAGGGCCGGTTCACACCTACGGCGTATCCAACATACGCGCTGACGGGCGATCCCGCTTCAGGGGGTTCGACCAGGGATTTTGCGATTTCTCGAGACAGCATCCCTGTCGGCCCGGCAGGGTACGCTTGACCTGATGAAGGGTGATCGGGTCGAGATCGTGGTCGATACGGGCAACGGCGTTCGGACCTATGAGATCGAGGCGACGAAGGCCGGCAGGCGGGTCGAGGTATCCACCGCTCGGGGCGTCGTGGAGGTGTCCGAGGTGACTCGGACCGGCCAGCCGGTGCGGGCCGGCCGATTCATGGCCGCGCGGGTGGTCGCGATGGTGGAGCATCCCGCGGAACCGACCCCGGAACGTGGTCGCCGCAGGCGGGCCTCCAAGGACCAGACCGCTCTACTTTGACGTCGCGGGCGGCCCCCACATGGCCTGACCGAGCCTTCGGATTGGCCCTCCGAGCGCGAGTCGTTCGGCGGCCTCCTCGAGCTTCCTCTCGTCGCGATCCGCCTTCCACATCTTGACGTCGAGGTCGGTCCTGATGGGGACGATCTGCTCCATCGCCCGGATGTAGTCGGCGGCGTCACGGAGGGCTGCTCGGAGCGAGGGAGATCGCTGCAGCGGCGCCCCCTTTCGCCTCGCCGACGAGGCATCGGCGAGGAGGTCGTCCAGCGATGCGTAGGTGTTGACCAAGAGCCTGGCGGTCTTCTCTCCCACGCCACGAACCCCGGGCAGCCCATCGGAGGGATCGCCTCGAAGGATGGCGAATTCCGCATATCGGGATGCGGGCACACCGTACTTCTCGAGAACCCCGGCCTCATCGAGCACCCGGAGCTCGGTCACACCTCTCAGCGTGAACAGGACCCGCACAACTGGATCGTGGACCAGCTGGATAAGGTCCCGGTCGCCGGTGACGATGTCGATCCGGTCCTTCCGCCCGGCGGCTGCGCAGAGCGTGCCAATAGCGTCCTCGGCCTCCCACACGGGAGCCTCGGCCTGGGACATCCCCATCGCATCCAGAACGTCCCTGAGGACGTCGAACTGCTCGGGGAGGCCCTCCGGATCCGGTGGCCGGTTGGCCTTGTAGCCCTCGTACACGGCCACCCGGGGCGCCGGACGCCAGTCGTCGTCGTAGACGTGCACGACCTCGTCCGGGTGACGGTCGGCGACCAGCCGGGCGGTCATGTCCAGATAGCCATGGACCGCGTTGATCGGCCGCCCGTCAGGGGCCTTCACCGTTGCGGGCATCGAGAAGAACGCCCGGAACATGAGGCTCGACGTGTCGAGGAGAACGGTATAGGTCATTCGAGGAAGCCTAGCTCCCCGAGGTGACGCCTGAGCCCGGGGGTGAGCCTCAGAGGATGGGACGGATCCCGTTGCCGACGCGGATCGCGCCACCGGAGACGATGTCTGCCCGAAGACCCCCACGGTGGGTCAGGGCCTTGACCACGCCCCGTTTCGACAGCTTGGCCAGATGGGTGCACGGCTCGTTCAGGCGGGTGCCGCGGAGCCTCACCTCGCCGACCATGAACTCCTTGCCCACCAGGTGGTTCAGGGCCACGCCGACCGTCACAATGTTTCGCCGGGACTGGCCGGGTTCGAGCGCGATCCCATAGTCTCGAGCGGCCGCATCCAGCGCCTCCTGCTCGATCAACGTGACCTGGCGGCCGGTGCCCGGAGTGTCCGAGTAGGTCCCCACGCCTTCGAAGTACCGATCTCCCCGCAGGCCCCGTCCCTCTACCGCTTCGACCTCTTCCAGGACCAGCATGGGTCCGGCCGCCTCGGCGGCTATGTAGATGCCCGCCACGGACCCTTGCCAGGGAATGACGGGTGCGGGTGAGGGCTCGATCGAGGTCTCGGCCATGGCTGCAAGCGTACGCTACAGTGCCTGCTCCGACTGGACCCGGATGGGAGCGAGATGCAGGTCCTGATCGTCAATCAGCGGGAAGTTCCAGAGCTCCTGCCGATGGCGGAGTGCGTCGACGTGATGGCCGATGCGCTGGCGGCCCTGGCTCTGGGAGAGGCCGTCATGCCGCTCCGCGGGATGGCCCGCCTGCCTGATCGGAACGGGCTCCTCGCCTGGATGCCCTCGCTGCTCCCCAGCAAGGGCGCGATGGGGATCAAGGTCATCAGCGTGTTCCCGGAAAATACAGAGCTGGAGTCTCACCAAGGGTCCGTGCTCCTGTTCGAGGCCGAACAGGGTCGGCTCCTCGCCATCATGGATGCTTCGGAGATCACCGCGATCCGCACCGCCGCGGTGAGCGGGCTCGCCACAAGGCTGCTCGCCACGGGCGACGCTCATGACCTGGCGATCCTCGGTTCCGGCACCCAGGCCAGGACGAACCTGGAAGCCATGCTGACGGTGAGGGCCATCCGCCGGGTCCGGGTGTGGAGCCGGCACCGGGAGCACGCGGAAGGCTTCGCGGGACGCGAATCGGCTCGACGTGGGCTCCAGGTTGAAGCGTGCGCCACCGCGCGGGAGGCGGTCGAGGGCGCCGACATCGTCTGTACGACCACCTCGTCCGCGGAGCCGGTGCTGGAGGGGCGGTGGCTCCGTCCCGGGGCCCACGTGAACGCCGTTGGGTTCTCCGGTCCCACCGGACGCGAGCTCGACACGGAGGCGATCCGCCGCGCGCGCCTGTTTGCAGATCGCCGGGAGTCGATCCTCAACGAGGCCGGGGACTTCCTCATCCCGAAGAGCGAGGGGGCCGTCGGCGACGAGCATGTCGTAGGCGAGCTTGGAGAGGTTGTACTGGGGAAGGTCGAGGGCCGGACCTCGCCGGAGGACATCACCGTGTTCGAGTCGCTGGGCTTGGCGATCGAGGATCTCGCTGCCGCCCAGCACATCTACCGGCGGGCGGAGGAATCCGGCAGGGGGACCTGGGTGGAGCTGGGAGGGGAACGCCACGCCGGTAGTTGATCCGATCCCCATCGAGGAGATCCTCGAAGCCAGGAAACGGATAGCGGGCTCGGCGCTCCGCACACCCCTGATCCGCCTCAATGTGGACGACGCCCCGGCGGACATCCATCTGAAACTCGAGAACCTTCAGCCGATCGGCTCGTTCAAGATCCGTGGCGCGGCGAGCGTGATGGGCCTGGCCGAGCGGGCCGAGCTCGAAAGGGGCGTCTACACGGCGAGCGCGGGCAACATGGCGCAGGGCGTGGCCTGGAACGCCAGGCGGCTCGGCATCCCGTGCACCTCCGTGGTCCCGGAGACCGCTCCCGAGGCCAAGCTTGCGGCCATCCGCCGCCTCGGTGCCGACTACGTGAAAGTGCCATTCGACGAGTGGTGGCGGGTGATGATCGACCAGCGGTACGAGCCGCTCGCCGATCGCGTGTTCGTCCACCCGTTCATGGATCCCGCCGTGATGGCCGGGAACGGCACCATCGGGGTGGAGATATCGGAAGACCTTCCCGATGTCGATGCGGTCATCGTGCCGTTCGGCGGGGGCGGGCTCTCCTGCGGGATCGCCTCGGCGCTCCGGGCGTTGCTCCCTCGGGCGAGGGTGTTCGCGAGCGAGATCGAGACCGCCGCTCCGCTTCATGCGTCGCTGGTCGCCGGCCGGCCCGCGCAGGCGACGTATACCCCGAGTTTCGTCGACGGGATCGGATCGAAGGCGCTGATCGAGGAGATGTGGCCCCTCGCCAGTTCGCTGCTGGCCGACTCGCTGGTCGCTTCGCTCGACGACACCGCTTCCGCCATCCGTCTCATGGCCGAACGAAATCGCGTGATCGCCGAGGGGGCAGCGGGGACATCAGTCGCGGCTGCCCTGGGCGGTCAGGCCGGGTCGGGGACGATCGTCTGCGTCATTTCCGGCGGAAACATCGACGCTGGCAAACTCGCGACGATCCTCTCCGGAGCGGTGCCCTGAGTCAGTCCCGAAGGATGGGGCGGGTCAGGCACGTCGGTCCTCCCCCGCCGTTGATGCCCACTTCCCAGGCCGGGAACTCGTAGACCTCGCATCCGCGTTCGGCCAGCGCTGCCGCCGTCTTCGGGTTCCCTTCCGCCAGGATCACGACTCCGGGCCGCACCGCCAGCACGTTGCAGCCGAGCGTGGGGACCTCCTCCTTCGGCACGGAAATGGTGGAGACGCCCAGATCTCCGAGCAGCTCATACAGACCAGCAGGCAGGAGCGGGAGATCGACGACCGCCAGGTCGTCCGCGACCGGCGAGATGAGGCTCAGCAGGTGAAGGCAGACCTCGGGGCCCTCCCCGTAGGGCACGTCGAAGATGCGGACGTCCCCGCCGACCAGGTCGGCGAGCTGCTCCGCTCCGGTCTGGTTCGTCCTGAGAGAGCGACCGATGCAGAAGAGGTCCGGCCGGAACCAGAACGTGTCGCCGCCATCCACCGTGCCCGGGGGCTCGATCCGGCCCGTGAGGGGGATGCCCCTCTCCGACATCCACTCTTGAAGGACGAGCTCCTCGCCCTGTCTGGTCGGCTTCCCCGATCGGAGCGAGATCGCACCACGATCGGTCACCAGGCCGGGGTCGTACGTGTAGACGAGGTCCGGGCTGTCGTTCTCCTTACCCAGCTCGTGGACCCTGACCCCCAGGCCCGAGAGGAGTTCGCATAGCGAGACGTGCTCGCGTTGGGCCGCGGCCAGGTCGACGGGGTGGAGGAACCCCTGCCGGGGATCCTCGTACGCCGCGCCGAACGCCGGTCCCGGTCGCTTCACCAGCACCTCGCGGAGCGGGGAGACCATGCTCTGCGCGCCGAATCTCTTCCCGTCCACGGCCGGGATTCTAGGGCTGGCTCCCGGGCGCGGCCGGGACGGAAGCCAGCCGGGCACGCTCGCTTCGTCGGATGGCCCCCATCCCGCCGGCTGCGAGCACGACGAAGCTGATCAGGCACCCCGCGGCGCCCGCGATCGCCATCCCTCGGGCCGGTCCCAACCGGCCGACGTCACCGAGCCAGGCGAAGGCGAGGCTGCCGGCGGCCGCGGCCAGCTGGTACATGCTCTCCGTCGCCGCGTAGGCCCGCCCCCTGACCCTGTCGCCCAGCGTCTCCGCGATGGTCGCCGTCATGGGGATGTCGGCACCCGCGTCGGCCAGGCCCGAGACGAGCGCGATCGGCAACAGCCACAGAAGCGAGGGGCTGAACCATGTCAGGGCGAAGGCCCCGACCCCGAGCGGTGCGGCCACCGCCCACGGGCTGCGCGAGTGGCTTCGATCGCGCGACGCGATGGCCAGGCTGGCCAGGACTGTTCCCAGCCCGGCCACCGACAGGACGATCCCGTACTGGCCCTCCGGCCTGTTCAGCACCTCTCGGAAGTACACGACGAGCAGAGCGAGCACGCCGGCGAAGCCGAGCGCGATGGAGGCGTTGAGGGTGGCGTACGTCCTGACCGCCGGGGCCATTAAGACCTCGCGGATCCCCTCGCGCAGATCGTGGAGCGTGGATCGGCGCTCCCCCGTCGGCTTCCCACGGGAGCGAACCGTCGTGAGGAACGCCGCGGCGACGACGAAGGAGGCGGCGTCTACGAAGAATGCGTTCCGAGCGCCGAACGCCAGGACCGCCAGGCCGCCCAGAGCCGGCCCGACGGTATGGAGGACCTGGTGGGTCGTCTCCATCACGGCAAGAGAGGGGACGAGCTGGTCCCGGGGAGCCACCTGGGCCAGGAACGCTGAGCGGGCCGGTCGGAACACCGGACCGAACAATGAGGAGGCGAAGGAGAGTGTGTACGCCTGCCATGCCTCGTTGGTGAAGGGCAGCGCGCCGACGAGGACTGCCCGGCTCAAACTGCACGCGATCATCACCGTGCGCCGGTCCATCCGGTCCGCGAGTACTCCGGCGAACGGGCCGATCGTGAACCACGGGATCGAACGCAGCGCCAGGGCCACCCCTACCGCGGCTGCGCTCCCGGTGAGCCTGTTGATGTACACGGCCAGCGCGATGAACGTGACGAAGTTCCCGACGTCGTTGATCCAGTCGGCGAACCACAGCGCACGCAGCTCGCGATGCCGAAGGATCGCGAAGACGGCCAGCGCCCGGTTGATGGCTGGGGCAGGCACGGTCGTAGAGAGTACGACGCCCGCACGATTGCGCCTACGGTGGCTTGGCACTAGGCTCGGCGGACCGAGCGCCCCACGCTTCGGGCCTTCCTTTGTGTCGGCCCACTGACAACGGAGGAGGGGGAACATGCTTCGAACCCATCGGCGCCGCGTGCCTCTGCGGGGAAAGAGCCTCCTGGTCTCCGCCCTCGCGATCGGAATCCTCCTGGTCATGGCTGTGCCTAGCCCGGCGGCGGTCAGGTCGAGGACTCAGCTCGAACCGAAGGTCAAGCCGGCCGTGGCCGAAGGCCAACGCTTCCAGACGCCCCGAGTGGGGAGCATCGCCTCGCCCGGCGAAGCGACCCGGCTGGGGTTCTGCGGCGGCGACGACTGGGAGCCGGAGATCGCGGCCTCTCCGGATGGCGTGCACGTCTACGCGGTGATCGCCCATTTCGTGGGCGACCCGACCTGCGACCCCGCGTCAGCGAATCCGAACCGGATCTACATCCAGGTTTCGAGCGACGGGGGGCTGACGTGGGGGCCTCCTCACGTAGTCGCCGAAAGGGTGAGCGGGGTTGACTATCCGAGCCAGGTGGACTGTGTGATCACGGTCGATCCCGTCACCGGTGCGGTCTACGTGAGTTTCCTGGCCTATGGCGTCCAGGGCGTTCAGAGCGACGTGGCCGTGGCGAAGTCCACGGACTTCGGGCAGACGTTCACGGCGGTCAAGGCGAACGGTCCCAAGTGCAAGGCCTGTGATCATCCGTGGCTCCTCGCCTACGACGACAACGTGTATGTGACGTATGCGCATCTCAAGGAGCACTTCCTGTCCCGTTCGTCCGACGGAGGGGCCACCTGGACGGAAAGCCTTGTCCTCAAGGCCGATGCCGTCGCGTTTCCCGAGGGCGCCGTCTTGGACGCGGCCCACAACGCCTGGTTCGCGTGGGGCGACTGCAAGGCATCCAGCTGTAACGGCAACATCGCCGGGAACTATCGTGTGTCCCGGACCCTCGCCGGAACGTCGAACACCAGCTTCGCCCTCGTGGCGTCGGCGCCGGCTGGCCCGAAATGCCCTCACGCCCCGAACTGCGGGTTCGCCTTCTTCGGCATCCAGAACGACATCGCCATCGACGATGCCGGCAACCTCTTCATGGTCTGGCAGGACGGGCAGGACCATTCGAAGGCCGGCAGCCCGCCCATCGTCCAGCTCTCGCGGTGTTTGGCCCCGAGCGACTGCACCGTGTCGTCGAATTGGGACTACGTGGGGAGGGTCGACGACAAGTCGGCCTCCGGATGCGCCGACTCGGCCTGCTACGCGCTGTTCCCCCGGGTGGAGGGCGGAGCGGCCAATCAGATCGCGGCGATCTGGATGGACGATCGCCTCGGAACGCCTGTCGACCACACCAACGGCTGGAACGTCTGGCTTCGCACGTCCAACACGGCGGGCGCTTCGTGGACGGGCCCGAGCCGCCGCGTATCCCAGCACGACCCCAGCCGGAAGGAGTCCCAGCCCAACGGATTCCTGTTCCCGTACGGCGACTACCAAGGGATCGACATCCAGGGCGGGAACGCCGTGATGATCTGGGGAGAGGGTGTGGACTACACGGGAGGCCCCTCGAACCCAGGGCACGTGATCTACCGCTCGATGGCGATGTGACCAGAGCAAGCGCCGAGCTTGCCTGCCCCGTGGTCGAAGCGTGAAGATAAGGGGCGCCCTCCACATCGCCCAAGCGAGGTTCGTCGTTGGAACAGCCCTGGTGGGAGAGCCGGGACAAGCTGGCTCTCTCGATCTCCGAGGCAGCCCAGGTCTGTGGGGTCAGACGCCGAACGATCCGGAAGCGCCACCAGGCAGGGGAGTTCGAGCACGCGTTCAAGGACCCGGACGGCTCCTGGAAGATTCCGGTGAATGACCTGATCGCCTCCGGGCTACGACCGAACGTCGTGGCTGACCCCGACGAGCCGAGGATCGTGTTCACCGCTGCATCCCAGGTCGATCGGCTGCGCATGGAGGTGGCCGTCCTTCGCGAGCGAGTGCGAGCTCTCGAGGTCATCGCAAGGGAACGGGGGGAACGCGTCAACGACCTGCGGACGATCCTGCGGATGCTGCCCGCGCACAGTGAGCCCGAGGAATCTCCGATTGCCACCGCCGAGGAGGAACCTCCCCCCGAGCCCGAGCCGCCGGCTCCGGCGGAAGAGGAACCGGTGCCCTTCACCCAGGATGTGATCGCCGTGGCAGAGGAGGAGGGTCACGACGCCGTCTCCGAGGAGGTGCCCGCCGAGGTTGAGTCGTCCGAGGTTGCGTCGGCCGGGGTCGAGTCGTCAGAGGTCGAGTGGGCCGAGGCCACCTTGGCCGAGCCGTCGGTCGAGGCTCAACAGACGCCGGCTCCAGTACGCGTGATGTCCCAGCTCGACCCGTCGGAGCCCGTGATCATCCTTCCGGACGCGCCCGCAAATGTGCCGGAGCCGTCTGAAGGCGCGCTCGATCGATCTGCCGAGATGCTCGAGAGCGCGCGCCAGCGGTCCACGGAGCTGCTCGATGACGCGCTGTCGATGTGGTGGCCGTCGGGCGGGACGCGAACGCAGTCCGAGGAACGCTCTTCCCCCTGGGCGTCTTCACCGTCGGACGAGCCACCGGTACACGACGACCCGATCCAGACGGAGCGAGCCTGGGCCCAGGCCAGCCGCGCCGTCAACCCGGCGCCTCATTCGCCGCCTGAGGTGGACCCTGTTCCCTCCCCTCCACCGATTCCCCAAACCTCCGAGAAGAGCGATCTCTTCACCCAGGCCGCGGCGGACGAATCGTCTCTCGACTGGCTGGATCCCGACTTCGAACGGCCACCGACGCATGTGCGGAGGCGGCTTGGCCGCCTCTTCCGCCGGAATCGGCGACCGCGATGAGCCGGGTGGCGTGAATGGCCTCCAAGATCAAGGTCTTCCCGGTTCCGGTCACTCAGGAGGCCGCAGCCTCGCAGGAGGAGTCGGATGCCACCCGCATGGAAGAGGAGATCCAGCGTCTCCGTGCGGAGAACGCGCTCCTCCGGGCCCGCCTCGGTGCGGTGGAAGCCATCGCTCTCGAACGCGAGGGAACCATCGAGGACCTCCGTCATGCGCTCCGGATGCTCCCATCCGCCTGGGCGGAGAAGTTGGAGAGCCAGGCTGTGCCGACGGGGGAGGAAGCGGAGTCACCGGCCTCACCACCTCAGCCGCCCCCGAGCGACGTGGCTGCCGACGGCGATCAAGCGGAGACGTTTTTCGCCGAGATCGCGGCCCTCCGGGTGCGCCTGGAGCGAAAGCGGCTGGAGACCGAGCAGGAGATCCTCGAGCAGGATCGAAAACGTCTCATAGCTGAGATCGAGTGGACGCGGAGATGGCAGCGCTCGCGGGGCTTCCCCGTCACTGAGCGCGATCGCTGATCCCCCTTAGTCGCCCACCTCGACGTGCTGCAGTACCACGTCTTCCTGCGGCCGGTCTCCAGGGCCAGTGGGAGTCGTGGAGATGCGCTCCACGACGTCCATGCCTTCGATGACCTCACCGAAGATCGTGTGCTTCCCGTTCAGCCACGGGGTCGGGACGACGGTCACGAAGAACTGGGATCCGTTCGTGTTCGGGCCCGCGTTCGCCATGGCCAGGAGACCCGGTCGGTCGAACGTCGGGCCGTCGGGCGGGCATTCGTCTTCGAAGTCGTACCCGGGCCCGCCCCGGCCTGTGCCCTCAGGGTCCCCGCCCTGGATCATGAAGTCGGGGATGACCCGATGGAACACGGTCCCGTCGTACAGGGGCTGTGTGGTTTCCTGCCGGGACCTGGGGTCGCGCCACTGACGCTTCCCGGTCGCCAGCTCCACGAAGTTGGTGACGGTGACCGGGGCGTGCTTCGGCATGAGACGAACCCTGAAGGTTCCGACGGACGTCGTGAAAGTCGCGGTAGTGGACATGGCCAGCTCCTGGATCGATCGGGAACGCCCGAGTCTATCGGGCTCGGGTTAGGGCTGAATGACGACCGGCGTTCCGAGGATCAGGATGCGCTTCAGGCGCTCCAGCGCCGCCCGCGAGACGCGAAGGCACCCTGCGCTCACGGACCTTCCGATCGAGCCCGGGTTGTTCGTGCCGTGGATGGCGAGCTGATTCCCTCCGCCCCACCCCGGGGGAAGGCGTGTCTGGATTCCCGAGATTCCGAAGGCGAAGGCGCCGAGCGGTCCTCTGGGATTGAACGGAACCCGGTCGGTGACGAAGTACCGGCCGGGCGGGGTCGGGGATCGCGGCGCCCCCGTTGCAGCACGGGTCCGGAGGACGATCCGTCCCAGCTTCCGAACCGTGATGAGGTGCCTGGACAGGTCTGCATAGACGATGTAGGGGGTGTGCAGGCGCCTGAGGCCCTTCAACGATATCCAGCCGGTCCTAGGCCTCGAGGTATAGGGGATGGGCACTCGGCCGTAGCGTCCGGTGGCGCTCACCTGGAGGACCCAGGCCACGGTTGGGATCCGGTAGTACTTCGAGCCGGCGGGCACGTACCCGACAACCTTTCCTCCCCCCGGACGCGACGTGGCCCGCAGGCCATGCTTCAGGCTGACCAGGAGCGAAGGCGCCGGCCGGCGTGACCGGGGAGGGGCCATTTGCTTAAGCGGCATGGCCGTCCGCTCGGCGCCGCTTACCACCTCGATCCCCTCCGGAATGACGAGCCTTGGAAGGAGGGAGGCTGGAGCATGCCCCGTGGGCGCCGACTGGATGGCTTCGGCCCACATCGGGGCGCCGTGGAGGATCAGCGCGGATGCGGCCAGAGAGGCCAGGCCGATCCGGGCAAGATGAGACCAGATTCGTCTCATAAACGTGTGGTCGGACGGCAGGACGGTGAACTGTAGAGATGTGAGAAACGCACGAGGCTACACTGCCGACCGTGCGATGGGGTACCTTCCTCGACTCGGAAGGTCGAGAGCGAACGGGTCTCGTTGTCGGGGACGACATTCACGCCCTCGAGCCGGGCACGCGGCTGCTCGACCTGCTGGGGGATGATGGAGAACGCCTGTCCGCCGCGGGCGATCGCGCTGTCTCGGATCCTGCCGAAGTCGTTCCGATCTCGGCGGTACTGCTCCTGGCCCCCGTGCCTCGGCCCCCCTCGGTCCGTGACTTCTATGCTTTCGAACAGCACGTCCGTGCGGCCCGCCAGCGCCGAGGGCTCGAGATGGACCCGGACTGGTACGAGCTGCCGGTCTTCTATTTCAGCAACCCGGCTGCCATAACCGGGCCGTTCGACGACGTGGCCGTGCCGCCGGGTGCGGAAGAGCTGGACTTCGAGCTGGAGGTGGCGGCGATCGTCGGCTGGGGGGGCTCCGACCTCGACCCCGACTCGGCCGAGCGGCACATCGCCGGGTACTGCGTGATGAACGACTGGAGCGCCCGGGACATCCAACGTCGGGAGATGAAGCTCTCCATGGGACCGGTCAAGGGCAAGGACTTCGCCACCACCGTCGGACCGTTCCTGGTCACGCCCGACGAGCTGGAGCCCCATCGGAAGGCGCGGGCCTTCGACCTCACAATGCGGGCGTTCGTGGACGGCGAGGAGCTCAGCCATGCGTCCCTCGCAGAGATCTATTGGAGCTTCGGCGAGATGCTCGCCTATGCGTCGCGGGGGACCGAGATAGTCCCGGGCGACGTTATCGGCTCGGGAACCTGCGGGACCGGTTGTATCCTCGAGCTTGCCTGGTCCCACAGTGAGATGCCATACCTGAATCCAGGCAATCTGGTGGAACTGGACATCGAACATCTCGGCCGGATCGCCAACAGGGTGGTCGAGGGACGGCCGCTCCAGCCCCTGAGGCCCTAGTGAACGAATCGGGCCCGGGCCCGCGCACTGCCGTGGACGAAATGCTCGCTCGCGTGGAGGTGGTCCAGGACAGGCTCGAGGAGCACGCGTCCTCGGAGCCGGCTCCAGGGTTGACCACTCCGGACCCACCCACCGGCGAGCGATGGGACTGGGGTCAAGTGTGGGCGCACCTCGCTGAGTTCGTCCCGTACTGGTGCGGCGAGGTCAGGCTCATCCTCGGGACGGAGGGATCGGATCCGGTCCCGTTCGGAAGGGTCAAGTCGGACCCTGGGCGCGTCGCCGCCATCGAGGCGGATCGGCATCGGCCCCCCAGGGAGTTGATGGACCGGCTCGTGGGACAGCTGGAGGAGCTTCGGTCGTTGATCCGAAGCCTCAGCAGCCGCGATTGGGAGCGGCGGGGCCGCCACTCCACCCTCGGCGTGATGGGCATGCGGGCCGTCTTCGACGAGTTCCTGGTGGGTCACCTCGAAGCGCACGCGGATCAGCTCGACGGGCTCCGAACGGATGGGGACTCCGGCTAAGACAGAAGCTCCCTGAGACCGATCGCAAGGTCCTCATACTCACCAGGGGCGTTGTAAGCCTGTGCCGACAGGCGGATATAGCCGCGCCCTTGCCATGGGAAGACCGCGACCTCAGCCTTCAAGGTGTCCGCGATCCGGCCCGACAACGCCCGGGTTCCTTCAAGCGTGTCCGCCGTGCCTTCGGGCAGAGCGACCAGGCTCATGGCCTCGAACACGGGTGCCTCGGTTGGGGCGGACGTCCCCAGGGCTTCCCGGACGACCTGGGCCCCAAACGCGGCCAGCTCGCGATTGTGGCGGCGCAGGCGTCCCCATCCCAGCTGCTCCATGAAAGTGATGGCTGCGGGGACGCTGAGGTATGGCGTGTAGTCGGTCGTCCCCACCCAGCCGAACGACTTCACGAACCCCTCCAGTGCGTCCCACGAGGTAACCAGAGGAACCGTCCGCTCCCGATGCTCGGAGCGAACGAAGAGCCCGGCAGACCCTCGCGGAGCGCAGCACCATTTGTGGAAGTTCCCCGTCCAGAAGTCCGCGTCGAGCGCCGAGAGGTCCAGATCCGCCATCCCGGGCGCGTGGGCCCCATCGATCAGGGAGAGGACGCCGCGCTCGCGGAGCGCTCGGACCAGCTCCCCGACCGGGAACACCACGCCGGTCGGAGAAGCGACGTGGTCGATGATCGCAATCTTCGTCTGGGACGTGACCCCGGCGAGCACCGCGTCGATCAACTCGTCCTGCCCGTGTCGGGGAAGCGGCACCGAATGGACCACGAGCTTCGCTCCGGTGCGTTCGCACGCCTTCCGCGAGGCGAGCCGGATCGCGCCGTAGCCATGGTCGGTCACCAGCAGCTCGTCTCCTTCGCCCAGCCCCAGAGAGGCGAGAACCGTATTGATGGCCGTGGTCGCGTTCGTGGTGAACACGAAACCTTCGGGATCGGCTCGGACGAACCGTGCCGCGACGACGCGGGCGTTCTCCAGGGCGTCCGGCAGCACTCTCCAGAAGAATCCGGTCGGATCGCTCTCCGTGAGGGCCCGCCATCGATCCTGCTCCGAGATGACGGGGGAGGCCATGGCTCCGAACGAGCCATGGTTCAGGTGCGCCGTGCCCGGGTCGAGCGGCCAGAGTCTCCGGACGTCGGGCCAGTCGGGACCCCACAACGCATTCGAGGACGGCCGCTCGGTCACGCTCCCTTGCGCTCGACGATCGGATGCCGGCGCGTCCACGGAGGGAAGCTAACAGGTGCGGCCTGCTTGGACGGTACTGCCTCGCTCGCTTGTGCATTCCCGGCCGGAAGGCGAAGCTGAGGCCCTTCGAGGGCGAGGTCAAGGGGAGGCAACGTGGCCAAGAAGAGTCGCATGAGGCGAGGGCGGATCACGACGACAGAGGACACGGGCACGACCGAGGACGGCTACCTTCTTCAACGGAGGGACCCGGCGTTCATCGACTCGGATCCCTGGCGCGTGCTGAGGATCCTGTCTGAGTTCGTCGAGGGGTTCGACGCCCTGGCCACCATCCCGGCCGCGGTGAGCGTGTTCGGTTCGGCTCGGACCCCTCCCGACGATCCGATGTACCAGGCCGCGCGAGAGGTGGGGGTCGAGCTGGCTCGCGCCGGCCTCGCCGTGATCACCGGAGGAGGGCCGGGAGTGATGGAGGCCGCCAACCGGGGATGTAGGGAGGCTGGTGGGCTCTCCGTCGGCTGCAACATCGAACTGCCCTTCGAGCAGGGGATGAACGAGTACGTCGACCTGGGCGTGGACTTCCGCTACTTCTTCGTCCGGAAGATGATGTTCGTGAAGTACGCCGAAGGGTTCGTGGTGTTTCCTGGCGGGTTCGGAACGCTGGACGAGCTCTTCGAGGCTCTGACGCTGATCCAGACCGGGAAGGTTCACCACTTCCCCGTCGTCCTGTTCGGCTTGACCTACTGGGCGGGGCTGATCGACTGGCTCGACAAGCCTGTCTTGGCTGAGGGCAAGATCGGGCCCGAAGACCTGGAGCTGTTCCACGTCACCGACGATCCCACCGAGGTCGTGCCGCACATCCGGGACGTGCTCTCCCGAAAGCGCCCGATCGATCCGAAACAACTAGCCCACGTGAGCCCCGAGAAAGGCGATGCCCAGTGACCACAGCCCCGGAGGACATCGCCGCCACCGATGCCTACCGGAGATCAACCGATGCCATCGTGCTCGAGGTCCGCCCGGAGGGGGTCGTCCTTGATCGAACAGTGTTCTACGCGCGCGGAGGTGGGCAGCCGGGCGACACCGGGTGGCTCAGGTGGAGCGAGGGCGAGGCCCGGGTCACGGACACCTTCAAGCACAGTGGAACCCCCATTCACCAGATCGAGGGGGGGCCTCCGGAGGTGGGAACCGCGGTGAGCGCCGAGATCGACTGGGACCGGCGGCACGTCCTCATGCGCACGCACACGGCCCTCCACGCCATGTCCGGGATCGTCTGGCGCGACTACGGCGCGAAGGTCACGGGCGGGAACATGGAGCCGGGAGTGGCCCGGATGGACTTCGAGCTGGAGTCGATGTCCGGCGAGTTTGGCCGGGAGGTCGAGGCAAAGCTGAACCAGGCGCTCGGGGAGGACCGGCCCGTGCGGGTGGAGTTCCTTCCTCGCGATGAGGCTCTCCGGGACCCGGATCTCATCCGGACCAAGGTGAACCTCATCCCGGAAGTGGTCGATCCCATCCGGGTCATCACCATCGAGGGCCTGGACAGGCAGGCCGACGGAGGGACGCATGTTCGATCGACCCGCGAGGTGGGCCCGGTTCGCGTGGTAAAGACCGAGAGCAAGGGCAAGGCGTTCAAGCGCATGAGGATCGAGCTCGCCGAGGATCGCTCTCCGAGCTGAGCCCCGCGATCAAGCGAGTGGCGGAAGGCGGTCCCCGAAGCCCGTGCGCAAAAGCGCCGGGATCTGCTTTGCCTCGAGGGGTGGACTGAACAGGTATCCCTGACCCATCCGGCACCCCTCACCAATCAGGAACCTCCGTTGGGCCTCCGTCTCGACGCCCTCGGCGACCGGAATCTTTCCGAGGGTCTGGGCGACATGGATGATGGCGCGGACGAGCGCGGAAGCGTCCTTGTCCGATGGAGTGTCCCGGACGAAGGCGGCGTCGATCTTCACGAGGTCGACAGGCATCCGCCGAAGCCGGCTGATCGAGAAGGTCCCGGTCCCGAAGTCGTCGATGGCGAACCGGATCCCACGGGCCGTCAATCCGGTCAGGATCTGCAGGGTCCGGTCGGGATCGGTCATCGCGGCCGATTCGGTGAGCTCGATGACGAGATGTGCGGGGTCCACACCCGATGCGTCGATGTGCGCGAGGAGGCGGTTCGGAAAATCCGGATGCCAGAGCTGCCTAGGTGACAGGTTGAAACCGATCCGCGCCTCGATCCCTTGCTGGGCCCATTGCACCGCCTGGCGAAAGACCTCCCGGTACAACCACTCCCCGATCGCCTCCATGTGGCCGAGCTCCTCGGCGAGATGTAGGAACTCCCGGGGGAGGATCAGGCCTCTCTGCGGATCCTTCCATCGAAGGAGGGCCTCCACTTCGATCACGTCTCCGGTGACCAGATCCACGACGGGTTGGTAGTGGAGTACCCACTGGCTGTCCTCGACCGCTTTCCTCAGTCGGGAGGCGAGGCCCGCCGCCGTGGAGCTTCCTGAAGCCAGCCCGAACAGAGCCGAGCCTGCTGGACCGCCTTTCTTGCTCTGGTACATGGCCATGTCCGCGTTCTTCAACAACGTCCGGGCATCGTCGGCGTCAAAAGGAAAGAGGCTGATCCCGATGCTCGTGGAAAGGTAGAGCTCGGCGTCCGCCACGACGAACGGCTTCATGAGCGCCTCATGGATGCGGCCTGCGACGGTCTCCGCTGCCAGCTGAGCGGCCTCGGCCGCTCCCTGCTCCCCGGACCGGACCTGGGAGAGATCGGTCAGGAGCACCAGGAACTCGTCGCCTCCCAGTCGCGCCACAAGGTCCGTCTCTCGGGACGCTTCGTTCAACCTGCCCGCCACCTGCCGAAGGAGATCATCCCCGGCGGCGTGACCCAGGCTGTCGTTCACCATCTTGAAGTTGTCCAGATCGAGGTAGAGAACAGCCACCGCCAAGCCGCTACGGCGAGCGCGGGCCAGTCCCATCTCGGCGATCTCCTCGAACATGGCGCGGTTGGGGAGACCGGTCAGCCTGTCGTGGTACGCGAGGAACGCGATCTGCTCTTCGATGCGCTTTCGTTCGGTGATGTCCCTGCCGATCGCCGAGCACGCGATTACGTTCCCGTACTGATCCCGGATCGGCGACATCGTCAGCGAGACGTGGATCAGCGCACCGTCCTTGCGCCACCGAACCGTCTCGAAGTGCTCGATGCGCTCGCCACGGGCCAGACGCCGCATGATCTGGGCCAGCTCGTCGGGCCGGTCGGGTGGGATCAGGAGGGACGCGTTCCGACCGACGATCTCATCGGCGGTGTGGCCGTACATCCGGGTTGCCCCTGGATTCCAGGACAGGATCGTCCCGTCCAATGAGGTGCTGATGATGGAGTCGTCCGTCGACTGCACGATGTCGCCCCATCGCCTGTTTGCCTCCTCGGCGTGCCGCCGATCGGTGATGTCCCGTACGAATCCGGTGAACATGGGGGGTCGACCGGGAAGCTCCACACCCGTGACGGTGAGCTCGACGGGAAACTCCGAGCCGTCGGCACGCATCCCGGTGAGCTCCAGGCGCTTGCCTAGGATCTCGCTCTGCCCGCCCTCGGCCAGGCGCTTCAGCCCCTCGCGATGTCGGGCGCGGAGAGCCAGAGGGATGATCACCTCAGCCAGCTCCCTGCCGATCGCCTCGTCGCGCTGGTACCCGAAGGTTCGCTCGGCGGCCGTGTTGAACTCGATCACTCTTCCCTGAGGATCCATGGTGATCACACAGTCGAGGGCGGACTCGAGCATCGCCGTCTTCACCGCCTCGCTGTCCAGGATCGCCTGCTCGATGTCCTCCCGGCCGATGAACTGGCCGATCTGCAACCCGATCGCCGCCATCAGGTTGAGGAGGTCCTCATTCGGTTCGGGGATGTCCTCGCCGAGGAATTCCATGACGCCCGTCACCACACCGGCGTGAAAGATGGGGAACGCCACGGCGGCATGGAATCCACAGTTCTTGGCGAGCTGGTCGCGGGGGAAGTTCGGGTCGGCGGTCACATCCTGGATCCAGGCCGGGATGCCCGTGGACCAGACGCGACCAGACAGTCCTTCCCCGGGCTGGAACGTCATCTCGGAGGTGGCGAGGGCGAACTCGGGAAGATCCCTCTCGGCACTCGACCACGCGTCGACCAGCCTGAGCACTCCGGCTTCCCGATCGACCTTCCAGATCTCGCCGAGCTGCCATCTCTGTGAGCGACAGATCACCTCGAGCAGCTGGGAAGTCGCTTGAGCGAGCGTGGCTGAGTCGGCCAATGCACGAGTGACGGCGTACTGGACGGTGAGCCCCAACCTGGCCCGGGTGCCGCCGTTGCCTTCATCCATGTGGCGGTCCGCCTTCAGTCGTCCGGATGCTCCGGGCAACGGCATGGGCCAGCCTCCGGCAAGGGCGCCATCAATGACTTCGGCCGTGATTGGGGGGGGCTAGATGCGTTTTAGGTAGGAAACCGAGCCCCCCGAGGTAAGCAGTTCGGGCCAGGCGGGGGTCGGCCAATAGGGGGAACGACGGCGGCGGGGCCCGTGGGTACGGGCCCGCCGCCACTTGGACTTTCGGGTGCGTCAGTCCTTCGCGTCCTTCGCGGCCTCCTTCATCCTCTGGCCGGCTTCCTTGACGTTGCCCCAGGCCTGCTTTCCCTCACCCTTGACCTGGTCCTTCTTGCCCTCGGCTTCCTTGGTCGGGTTGTCGGTGACCTCGCCGTACTTCTCCTTCACCTTGCCCTTCATCTCGTCCCACTTGCCCTCTGCCTTGTCGCCTGTGCCCTTGCCCATGAGCGTCCTCCTCTCGGTCAGGCCTTCCATAGAAGGGTTTCCCCCCGGAGGCCTGGAAGGAACATGGCGGGTAAGTGACGATTCGATACACTCGGCCGCGGAGAGGTCGCCTAGTCCGGTCTATGGCGCCGGTTTGCTAAACCGGTTGGGGTGTGAGCCCCTCGGGGGTTCGAATCCCCCCCTCTCCGCTCTGACCTGCGTAAATGCTCAGGCACAAGTCTTACCGGATCGTCCCGGGGAGCCCTCTGCCCACAGTTCTGCCCACAGTCCCTAACTGTCGGACTCGACGGCGTACAGGGCACTCTCGATGGCCTCCGCTGCGGCTTCGCCCCAGAGGCTAACGAGGACCGATCCGCCGTCAAGCGCCGAGCGCCCTGAACCCTTCGTAGACCATGAACGCCGGCCAGAAGATGGCTTTCGGGAAGACCGCCCAGATGTACTCCCAGAATGAGTTGGCCTGCTGCCAGTAGTAGAACAACGCGCCGAAGATCCCGAGTCCGTAGATGGCTCCGCCACCGGCGGCCGCGCCCGTGCTGCCCTTCCCCATCGCCGGCCTCCTCCCTCGTCGGTCTTGCGCACGAGGCTATATCGAGCCTGTCGTCTCGGTGTCAATCCGCACGGCAGCTTCGCGCCAGACTCCTAATCCGAAGGGTTCGGGGTTCGAGTCCAACGCACTCACCGAGCTATGGTGAGGTCGTCCTCGGGAGGGGGAGTAGGCATGGGCGGAGGCAAAGCGCGCTTACCACCGCGGTGGTTCGTGGTGACCGCTTGGTACGTGCACCGAGGGATCGTCTGGGCCAGCGGGCGGCGCAAGGGGCTGTGGCCTCCGCGCCCGGGCAAGTGGGGCGCTTTGCGACTTACCACCAAGGGCCGTCGCAGCGGTGAGCCGCGGAGGGTGATCGTTGGCTACTACGAGGACGGGCCCAACCTGGTCTCAATGGCCATGAACGGCTGGGGTGCTGCCGAGCCAGCATGGTGGCTCAACCTGCAGGCCCATCCGGAGGCGGTCGTCGAGCTGGGCGGTGGGCTCCGACGCGAGGTGCTCGGGAGGGCTGCAGTGGGCGACGAGCGTGAACGGCTGTGGCAGCGCTGGCGCGAGCTGGACCAGAACCTCGACGGCTACGCTGCCCGACGCCCGCGAGAAACGGCGGTCGTCATACTCGAGCCGCGCGCGGTGGCCGACTGAGCTGACGGTATCTCTGAGGCGCCCATGGGCGCACGCGGACCGAACCTCTCAGTCGGTCCGCGGCACGCTATGAAGACTCCTAGTCGACGAAGGGGCCATTGAACACGGGCTGCTCCTCATACGGCTTCCCCGCAAACAGCATGAATCGGGTACCAGGGGCTGCGTCCGTTACGGATAGCTCTCCCCCCGGCCCTAGCAGGACCAGCTGAGGAGGTCTCGCCTGACGCTCGCTCGCCCCGAATGCGGCCTCGCCATCCAGCAGATAGGCGAATCCCTGGAACTCAGACGGCACCGGTGTGCTCACCGTTCCCCCCTCGGGCAGTTGGACATCGAGGATCAGCGCGGGGGTGCCGAGAACCACGGGCGATCCATCGCCAACGAGGACGCGTACGATCGCATCGCCCTCACGACGCTCCGGGATCTGCTCCCTGTGCAGGACCAGCGCGGTGGGCTCGACCAGCTTGTCCTTGCGGGCCAGGTTCACCCAGAACAGCACGCTCCGGAACTCCGTATCGCCGCGCCCCTCAGCCACCTCTTCCGCGCCAACCGACTCGGCATGCCAGGCGCCTCGGCCGGTCCTGAGCCATAGCAGCGAGCCTTCCGAAAGGTGCGCTCGCTCGATCGACCCGTCCGGCCCTGTGGTGTGACCGGTGCTGGCCGCGCCCGTCAGGACATACCAGATGTTGTCGAACCCTCGGTGCGGGTGCTTGGTGTCCTTGCCCGCCATCTCCGAGGGGCTGAAGCGACCCTCGTGAACCAGGATGAACGGGTCGGTCAGATCGTAGGGCGCAGTGCGTGACGGAACGGGTTCCAGCACCGGCACTCCCATCATCCGGATCAGCCGGGCATCCTCGACCAAGACCGCGTCGCGTGATGCCGTCTCGACCTGTTGACTCACCGCCCTCATCTCCTTCCGTCGGTGGGCCTATGGCGTTGAACATACCGGTCGTGCACTCCTATTCCCAAATTTGCTTGTCTTTTACGAGTTACTCGGTCGAGACAAGCTGGTGTGGTACGGTGAGGTGGTGAGCCCTTCAGCAGGCGTGCGGACGGCCACCCCCTCTCGAGTGGAGTGCGCCAAAGCGGACGCGACCCTCGTTCGGGCCTTCGATCTCCTCGGAAAGCGATGGACCGGTGTCATCCTTGCGACCCTGCGGGGCGGCCCAGCCGGATTCCGCTCTCTCGCCCGCGCGGTGGAAGGGATCAGCGACTCGATGCTTTCCGATCGACTGGCTGAGCTCGGCGATGCCGGACTCGTATCCCGGGCGGTGCGCGAGGGGCCTCCACTGTCCGTCACGTACTCGCTCACCGACGCCGGGCGCGCTCTCCTGCCAGCGCTCGAAGAGATCAGCCGGTGGGCGAACACGTACCTTCCCTCCGAACGAAGGCGGTCAAGAGTCCGACGTAGTTGATCCGCGCGAAGTGCGGGCCAGTTCCAGGACGGCATCCGTAAAGTCCGGGGGCGCCTCCTGGAGAAGGTTGTGTCCGGCCTGCTGGGACCTGCCGGTGGATGCGAGGACCCGTGAAGTGGCCCGCCGAGGCAGTCCCATCCGTGGCCGGGAAGTTCCCGTCCGCCTGCCCGTCGAGCGTGATGGTGGGGACCGTGATCGGGGGCTGTATCGCGAGGCGCTGTTCGATCTCGTCGTACGGCGCAAGCCCAGGTGCAAGTCCGGGTCGATGCCGGTACGAGTGGATCATGCCGGTGGGGACGACAACATCGTGCCGCCGTCCGTCAACGAGTCCAACGTGCACCACTACCGGAGGTCGAAGGCGGTCACTGACTTCTACGAGTTCCCAGGTCGCTCGCACTACACCGTTGGGCAAGACGGCTGGGAGGAGGTTGCCGACTACGCCCTCGTCTGGCCAACGAAACACGGCTCTGGCTGGCGCCTCCCCAGGCGACCTCCCTGGACACTGGTCCACACCTGCGTGCATCGGCCTGTCCACGTGCGGGGAAGAGACATTGCACGAATCTTGGGGGTTCTCAATCCCGTGGATGAATGGATTTCCCGCTAGATCTTCATACAGTCGGGAGTTGTGCGGAAGGCATTCATCATCCTCGGCTACTTGGTGGGCACGTACCTCGTCGTACGCGCCATCGCCGAGCTCGTGCTCATCGACTACAGCGATCCGTCGTCGTACCGCAACGATTGGGGTGGACCCAGCTTGGCCGGAGTGCTCGCTGTGCATTGCCTTCCTGGCCTTCTTGCTGCTGTCCTGATGCTGTGGGGCTGGCGACGCACGCACCGCTCGGAACCTGCCTGAGGCGGAGAGCCCGGGTCCGCTCCCACCGACTCAATCACTTCGATAGGATCGGGTTGACTTCACCCGGCCGGAGGGGAGTTCGTCATGGCGCCAATTTCCGAGCGGGAGAACCGGGAGATCGAGGCGGCCAACGCCTCTGGCAACACCCCGGTCGTCTTCATCCACGGCCTCTGGTTGCTGCCGAGCAGCTGGGCCAACTGGGCGGAGTTCTTTAAGCAGGCCGGCTACGCGCCGCTGACGCCGGACTGGCCAGACGATCCGGAAACGGTTGAAGAGGCCCGGGCGAGGCCGGACGTCCTCGCCAAGAAGACCTTGAAGCAGGTCGCCGATCACACCACCGAGATCATCACTGCCTTGGACAAGAAACCAGCGGTAATGGGGCACTCGACCGGGGGCTTGCTGGCGCAGATGCTCGCGGGCCGGGGCCTCTCGGCGGCCACGGTAGCGATCGACCCCGGGATCTTCCGCGGCGTTCTGCCTCTGCCGGCCTCCGCGCTTAAGGTGGCGGGCCCGTTCCTGGTCAACCCGCTCACGCGCGGCCGCGCGATCACGCTCACGTTCGACCAGTTCAAGTACGGCTGGGCGAACGCGCTGGACGAGAAGGAGGCGAAGGAGCTCTACGACACGTTCCACGTCGCCGG
>JBKPAF010000060.1:0-18476 GCA_046726275.1 Actinomycetota bacterium
GCCGAACATGCCGCCACGGGTGAGGTGAAGGGCGCCGGCGACTATGTCACGGCGGTCGATCGGGAGAGCGAGGAGGCCATCCGCTCCTTCCTCCGGCTCGAGACTCCTGAGATTCATGTGTTGGCCGAGGAGAGCGGAGGCGAACGAGGCGATCGCTTCTGGGCGGTCGATCCTCTGGACGGGACGACGAACTTCCTTCTGGGGTTTCCCGTCGTCGCTGTTTCCGTGGCTCTGATCGAAGGCGACCGGCCGATTGTCGGCGCGGTCCAGGGCCCGATCCTCGGTCTGGCGTTCTCTGCTGCCCGTGGGCAGGGTGCCTGGTCGGGCGATCGAAGGATCCACGTGAGTCAGCGACCACCCGACCGAGCGGTGATCGCGATGGCCTTCCCGTTCCGGGCCAAACACCTCGCCCCGAGATACACCGCCGCCTTGGAGCGCGTCCTCGCCGCAACCGAGGACGTTCGCCGGGCGGGTGCGGCCTCGCTTGATCTGGCCTGGGTCGCGAGCGGCGTGTTCGACGGCTACTTCGAGCTCAACCTCTCGGTCTGGGACGTGGCGGCCGGGGCTCTGCTGGTCGAGGAGGCGGGCGGGGTCGTGACGGACTGGGAGGGCGGTTCGGGCTATCTTTCTGGAGACATCCTTGCCGGCTCGGCCCAGACCCATCAGGTATTGCTTGAGGCCGCCCGGACCGCAGCGGATCGAGCGGGCTAGCGTTCCGAGAGATTCCTAGCCGGGACGGCCGGCACCCACGTACACGGCCCAGTAGTACGAAGAGATCCTCTCCTTGGCCACCCTGGTCCCCGGATGCTTGGCGTGGATCATGTAACCATTCCCCACGTACATGGCCACGTGGGAGATGGGACGGTAGAAGAAGAGCAGGTCGCCGGGCTTCAGCTGGCTCCTGTCCACGTGTGGGAGGACGGCGTACTGGGCGGCCGACGAGTGAGGGAGCGGAACGCCTGCCTGGCCCCATGCCCACATGGTCAGACCGGAGCAGTCGAACCCTTCCTTTGGGTTCGACCCTCCCCACTTGTATTGAACTCCGATCGCGGAGTAGGCCGCGCGGACCGCGATCGACGCTCGCCCGCTCGGCGGAGGCGGCGGGTTCGGTGGTGGCGGCTGGGGGGAGGGGCCGCCTCCACCCCCGCCCGGGGGCCCGGGTCCGGCATGATCGACCGGAGGGGGTCCAGGCTGGGCGATGATCCGTCGAACGACCGGCTTCGACAGTTCTTTCTCCAGCCTCTGGATCAGCGCGGCCTGCTGGGCGATCCCGCCCTCGATGTCGGACCGCCTGGCGTCCAGCGTGCGGACCAACGACTGTCTGCGATGAAGCGCCCGGGTGAGCTCAGCGGAGGCTTCCCTGGCCCGCTGTTTCGCCACATCGGCTCGGGTCGCGGCGTCCACGTCACCGCGGGCCACGCTGTTCAGGAACTCCATCCGGTCGGTGAACTCGGAAAGGGTCGTCGCGCCGAGCAGCACATCGATCCCAGAGCCGAGACCCTCGTAGGCGCCACGAGCCCGGGTCGAGAAGTAGGCGCGGGCCCGGTCTGCCTCGGCCCGAGCCCTCTGGGCCCGGCTCTTCGCGTCAGCGAGCTGGTTCTCGACCGAGCGGAGCGCGAGCTTGGCGGCGTCGTACTGCTCTACGAGCTGGGAAAGCCGCTGGTTGAGTGCGAGGAGCCTCGCCTTGGCCTCCGCGAGGTCCTGCCTGGTGGGACGGGCCGAGGAGACGGTGGTGGAACCGACGGCCAGGGACACCGCGATCAACACGGCCCCCGTCAGCCGCCCGATTCGCCTCTTGAACCCTCCCTCTGGCCTGCGCATAACAATGGGCTGCCGTAGCAGCCCACGGGGAGCGTAGGTGGACCCGTCACGCGTGTCAAACCCATTCCCCACTCCCGGCCAGTGGCTTTCCCCACAGGCCCGGAACCCGTACTCTCGCTCCGGCATCCCATGGCGAAGAAGCGGATCCTCCTCATCGACAACCGTCCGGAGCATCTCCGACAGCCCGTGCTCCGCCTGCAGTTGGCCGGATACGAGGTTGACGAGGCGGCGAGCGGCGCCGAAGGGCTGAAGCTGCTTCGCAAGCATCCCTACGACCTCCTGATCCTGGACGCCGAGCTGCCCGACGAGGACGGGTGGGACGTCCTTCGAAGGGTCGGCAAGGACCAGAAGCTCAAGTCCGTCAAGGTGGTCGTGTTCATGGCTCCGAAGGGGGAGACCCAGAAGCTCGCGCTGGTCCCGGTGGACGCCGAGCTTCGTCGCCCGTTCAGCCTCGGCGCGCTCCTCGAGGCGGTCGAGCGGGTGATCGGAAAGCCCTAGGCAGGGTCACCCGCGGTCAGCTCGCTGAGTGGGGTGGACCCGCTCTTGGGGGCGACGCCGATGAGCCGGCGGCCCCACACGAAGTGATCGCGGTAGTAGCCGTCGGCCACCCACTCGATCACCGGTCCGGCGACGCTCCCCGATGAGTGGATCATCCAGCCGTTGCTCGCGTACAGGCCGACGTGATCGACGTCGGACCACTGCTTCCCCCCGTTCGAGGCGAAGAACATCAGGTCGCCTACCCGGAGGTTGGCGAACCCGATGTGGGTCCCGGTGTTCTTGGCCATGTACCGGCTGGATCGATCGTGGAGGGACCAGCCCGGGTACACGCGGTACTTGGCCGCGTTGTATCCGTCCTCGTATCTCTTCATCACCCACCAGACGAACCCCGAGCAGTCGAACCCGCCCTGGGGCTGTGAGCCACAGCAGTATCCCGGTGGCGTCTTGGCGTTCCATTCCCCAGCCCAGATGTATGGATAGCCGACCTGATCGAGAGCCTCCTGGGTCAGGTCATGCTTCACCCGCTTCGCGTCTCCGAGCCCGATCAGCGTGATGTCGTTGTACCGGACGGTGGAATCGATCTTCCACTGAGGCAGGGTCTTCGCCTTCCACAGCGAGTACGCGACTTCGTCGCGATTTATCCGCGACCTGGCCCCGAAGTCCTGCTTCTCGTTCGAGTGGTTGTAGTGGAGTCCGAGGTAGTGCCCCAGCATCATGTGGGGCCATCGCTCCGAGACGACGTATGGCGTGCCGTCGGCCTCGTGGATGGCGGCCAGCCCCGCCAGGGGTGCCGTGAACAGCCCGGTGGCCTTGATCAGCGAAAAGTCCAGCAAGCTCCCCACCACCGGATCTCCCGGACCGAACTTGCCACTCGGATACTTCGGGATCCACCCGAGCTTCACTGCCACGTTGGCGTACGGATAGAGCGGGTGGTCGGGGGCGAGGTCGGGGAAGGTGATCGAGGGATCGGGCGGCTCGTCTGGGGCGTAGGCGAGAACGAGTGCCCGGGCGAGAAAGCCCCGGGTCTCCTTGTTCGTCGGCTTGAACGTGTCGGGGCCGTAATCCTGCATCCACGTATTGGTCCAGGCAACGTACTGGATGGCTGCGTAGTCCCAATAGCCGCTGGGAACGTCGCTGAAGGCGTAGGCTGCCCGAGCGGGGACGAAGGTAGCCGCGATGATCGCCGCCACGGCAAACAGTCGTGGGAGCAACCGCATGGTCCTGGTATCGTCCCCCCGCTCACGGCTCTTGAGCAAGCCGACCTGCCGAGCACTCTCACCCTGGTTGGCGGCGCCTACACTGAGCTTCGTGCCCGAGCTTCCCGAAGTCCAGGCGCTGGCCGAACGCATCGACGCCCGGCTGTCGGGTGCCGTCTTCGTGCGGGCCGAGCCGTTGTCCTTTTCGGCGCTGAAGACGGTCACCCCCTCTTCTGAGGACCTCGAGGGAAAACGACTCGATGGCGTTGGCCGCCGCGGGAAGTTCCTCGTCTTCGAGATCGAACGTTATCGCCTGGCCATCCACCTTTCCCAGGGTGGACGAGTCGATTTGGGCTCCGGTTCGGTGAACTCTCGACCAAGGGGATCGGTCGTCCGGCTCCGGTTCGACCGAGATCCCGCAGTCCTGGTCAAGGAGTTCGGGACGGAACGAAAGGCGGGTTGGTGGGTGCTGGCCCCCGGCGACGATGGACCGATGGCCAAGCTCGGTCCCGATCCTTTCTCTGAGGAGTTCCGATCGCTGGTGATGTGTGGGACCGACGCGCGCCGCCTGCATGCCATGCTTCGCGATCAGCGACTGGTTGCCGGCATCGGCAGGGGGTATTCAGACGACATCCTTCACCGTGCGAAGCTGTCACCGTTCCGGTCGCTCGCGTCCCTCACCGATGAGGAACGCCGTCGTCTCCTCGAGAGCATCCACGGCGTGTTGACCGAGGGGCTCCAGGTCGAGCGCCGCCGGCCGGCAGGACTGCCACCGAAGATCGGGGACCACTGGATCGTCCACGGGCGGTACGGAACGCCGTGCCCGGTCTGTGGCTCGGACCTACGTCGCGTTTCGTACGAATCACATGAGGTCACCTACTGCCCCACGTGTCAGACCGCCGGCCGGATCCTTGCCGACCGGCGGCTCTCCCGGTTGATCAAGTAGGCGCAGATGTTCGTGTGGCGGTATCTCGACGAGAACGAGGACCCTGTGGGCACTTCCTCGCCTTTCGAGAGCCAGGAAGCCGCCGAGGCCTGGCTGGGCGGGGATTGGGAGGCGCTTCTCGCGCGCGGCGTCGACGAGGTGATGCTCATCGACGAAAGCTCGGATGTGTGCGTCTACAGGATGGGATTGGGGCCCGAGACGGGCTAGAGATACTGGCCCGCGTGAGGGTCGTCGCGATCGGAGGCGATAGCCTGCACGTCCCGTTCCCTGAGCAACAGGAAGGTCTCCCCTCTGACCTCCACCTCCAGTCCGGTTTGGGGAAGGAACAGGACCCGGTCTCCGGGCTTCACGTTCCGGGTCTCGGGTCCGATCAGGACGACCTCGGACCATTCACACCGCTTCATGTGGGGAGCGGCGGTCGCCGGAATGACCAGTCCGGCCTTGGAACGCCGCTCGGTGTCGTCCGGGACTCGGATCAGGATGCGGTCGGCCGTCAAGCGGATCCTCTCGGTGGTCTCCGGCTGACCTGCGTAGTCGATCGCCGACACCGGCCGCAACTTCGGGTTCTTCGCAGTCATGGCTTCGCCATTGTAGAGGCCACTTCCCCACGGAAGCGCGAGGTGCCGGCCGGCAGGTCTCCCGGGTGTGGTTGCGGTCGCGGGGATCGGTATGATGCGCGCCGTGCCAACGGCTCGTCAGGTCCTCAAACAGGCCGAGAGAACGTTCAAGGAGTCCAAGTCGTTCGACCACGTCCATGCTGGCAAGGAGATGGCCGACGCGGAGGAGCTCCTGGAGTTCGTCCTCGGGCGCACGCCGGGCGACGACGAGGAGCTTCCTGCAGCCGCAACCAGCCGCTTCCAGCGGTTCGTCCGAAGGCGAGCCGCCGGTGAGCCCAACGCCTACATAACGGGTAAGGCCACCTTCCACGACCTGACGCTCGAAGTGACCCGTGGTGCGTTCATCCCCCGGCAGTCCAGCGAGTGGATGGCCGACCAGGCAGTACGGCGTCTCCGCGGGAGGAGGAAGCCGGTGCACGTCGACCTGGCGACGGGGATCGGCCCCGTTGCGTTGACGGTTGCCTCGGCGATCCGGTCCGCCACCGTGATCGGCGTCGACGTCGCGGCTCGCCCGGTCGCGCTGGCCCGCCGCAACGCCGCGCAGCTCGGACTGAAGAAGGTGAGGTTCCTGAAGGGAGACCTGTTCCAGCCCGTTCCGCGCAGCCTCATGGGTACGGTGGACGTCGTTACGATCCATCCGCCGTACGTGGGCCGGCGGGAGATGAGAACGCTGCCGTACGAGATCCTGCAGTTCGAGCCGGAGGAATCGCTCACCGACTATTCACCCCTCGGGGATCGCATCGTCCGAAGGGTGGCCGCGGACGCTCCGGCGTGGCTGCGGGCTGGGGGATGGCTGCTGGTCGAGGTCAGCCCTGATCGCTCGCGCGATGTGGCCACGATCGTTCGCCGCGCCGGCTTCCGAGACGTCCGGAGCACGAAGGGCGGGGTCGAAGTCAGCCGGGTCGTAGTCGGGCGCACGTAGGACGACTGGTTCCACCGGTGGAGCGGTCAGGGGCTCATTCGCGCGAAGAGGGGATTTACCCAGGCATCGCATAGGTGTAACATAGGTGAATGGGCTCACCGCGTGCCGCCGACGGCTCCCGCCGGGGTGCCGGTCGGACGCTATCGGCGGGTGAGGCGGCGCATGCTCTCGGCATAAGCGTCGACACCCTGCGGCGTTGGGACCGCGAGGGCCGAATCCGCACGACCCGGGATAGCGCGAATCACCGCCGGATTCCGGCGACTGAAGTCCAGCGATTGTCGGGACGCTCTCCCCGGGCCTTCACGGGGGCTCGGTTGTCCGCTCGCAATCGACTGGCGGGAGTGGTGACCAACGTCGAGTCCGACACTGTCATGGCGCTCATCGAGATCAGAGCTGGACCCTTCGTCCTCGCCGCCGCCATAACCCGCGACGCCGTGGAGGAACTCGGACTGGCGCCGGGAGTGCGTGTGGTCGCAACCATCAAAGCAACGTCCGTGATGGTCAGCCGGGAGGACGGACCGGCCCGGTGAGCCACCCGTTCGAGGCAAGCAAGGTGGTGGCGCGGCTGACGCTTGCCGCGGCGCTCAGCGCGACGGCAGCCGCCTGCGGCGGATCGGCCTCGGGCAGCAATACCACCACCCTGACCGTCCTCGCCGCCTCCTCCCTCAACCGCGTCCTCCCCAAGATCGCCGCCGACTTCACCAGGGTTCATCCGGATGTGAACGTCCGGTTTTCGTTCGGGGGCACCGACGCGCTGGTCGTCCAGATCGAGCAGGGCAGCCCGGGCGACGTGTTCGCCGGGGCCAGCTCGAAGTACGGCGACCAGCTCTTCGAGGCAGGGCTGGTCGAGTCGCCGCGCGCTTTCGCCACCAACCGGCTGGTGCTGGTGGTGCCTCCATCGAATCCCGCACGGATCCGCTCGCCGAGAGACCTGGCCAGAAAGGGGGTCAAGCTGGTCATCGGGGCCGAGACCGTGCCGGTGGGCAGTTACACCCGGAAGGTCCTGGCGAACCTGGATGTTCTGTACGGCCCGGCCTATTCGACGAGTGCCCTGGCGAACGTGGTGAGCAACGAGGAGAACGTGATGGGAGTGATCACAAAGGTCCGCCTGGGCGAGGCCGATGCCGGATTCGTCTACGTGACCGACGCCAGGGCCGCTGGGGACTCGGTCCGGGCGCTGCGTGTCCCGGACGAGGCCCAGGTGATCGCCTCGTACCCGATCGCGGTCATCCGGTCGAGTCCCAATCTCACCCTCGCTCGCCGGTTCCAGGGCTTCGTCCTTGGGGCCGTCGGCCAACATGTGTTGGCGGAGGCGGGGTTCGCTCGGCCGTCCGCCACCTGAGGATGTGGACTGCGCGAAGGGTCGATCGCCTTTGGGCAGCCTCGACTGCTCTGGCTGTGGCGGTCCTCGTGGGGTTCATCCTCTTGCCGATCATTGCCATCTTCGCCCGTGTACCTCCCGGCCGGCTGGTAGCCCAACTCAGCTCGAGCGTGGCTCTCGACGCTCTGGGCGTGAGCCTGCGCTCAACGCTGATCGCTCTGGCGATCATCCTTCTCTTGGGGACGCCCGCCGCCTACGCGCTGGCCTCGAGGCCAGGAGGCCCATCCGTCCTCCTGACCACGGTCCTCGAGCTGCCGCTCGTGCTGCCGCCACCGGTGGCCGGGATCGGTCTCCTCCTGGCCTTCGGCCGGGAGGGCCTCCTTGGCGGCCTCCTCCGTTCGCTCGGGATCACGATCTCTTTCACGCCGGTCGCGGTGATCATGGCCCTGGTCTTCGTGTCGCTGCCGTTCTACATGCGACAGGCGGTCGCGACGTTTCAGGTCCTGGACTCACAACTGCTGGCCGCGTCCCGGACCCTGGGGGCCGGTCCGGCCCGCACGTTCTTCCGGGTTGCCCTTCCCCTGGCCAGACCCGGGCTCTCCGCGGGAGCCGGGCTCGCGTGGGCGAGATCCCTCGGTGAGTTCGGAGCGACCCTGATGTTTGCGGGCACCCTTTCGGGAACGACGCAGACCCTCCCGGTGGCCGTCTTCACGGAGCTCGCCGAGGACTTCGACGTGGCCATTGCCATTGCGGCTCTTCTCGTCGCCGTGAGCGCCGGCCTGTTCGTCGGCATCAAGCTGCTGCTTCGCGAGCCGAATCCGTCATGGCTGGAAACCTCCTCGTCGACATCCGCCATCGCCTGAGCCGCCTGAGCCTGCGGGCGCGCATCGAGCTCGGTCAGGAGTCCCTGGCCCTGGTGGGGCCCTCGGGAGCGGGGAAGTCTTCGCTCCTCAAGGCGATCGCCGGCTTGATCCGGCCTGAGGCTGGCCGGATCTCGTTTCGCGACGAGGCCTGGTTCGACGCCGCCACCGGTCTCCACGTTCCTCCGGAGGGGAGAGGGGTGGGGGTCGTGTTCCAGGATCTCGCGCTGTTCCCCCACCTGTCCGTGCTGGACAACGTGGCCTTCGGCTGCTCGGCCGGGCGATCGGGGCGGGGAACGGGTGGGCCCCCTCCGTCACGCTCGGACAGGCGCCGCAAGGCGGCGGGGATGCTCGAGCGGTTCGGTCTGGAGCATCTGGCGCGGGCCAGACCTCGGGCGCTCTCGGGTGGGGAGGCCCAGCGGGTCGCCGTGGCCAGGGCAGTGGCAGCGGACCCGGTCGTGCTCCTCCTCGACGAACCCCTCTCGGCGCTGGACCCTCAGACGAAGGCACGGGTGAGTGTCGAGCTGTGGAACCACCTGAAGGACTTCGCCCTTCCGACCATCGTCGTGTCTCATGACTTCTCCGACGTGGTCGGCCTGGCCGAGCGCGTGGCCGTGATGGAGGACGGGCGGATCGTGCAAGCGGGGGAGAGCCATTCGCTGCTGGAAGGTCCCGTGACCCCGTTCGTCGCTGCGCTCACCGGAGTCAACTTCTTCCCCGGGGTCGCCACTCCGCGAGGGGACCTCACCGAGATCCGCTCGACGGAGGGGAGCGCCGTCTTCCTGAGCACCGAGCCGGCTACGGGCCCGGTGGGAGTCGTGGTGTTCCCCTGGGACGTCGCCCTGTCGGGCCGGGCGCCGGAAGGTTCGGCCCTGAACAGGCTGGGAGGCCCGGTTCGACGGGTGGTGGGTGTGGGCAATCGAGTCCGCATCACCGTTGGAAGTGTCCCCACGGTCGTCGCGGAGTTGACCGACGAGTCCCTGCATCGCCTCGGAATCGCGCCCGGTGTCGATGTGGTCGCCAGCTGGAAGGCGACGGGTACGAGGCTGGTTCCCCGACCCGGGTAGTGGACCGTTTAGCATGGCCGCGATGGCCTCGAGGAGAACCCCGGCAGCCAAGCCCGGACGCCGCCGTGACCCGAACGCCCCGCCCAAGCCCAAGCGACCTCGAGATGAGCTGGGGCGGCCTCTCCCCTGGAAGGCCGAGAATCGCCTTGAGCTCGAGGACTACGACTCACTGCCGGTCGCGGAGAACCACAGACTGGCCATCGAGCATTTCAACGGCGAGCGGTTCTTCCCGGCCCATGAGGCCTGGGAGACCTGTTGGAAGCAGGAGAAGGAGACTCCGGAGGCCGAGTTCTTCAAGGGGATGTCGCAGCTCGGCGCGGGCTACACCCACCTCCTTAGGGGAAACCGGCATGGTGCGTACACCCTGCTGCGTCGAGGGGCGGGCCGAATCCTGCGTTACCCTTCACCGCACCGGGGAGTCGACACGAGAGCGCTCGGCGAAGCCGCGATGGCTCAGGCAGACCTCATCGAGGGGTCAGACCGTACGGGGGAGCACGAAGTCCTCTCGCTGGAGTTCCCGAAGATCTGAGCGAGGGATCGAGGGATCAGTCGTCGCCGCCGGAGCCCCCTCCGGAGTTACCGGAGCCGGGTCCGGAGTTGTCCGAGCCGCCTCCTCCCGGACCGGAGTTCGACGAATCGTCGCCCGAACTCTTGCCCGAGTTGTCCGACCCGCTTCCCGAGTTGTCCGAGTCTTCGGAATCTCCCGATCTCCCCGACCCGCTGCGGTCGTCCGATCCGCCACTCTGTCCTGATTTGGAACTGGCGTTACTCGGGCTCGGTGAGGGGGCGGCCTTATCCGTCACGCGGTGCTGGGGAACCGGGGGCACCGTTCCCGCCACGCCGATGGAGCCGGAGGCGATCAGGTACGCGCTGAAGACCAGAGCAACTGGCAGGATCACCCCGGCCACCGCGAGGGCGAATAGCTTGATCCTTTTCATCGGGAGCAATGCTACGGAGGGCCCCACCAGACATCGATGGAGACAAGCAACGTCAAGGCAAGGGGAAGGTTAAGAAACAGTAGAGGGGAGAGGAAACGCGGCCTCGATGCACATGCCGGGCCGATCGGCCACTCGGACCTCCCCGCCCCAACGCCGTACCAGTTCGGCCACCACCGCCAGGCCGAGCCCCGTCCCCGGGCCGGCCTTTCGCCCGTGGGTACCTCGGTAGAAGCGTTCGAAGATCCGTTCGCGGTCCGCCGGTGGGATCCCCGGACCGGTATCGGACACGATGAGCAGTTGCTGACCGTCGCTCTTCGCCTGCACGGTGATCTCCCCTCCCTCGGACGAATATCGGATGCTGTTCTCGAGCAGGTTGTCGAGCACATGACCCAGGTCGTCCGCGTTGGCCCACACGGGTACCGGCGTGGTGATCTGTTCCATGATCCGTTTCCCCGTCCTCGCAGCCGGCCCCGTCCATCGGTCCACGGCCGCCCGAGCGACCTCGCCCAGGTCGACCTGCTCACCGCTCGTGTCGACCGAGGAGGCCCTGGCCAGTTCCAGGAGGTCCTCGACCAGCTCGTTCAGCCTCGTCACCTCAGCCTGAGCCTTGGCCGCCTGCTGTCCGGCGAATCCCCCCTCCTGCTCGATGGCCTCGAGTCTCAGCTGGAGCCCGGTGAGCGGAGTCCTCAACTGGTGAGAGGCGTTGGCCAGAAAGTCGCGCTGGGCGCCGACGTTGGCGGACAGGGTCTCGGCCATGTAGTTGAAGGACTGCGCCAGGGTGGCCACCTCCCTGGGCCCCTCTACGGAGGCCCGGGTGCCCAGATCGCCACGCCCCAATTTCCTGGCGGCGTCCGACAGCCGGCGCATGGGCCGGGCGAGAGCCACCGCCATCAGCCAGGCGAGGAGGAGGCCGGCGAGGATGGCAGCCAGGCCGATCAGTCCCAGTCCCAGCCAGCTCCTATGGATACGCCCGCGCAGCTCTCCCAGCTCCTCGCCGATACGGACCGCCCCCACCACCTCGCGGTTGTGCACCACGGGGACGGTGACCAGGAGGAGGTCTTCGCCGAGGTCGGCGCTGGGCCTTCGCCGTACGTCGATCGTCCCGCCCGGCACCGAGAACACTGCCCGAAACTCCGGCCGCCCGGCGGTGGCGTACTGCGTCCCAACGGCGGCCATCCCGTCGCTGTCGACCAGTACTCGTCCCAACCGGTCCGTCACGATGATCCTCGCCTCCGTCGACCTGGCGGTGCCCGCCACGATGTCGGCGATCGCCGGCGGTGGTTTGGGCGGGATGGCCGGATCCGTCCCCGCGCTCGGCACGTCGTCGTTGATCCGGGCCGCGACGAGCGCAGCATGGCTGAGGATGGTCGATTCGATGTCCCGGTTGGCACTCCGCTCGATGGTGATGGCGAGAGGAATCTCGAGCGCCAGCACCACTACGGTCAGCACGTAAGTTGCGGCCAGCATCAGCCGCGCGCGAAGGCTCACCCCGCAAAGTCCTCCGGCGAAGCGAAGCGGAAACCGACGCCTCTTGCCGTCTTGATGTAACGCGGCTCAGCGGGGTCGTCACCAAGCTTCTTTCGGAGGGAGCTGACATGGACGTCCAGCGTCTTGGTGGATCCGTACCAGTTCGGATCCCATACCTCGTCCATCAGGTCCGTCCGGCGGACGACCCTGCCGGCTTCCTCCATGAGCATCCTGAGGAGCTCGAACTCCTTCACGGTGAGCTGGAGGGGCTGTCCGGCCTTGGTGACCTCCCGGGTGTCCAGGCTCAGCTTCACGTCCCCGATCTCCAGGTCGGAACGCTCGGCGGGAGCGGGGGCGGCGGTTCGGCGAAGCACGGCGCGGATCCTGGCGATCAGCTCTGCGGCGCTGAACGGCTTGGCCACGTAGTCGTCGGCGCCGAGCTCCAGCCCGATGACCCGATCCATCTCCTCACCGCGTGCGGTCAGCATGATGACCGGGAGTCGAGACACGCTCCTGATCTGGCGCAGGAGCTCCCGGCCGTCCCCGTCGGGCAGCATCACGTCGAGCAGGATGAGGTCCGGTGATCGGGTCTTGAACGCGTCGAGACCCTCCGTGGCCGTCTGCGCGACGACCGCGGTGAATCCTTCGCGCTCCAGGGCAGCCGCCAGCGGCTCGGCGATCGAGTCCTCGTCCTCGACCAACAGGATGCGTCGTCTGGTCATCGTGGCCCCCTGAAGACATACGGGCGAGCTCGCGGTGCCGCTCGGGATTCTCTTACCCAGGGCGAACGGGACCGAGACGGCGATTCACCGCATCCTCCCGGCCCCGGACTCGGTTCCCTGAGCTTCCAGGACGCGGTACGTCTCTACAGGCTCCTTGCGGCCCTTCACTTGCTTGGAGCCGATCGGCTCCGATCGAATGCCTCGGGTGGAACGGATCGACGCGGCAGTCGCCAACACCTCGCCGGCCTCGGCTTCGGCCTGGAGCCGCTGGGCGAGATTGACCGCATCCCCGAGAACCGTGTACTCGAGGCGGCCTCCGCCTCCAACCGTCCCCGCGATCACCGTCCCGGTATTGACGCCGATCCCGATGCCCAGCTCGGGGAGCCCTTCGGTTCCCGTCTCTCGATTGAGCTGACGCTGACGCGCCTGCATGGCCAGGGCACATCGAAGCGCCTGCTCGGCATGGTCGGGGAGCGGGTCCGGTGCCCCGAAGACGGCCATGACCCCGTCACCGGCGAACTTGTCGATCGTTCCTCTGTACTCCAGGACGATCTCGGCCATGGCCGACAGGTGCCGGGCGAGGATCCCGGCCACGTCCCTGGCCGGGAGCTGCTCTGCCAAGCTGGAGAAGCCGCGGATGTCCGAGAACAGGACGGTGACGTCCATCTCCTGCTGGGCGTTCACCTCCTCCCCTGAAGCCAGTCTGGCGGCGAGCTGCGCGGGGACGAACGACCGGAGCGTCCGGGCGGAGGCCTCCCGATCGACGACGGCGGAATGCAGACGCTTGAACACGTCGACGTTACCTTCCGCGGCCAGACGCTGGAAGAGGCCCGTGACCATGCGATCGATGGCCTCCTGGGTCGTCCCGAGCTCCTGAGCCAGCTCGGCGTAACCCGATCCTTTCGCCATCAGGTCGAGGATCGTCCGGTCAACGTCGGATCGCACCTGGCTTCCCGAAAGGCGGGCCGCGATGGTTGGATCGATCACGGAGCCTCCCGCCGCGACCTCCCTGATGGCGCGGGGGAGCTCGTCCCCCTGTCCGAGCCGATCCTTCAGCAGGTAGGCCAGACCGTGGTCGCCGCCGCCGAGCAGCGCCAACGCGTAGGCCTCGTCGTCGTGCGCCGACAGGACGACCACCCCTGTTCCGGGGAGCTTCTGCCGAATCTCGTGAGCGCACTCGATGCCCTCCAGCTGGAAGTTGGGCGGCATCTTGATGTCCGTCACCACGACGTCCGGCCGATGCTCGAGGGCGGCGGCCATCAGCGTCGGCGCGTCCTCGGCCACTCCGACTACATCGATCCCGTCGGTCGCGGCGAGGAGCGCCCTGACGCCCTCCCGCACCAGGACGTTGTCGTCCCCGAGAACCACTCTGATGGTCACGATCCAGTCTCTCTTCCGCTCGCCGTCCGCAGGGCTCCACCGAAGCCCCGGGTGTATACCATCCCAGCATGGTGCTCCGTGTGGTGTTCGCCGAGGACAACTTCCTCGTCCGGGAAGGCACGGCGGCGCTGCTGGCTGCCGTGGACGAGGTCGAGCTGGTGGCCACTGTCCCGGATCTCGACGGGCTCCTTGCGGCCGTGGAAGACCAGCATCCGGACGTGGTCCTGACCGACATCCGCATGCCTCCGAGCCACAGCACCGAAGGGATCGACGCTGCCCGAAGGATCCGCGCCGACCATCCTGACACGGGCGTGGTCGTGCTCTCGCAATACGCCGAGGAAGACTACGCATACGAGTTGTTGAAGGACGGAGCCGCAGGCCTCGGGTATCTCCTCAAAGAGCGCGTTACCGACATCGACGAGCTGGTGAGGGCGCTCCGGGAGGTCTCCAGGGGCGGCTCCGTCCTGGACCCGAAGGTGGTCGAGGGTCTGGTGGCCAGGAAGGACAGGATGGCCCACTCGCCGCTCGGACAGCTCACCGAGAGGGAGCGAGAGGTCCTCGCGCAGATGGCTCAGGGGAAGAACAACGCCGCCATCGCCAAGGCCCTGTTCCTCACGGAACGGGCCGTGGAGAAACACATCAACTCGCTGTTCCACAAGCTCAACCTCTCGGACGAAACGGATGTCCACCGCCGGGTGATGGCCGTCCTGGCGTTCCTTCAGGGCGGCCCCGCGGGACCAGCCTGAACCGGTCACCGACTCGATCCCGGGAGCTCGGCCAGAGGGATAGCTCCGGCCACCTTCGTGCCACGGCTCGGCGCCGACTCGACCCGGAGGGTCCCTCCGATCGCTCCCACCCGGTCGTTCATGTTGGTGAATCCCGCGCTCGCGCCGGTGCGACGGACGTCGAATCCGGCGCCGTCGTCGGCCACCTCGAACAGCAGTCCCCCAGCTTGCTCCCATACGTGGACGGTTGCCCGAGCCCCTTCCCCGGCGTGCTTCGCGGCATTTTGCAGGGCCTCGAGGCAACAGAAGTAGACGGCGGCCTCGACCTCGGGGGGATATCTGCCGAGACCGTTCGCCCGGACCTCTGTGGGCACCACCGCCCGGCGCGCCGCTGAAGCGAGCGCCTCCGCCAGGCCCTTGTCCGCGAGCAGCGGGGGATAGATGCCATGGGCGAGGTCCCGGAGCTCCTGCAGGGCGTCCTCCAGGTCGCCGCCCAGTTCTTCGAGGACCGTGTTGGCTTTGGCTGGGTCCCTCTCGCCCAGTTGCCGGGCGAGGCGCACCTTGACGGCCAGAGCCACCAGGTGCTGTTGGGCTCCGTCGTGGAGGTTCCGCTCGATGCGACGGCGCTCGGCGTCCGCCGCGGCCACGATACGAGCCCGGGATGCCTGCAGCGCCTCCGCCTGTCTGCGCACTTCGTCCAGGGAAGCTTGCAGGGCCGAGTCCAGACGGACGTTGTGCAGGGTGAGCCCCACCTGCCGAGCGAGCTCGGTGAGGATCCGCTCGTCCTCGTGACTGAACTGATCTCCCTCCGGCGTCCGCTCCACCAGGATGAGACCGAGTAGCTCACCAGAGTGTGTGATGGGGGCCACCCGCAGGGTGGCGTCCTCTCGCCCCTCGAGGAGGTCGGGCAGCCACACCCTCAGCCACGCCGGGCCGGAGACCCCTGCCCTGGTGATGGTGCTCTCCTCTGTCGTGCTGAACGAGACCTGCCGTTCGTCCGCTTCCGGATCGGACACCGCCAGATCCAGCGTGCCTGCGGAAGCCGTCCAGACCTCGGCCCGGCGGAGCCCGAGCGTCTTGCGGAGCGACTCGGCCATCTGCAGCAGCAGCTCGTCCAGAGGAACGGACCGGGAGAGCCGGCTGCCGAACGTACGCAGGATCTCATCGGGGGCTCGTTGCTCGCCGTAGACGAGCCGACTGGCAAGGCGCTTCAGGCGTGCATGGGCCGGGAGATACAGGAGTGCAGCCATGCCCGCGGCGATCATCGACAGGACGAGCAGGTTCCGCTCCTCTCTGTGGGGCACCCTGCCGAGGCCCAGCACGATGGCCACATAGACGGCGACGACCACCGCCGTCAGTCCGGCCAACAGGATCGTGGAAGTCAGGATCCGGTCGATCGCCGGGCCGAGCCGTTCCGAGGTTCCCATCACCAACGCCAGCGGGATGAAGATCGTGCCTGCGGCGGCAACCTCTGCGACATGAGTCGGCCAATCGACCAACGCGTGAAGTGCGGTCTCCACGAGGGCGAGCCCGCCGGCAACCGTGACCGCCCACGCTGCCCACTTCATCCGGCGCTGATCGGCCTGCCCCACCCGGCGGTACCGCGCGGCGAATCCCGCGCCGCCCACCACGGCGCCGACGGCGATCTCGCCCCCGAGCACGACAGCGCGCATCCCGGACCCCACTCCGGGCAGCACTGCAGCACAGAGAGCGCCGACTATGTATCCGGTCACGGCCGTCACCCGCCTCGGCCGGGTTGCGAGATCCCCCGTGGGCATGCCGAGGAGCAGGTGCATTCCGATCGCCGGCAGCAGGGCTATGCATGGCCAGGCGAGCGATGCGGCCAGGCTTCCGACCGCAGCCACCGAGGCGCCCAAGGACGCCAGCCCGCCCACGCGATCCCCAGGATGACGAGCGACCAGCACGACCCCGGCCAGCGCCCACGCCAGGATGAGCACGTCCCGGACCACCTCAGCGAGGGGCTGGCCGGCATCCGAGACGAGGGTCCACACGGCGAGTGCCAACGACGCCCCGGAGATCAGCCAGATCGCGAGTACCTCCAACTGAGGCCGCGCGGCCGCACGACGGACGGGTATCCCTTCGACCGTCGTGGTCATCGCCTTTCGCGTTCCATCGTCACTCCGTCCTGAGCACGGGGGCGGGCCGAACCCGACCTGCCATCCGTCCGGGCAGCGCCGCGATCAGGTTGGCTACGAGCAAGGTCGCCGGGATGGCGAGGAGAACGGCGGGTACGCTCACGATCGGCTCGGGAGGCACACCAAGCTGATCGGCGAACAGGGTCCATACCCACCGTCCCACGGCGATGCCCAGCGGGATCCCGATCAGCAGGCCCACCGCCGCGAACGTTGTCGCCTGCCAGGCGACGGCTGCGCTTATCTGACCCCGGACGAATCCAAGCGTCTTGAGAACGGCGAGATCGCGTCGACGGCGCCGAACTCCAGTCACGAGGGCGTGGGCGATCATGGCTACACCCAACGCCGCGAGGAGCCCCGCCAGGAGCAGGGGGGTCGCCCGGATCCGCGCGTAGTTGGTGATGTCGGTCGGGGGCTGGGCCGTACCGAATACGCATTGAATGCGCGGGCACGCGCTGAAGAGTTGCTCTCGTAGCTGGGACTCTGTGCGCATCACGTCGGCGCCGGGAGAGAAGCGGACGAGGTAGAAGTTGTAAGTGGGTCCGCTGGGCGCGCCGGGGAAGTCGAATGGCGGAAAGGGGGAGGCCGTCGTGGCGGCTCCCTCCCCCAGTCCCGTCGGCGTGAACGAACCCCGTCCGAAGAACGGGAAGACGGCTCGCCCCACGATCCTCATCGCCCTGGTTCGTCCGGCCACCTGAACGTCCAGGGCGTCTCCCACGGATTTGTGGATCGAGCGGAGGGTGCTGGTTCCCAGCACGATCTCGTTGTCGGCCACGGGGGAGCGGCCCTCGATGAGGGTGGGGAAGACCGATCCCTTCAGCGCGTCGATGCCGACGGCAGGGATCTGCAGGCCACCGATTGTCACGTCGCCGTAGTTCCCGCCCGCGATCGCCCCGATCGATCGGTTGGAGCCGAGAGCAGCGAGCGTCTGATCCCTGCCGAGCGATCCGAACGCGGCATCCGCGGCCACGTTCCAGTTCCACCCGTACAGCCGGGGGGTCGATACCAGCCGATTGAGGTTCGTCCCGAACGTGAACGCTGCCATGACAGTGGCGATCGCCACGACCAATCCGATGATCGCGCTCCGCACGGGAACGGCCGTCCGGCCGTGGCCGGGCTCCAGGGCCATCCGGAGTCCCGCGGCCGCGGTGGGGCTGAGTCCCAGGCGCATCGCGCCGTCCGCCAGTCGCGACGGCCGTTCCGACCCGCCCAGTTCAGCCAGGCCTCCGACCCCGGCGGGGGCCGACGCCGCGCGCAGGGCCGGTATCGCCGCAACGATGAGCAGGAGCACGACCGTCGCGACGAACCCGACTCCCAGGATGGCCAGGTTCACCGAGAGTCCTAGATCCGGTTCCGCCAAACGAGCCGGCCCGATCGGAAACAGCGAAGACGCCAAGACGGCCACGGCCACCGCCACCAGGCCGCCCGCGGCGGCGACCAGGGACACGCGGATGGCGGCGGCCCCGATCAACTGCGATTGGGTCATGCCGAGCCCACGCAGGATCGGGTATTCGCTCGAGTCGAGAAAGACCTGCCTGGAGATGATCTGCCCGATCCCCAGCATCGCGGCGAGGGCCGCGAGGAACGCGAAGAGGGCGAGCGCAGTCCACTGCGGCCGGATTGCTCGCTCGACCCGGGCCGCGTGGTCCCGGAGGTTTCCGAAGAACACCTCGTCGCCGACCTCGTCCCGATGCTCGGCTGCCAGGCGGTTGACCTTGGCGCGGAACCGCCCCAGGTCGACTCCGGGCTTGAGGCGGACCGCCACGCCGTCGAACTGGAGGACCCCCGGTCTGGTGAACTGGCGGAAATAGGCTGGGGTGAGAACAAGCGTCGGGACGGAATC
>JBKPAF010000061.1:0-15178 GCA_046726275.1 Actinomycetota bacterium
GGTGGCGCGATTGGCCGCCGCTTCGTCGATCGTGAGCGACGGCTCCAGGAGGTACGGATACTGCCCCGCCCCCCACCCCCAGATGACCGCCACCACGGCAAGCGCCGCGGTGACGCGAACCAACCCGAACCGACGACGCCACAACAGATACAGGGAGACCGCCCCGAAGACCCCCGAGGCCACGACCAATGGGAGCGCTCGGCCGGTGAGGCCGTCGAACAGGGAGGGAGCGTCGGAGCGGAGGACCGCGATGCCGCTCAGCGCGATCGCCCCGACGACCACGCCGGCCACCAGACCCCTCCGGCGGAACGCCTCCGCGAGGTCGTGGGAACCCGATCGCGCGGCGTCGCCGGTGAGGTACACAGCGGCGAGGTAGGCGCAGACCCCCACGGCAAGCACTCCTCCCAGCATCGAGGTGGGATTGACCCAGCTTGTGATCACGTCACCTCTCGCATTGCCGGGTGGCACCCGGCCGGATGCGATTCCCCCGGCCACAGCCCCCAGGAAGAACGGAGTGATCACCGAGGAGATGGCGAACGCGCCCCCGAAGATCCGCTGCAAGGCCACGTCGTCCACGGTCTTGCGAAAGGCGAACCCGGACCCTCGCAGGATGATCCCGAACGCGGCAGCCGTAAGCGGCAGGTACAGCGTCGAGGCGATCGAGGCGAACGCGGGAGGGAAGGCCGTCCACAGCACCACGATGGCGAAGATCAACCAGACGTGGTTAGCCTCCCACACGGGGCCGATGGAGTGCTCGATAAGCGCTCTCTGTCGGGCTCCACGCCGAGCCCCGCCAGCGAGAAGGTCCCAGAAGCCACCTCCGAAGTCGGCCCCGCCCAAGAGGGCGTACGCGGTCAACCCGACCCACGTGATCGCCAGCACGCCGTCGGCCAGGCTCATGCGGCCTGATCGGTGCGGACGCCCCGCTCCTGAGGCGCTTGGAGTGGCGCTCGGGCGAGCCGGCGGAGGACGTAGATGGTGGTCACGGTGAGCACCGCATAGATGGCGAGCACTCCATAGAAGCCGTACCTGAGGCCCGCCGCCGAGCTCACCGCGTCCCTCGTCCGGAGGATGCCGTAGACGATCCATGGCTGGCGACCGACCTCGGTGGTGATCCATCCAGCCTCCAGCGCGATGACGGACAGCGCCCCACTGCCAGCCGCGCCGCGCCAGAACCAGCGCGACGCGGGGACGTCACGCCTCCGCCACCACGCGATACCGAACCAGAGCGACAGCGCGAGCAGAGCCAGGCCGCACCCCACCATCGCCTGAAAAGAAAGGTGAACGATCGTGACCGGCGGACGCTCATCGGCAGGCACGGTATCGAGCCCGCGGATCTCGGCGTTGGGATCCCATCTGGCCAGGAGCGACAGGCCGCGCGGGATCTCGATGGCGTACCTCAATTGCCCGTCCACCTCGATCCCGCCGAGATGCAGAGGGACCCCTCGATCCGTCTGGAACACGCCTTCCATCGCTGCCAGCTTCACCGGCTGGTTCTCAGCGACGAACCGGGCAGCCCAGTCCCCCACGGCGATCTGCACGGGGGTCACGGCCGCGGCGAGAACGAACGGCAGCACGAAGCCCAGGCGATGGTATCGATCACGCTTCCCGCGCATCATCGCGACCGCGTAGACGCTCGAGACGAGGAATCCCGCCACCATCAGGGCCGCGAGGATCATGTGGGTGGTCTGGGGCGGTGTGGCCGGATTGAACATGGCGGCCCAGGGATTCGCGTTCGTCACCTGCCCGTCGACCAGATCGAACCCTCGAGGCTGCTGCATCCATGCGTTGGCCGAGACCACGAAGAAGGCGGAGGTGATACCCGCGACCACGATGGGGATCCCACTGAGGAGATGGGCCCTCGGCGAGAGTCGGTCCCACGCGTACAGATAGATCCCCAGGAAGATGGCTTCGACGAAGAAGGCGAACCCTTCCAGGGCGAAGGGGAGCCCGATGACCGACCCGTAGGTGCCCATCAGCCCTGGCCACAGGATCCCCATCTCGAACGAGAGGATCGTGCCCGACACGGCACCCACCGCGAACAGGACGCCGAGGGCCTTGGCCCACCGGCGGGCCAGCAGGTCATACGCGGGATCAGCGGTCCTGTGAGCGCGCCACTCGGCGATCAGGACCAGAGCTGGGAAGCCCACTCCCAGGCAGGCAACGATGATGTGCCAGCCGAGGGAGAAGGCCATCTGGCTGCGGGCCGCGTACAGGTCCGCCGGGGTGGCCGCGATCGCCGAAAAGAGTCCGACCATGATCGGTTCGACGCAGGTAGTCTCCCACGGCGACGCTCTCGCGAATCGTGGACTCTCTGAGCGAACTGTTTCGAGATTCTCAGGGAACTCCCAAGTCTGGGTGCTTGCATTGACGCCTCCGGGGAACGGTTCCGGGTGCACGGAAAGGAGTCCAGATGCTCAGGTCGCGCCATGTGATCGCCCTCGTGGTCGGCGTCGCGATCCTGATCGGAGCGGGTGTCGCCGTCGGTCAGTCGCAATCCCCCTCGCCTTCTCCCTCTTCGTCGTCCGACCATCGGAGCGCAAAGGCTCAGGCCCGGAGCGAATTCCTGGACATCGTGGCCCGGCGCCTCGGGATCGAACGATCGAGATTGGATTCGGCCCTGAAGGCCATGGCCCTGGCGGAAGTGCAGTGGGCCGAGGACAACGGCTTCATCGCCAAGGCCCGGGCCGACCGGATCCGCGACCGCATCAACAGCGGCGAGGCGAAGGGCCTGGGGCGGTTCGGTCTTCACGGCCCACTTGGGCTGGGTCTCGGCGGGTACGGGCGGCATGGAGGATTCTGGAAGGGCCGCGTCCACCGAGCGGGCGGCCTCCTGACCGCTGCCGCGACCTATCTCGGGCTCTCCGAGCGCGAGCTCATCCGAGAGCTGCGAACGAAGACCCTTGCCCAGGTGGCGCGGGATCAGGACAAGACCGTCGATGGGCTCGAGGCGGCCATCCGCGCCGCGAAGAAAGCAAACCTGGACGAGGCCGTCGCGGAGGGCCGGATCACCAGTGACCAGGCGAACGCCTTGCTCCAGCGGTTCGATGCCGAGGTCAGTGACCTCGTGAACGGTATCCCGCCGAACCTGACCGAGCTGGCCCGCCGCCTCGGCGCGGCTCGGAGCAGGCTCATCACCGCGATCAAGAATGCAGCCATCGAGCTCGTCGACAAGGCCTTGACGGACGGAGACATCACCAGGGCCCAGGCCGATGCCCTGAAGCGGCGGATCAGGTCCAGCCGGGCGTGGCCGCTTGGTGGTGCGATCGGGTTGTGCATCGGCCCCGGAACGTTCGGGTTCGGACTCGGCCGCGGCCACTTTGAGGCCCCAGAGGCCGAGGAGGCAATGATCGGTCTGTAGTCACGCTGTGGCCAGGGACTTCAGCAGCGTGCTCGAAGGCGGGGTGGCGAACCCCAGGATTGCGTGCCCGGCCCCGGCCCGTTCGAACTCGTCGACCAGGCGGAGGGTCTCATTCACCTGACCTCGGTCATCGGGACGGAGCATCACTTGAACGGACCGGCGGATCTGCTCTGGGTCTCGGCCGATGGCCGCACAGTGATCGTCGAGGACGGCGGAGAGCCGGATGAACTCGCGAGGGCCCCCGGCCCCGAGGTCCCTGATGGGGCTGAAGTTCCACTCGTCCGCGTGCCGGGCCACGACCCGAAGCGTCTTGCGCTCTCCGGTACCTCCGATCACCATCGGGACCCGATCCTGCAACGGCTTGGGATTCGCCAGGGCGTTGGTGAGGGTCCAGGACCGCCCGCGGTGCGTCACGGACTTCTCGGTCCAGAGCCGCCGGATCACGTCGCAGGCCTCGTCCAGCATGTCGATGCGGGTCCCGGCCCGTGGGAACGGGATGCCGTAGCCGTCGTGCTCGCCTTCGTGGGATCCCGCTCCGATCCCGAATTCCAGACGGCCTTCGGAGATGTGGTCGACCGAGACGGCCATCTTCGCCAGGATCGCCGGATGCCGGTACGTGACACCTGTCACCATGCATCCGATCCGGGTCCGAGTCGTCACCTTGGCCATCGCCGCCAGCATCGACCAACCCTCGAACGTGGGCATCGCCTCGTCCCGCATCCCGTAGAAGTGGTCGTAGTCCCAGACGCCGTGAAAGCCGAGGTCGTCCGCATCTCGCCAGAACCGCTCCAGCACCGGGTACTCGAATACCTGCGCGAGCTTCACCGAACGCAGCATTTCGGCCTCCTCACGAGATCAGCCCGCCGACGATCAGCCACACGCCGAGCCCAGCGAGGACGGTCGCCAGGATCCACCGGACCCACCGTTTGGCCCTGTCACCGGCGCGACGGACTCCGAGACCTCCCAGGAGCACCACGGTTCCGTCTCCGACGGCCAGCCCCACCAGCAGGGCCAGCGCCACGAGGACCGCGCTGGCAGTGCCGCCGAGCCTGTCGGCGCCGGCCAGCAGAGACGTGGCCGCCGTCCCCAGGAACACCCAAGCGCCGGGATTGAGCAGAACGGCGAGGGCGCCCCGAGCGGTCGGCGGCAGGGATCGCCGCGTCGCGGAGGGAGCATCCTTCTCGTGCCTCGATCGGAACCCATCGACGGCGAGAACGACCAGGAGCGCTCCACCGGCAACCTTGAGCACGCGAAGCGCCGGCCCGCTCGGCGGCGCGACCGAGAGCCCGAGCGCCAGGCCAACGAGGAGGAGGCCGAACGTCACGTTGGCGCCTGCCATCGCCCGGAACCCGCGGACGAGACCTCCTCGCACCGCTTCGGTCATCAGGACGGCCTGAACCGGCCCTGGCGCGCTGGCGAGGGCGAGGCCCACGCCCAGCCCGGCCATCGCGTGCGGAACGACGTCTGCCGTCATCCGGACTCCCCTGGCTTCTCAGATAGTTGCATCGCGAACAATATACTCCCCCCGGAGTCCTTGCATGTGCAACTTTTCCCCTGATACAGTGACTGGGTGCCCACGAACCTCAGCGACGCTGAGCTCCGCGCGTGGCAGGCACTTCTCCACGCGCACCACGACGTCATCGAGAAGCTCGACTCGGAACTCCGGGCCGAGCACGGGCTCTCGTTGGGTGACTACGACGTGCTCCTACGACTGGTTCGAGCCCCCGACCGCCGTCTGCGGATGACCGAGCTTGCCGAACGGGTGCTCATGTCCCCCAGCGGCCTCACCCGCCTGGTCGATCGCCTGGTCGATGACGGCTTGGTCCAGCGTGACCGCTTCGCAGGTGACGCTCGCGTCATCCTTGCCCGGCTCACCGACCGGGGCCATCGAACGTTGCTTCGCGCCGCCAGGACCCACCTCCGGGGAATCCGGGAGCACTTCACCGGCAGGCTGAGCCCGGCGCAGCTGAGAAACGTGGCTTCAGCCCTCGAGACCATCGCCGGCCCACACAAGCCGCACTGACCGTCGGATTCAATTCGGCGGGCGGGTCCACTTATACTGCCCATCGGCTACACGGGATCGCGAGAGTGGCGGAATCCGGCAGACGCGCCGGACTTAGGATCCGGTGCCCGAAAGGGCGTGGGGGTTCAAATCCCCCCTCTCGCACAAGCTCGCAGGTCCTAGCTACTGGACAGCATCGGTTTGCCCTGGACTCGGTACGGTGCCCACCACTTCTCGAGCCGGAGATCCTCGGCTAAGACGTTCGCGCAGTTGTAGCCGGGCCCGAAATGGATCGATCCGCCCGGGTGGCATGCGGAGCCGCATAGATATAGGCCTTCGATCGGCGTCCGGTAGCTGTTCGCCTCGGGAAAGGGGCGGTTATACCCCCACTGGCCTCCCGTATAGGCGCCCTGCCGGCACCCCCCGCCGACCATGTTGACGATGCGCTGCTCGATGTCGGCCGGCGTGTAGGCGTACGTGCCAAGGAAGTGATCCGGTGTCAGATTCGGAGCGAATGCACGCCACCGGTTTGCCATGTGCTGCAGATAGTCGTCCTTGACGTCGTCGTAGGTCTTTCCACCGGCCAGCTTGTCCGCTGCCGGAACGAATTGCCAGAACAGGAGGGTGTGGCCGCCGGTCGGGGCATAAGAAGGATCGATGACAGTGTGGCAACAGGCATCGCCTCCGGAGCGGTCTGGGAGCTCCCCTCGCTCGATCTGGCGCCAGTGCTCGTCGAGATCGTCGAGCGAATCCACCCCCATGAAGATGGCCAGGGCGCCGTTCGCTTCCTCCGGATACTTCGGGGTGTAGTCAGGTGCGACGTCAGTGGCCGCGTGCAGACCGAATAGAGCCGTGTGCTCCTCCACCTCCCAGTCCTTGCATCGCTTGGCGATGTCCTCCGAGATGTGCTCCTCACCGACAAGTTTGAGAAAGGTGCCGGGCGGATCGATCGCAGAGGCCACGAATCGAGTGGCCCCGAACCTCCGGCCGTCCGATAGCTCCACGCCGGTCGCCCGCTCGCCTTCGATCGTGATCCGCTCGACGTGGGCATCGTTGAGGATGGTCCCGCCGTGGGCGTGGAGGAATGCGGCCAGGGCGTGAGCAAGCTGGCACGTGCCTCCCCGGATGATTCCGAGCTTGGGCGAGGCCGCATATCGCAGGAAGAAGTCCCCGGTGCCGGGGGCGAAGTCGGGCATACCTCGCACGCAGGCGTTCATCGAGATGAAGGTCTTCAGCTTGTCCGACTCGAAGAGCTCGTTGATGACTTCCCGACCGGTCATCGCGCAGAGCCGCTGATACTCCTTCCGGTCGTCATCCGGGAGCCCAGCTCCGCGCTCCTCGGTCGGCTTCGGCGGCGCGTAGAACTCCTCTTCCACCTTGGTAAGGAATCGGTGATACACGTCCTCGAGAGTGTCCAGATCCGACTTCGGGAGGATCTCTGCGAACTGATCGTACGTGCGCCTGGGGTCGTCCGTGTACGTCGTGAGCGTCGAACCGTCCTCATACAGGTAGCACCGCTCGACCTCGCCATACATCTGCCGGAACCCGTACCGGTGCAGCTCGAAGTCCTGCCTGGGCGGGCCATACGACCAGATGAAGTTGGCGTGCAGGTTGTGGTAATACCCGGGCCTGGTGACCTCCTCCGTGATGGTCGCTCCGCCATATTGCATGCGTCGTTCGAGCACCAGCACCCTCAAGCCCAGCTTCGCCATGTAGCCGGCCAGGGTCAGGCCGTTGTACCCACTTCCTACGACGATGCCGTCGAATGTCCCGTCATCCACGCAGAGCTTCCCTCCGGAACGCGAACGGGCAATACGATACTTCGGGACGAGGGAGGTCAGATGCAGATCAAGCGGCTGTCGTGGCTCGGGATCAGGACCGACAGGTTCGAGGAGATGACGTCGTTCCTGGAGCATGCGCTGGGACTTCGCCGGGAGATCGCCGAGCCAGGGCGGGCGATGTTCAGGCTCCCCATCGGTGACCCCGTCGATGTCTTCGATGCGGATGACGAGCGGTATCGCCATTTCACGACCGGCCCCGTCGTCGGATTCCTGGTCGACGACGTCGAGGCGGCCAGGGCGGAGCTGGAGGCCGCCGGGGCCGAGCTGATCGGGACCGTCCAACGCGGCAATGGCTTCGTCTGGGCGCACTTTCGCGCACCCGATGGGAACCTATACGAGCTGCAGGGAACGGACCCCGCGAGCGCCGGATGAAGGGGGGCCAAAGGGAGCTAGTAGCGGTGATCGTTCCCCTGGACGGACCGGACGATCTCCACCAGCCACTTGCGGTACTCGAGGGAGACGCGATCGACGCCTCGGATATGCAGCTCGGCAGAGAGGTCGATCGGCAACTCCTCGGGGCGTTGTGACTCGACCACGGGCTTGTCCTGCTCCAGGATCTTCTCCTCGAACTTCAGGAACTCGTCATCGTCCTGGTCCAACGCGTAGTTCCTGGCGATGAACCAGAAGCTCCGGGTCCACTTAGGTCCCGCTGGCGATGCGGACATGAACAGGACGTAGTGATTGTCGCCAGGGAACTTGCGGTCGAGGTAGATCGTGAGCGGCATGAACAGGCGGTACGTGTTATCCACCTCGACGAGCGAGCCCGACAGCCGGAGGGGCTCCTTCGTCACGCCCGTAGGTGGCTCGACCACGCGGCTGAAGAATCGGAGTTCGGGGCCTTCCCTCCACACGTCATGGTCGGGGACCTCCGGGTGATCCCGTGATCCGAGCAACCCCTCGTGCACCCAGGCGAAGTGAGCGAAGTCAACGAAGTTCTCGAGTCGCCGGGGAGCGCTGCACGCCCAGTCGTAGAGGGGTCCGGTCGTGATCCGGTAGCTCGAATCCTCGAACTCGGGAAATTCCGGAGTCGGGAACATCGCTTCCGGTTCCAGGCACGCCCAAACGATCCCGCCGGCCTCGACCGCCGGGAACGGCTGCAACCGAGCCCTGCTGGGGATGTTCGGACCGTGACGCGCCGGAATCCGAACGCAGCGCCCATCCTCCGCGTACGTCCAACCGTGGTAGGCGCAGACCAGCCGATCGTCGTCCATCCAACCCAACGAGAGCGCCGTGCCCCGATGAGCGCAGAGGTCTCGAAAGGCCCGCACGCCGTCCCGGAACCTCACCAGGACGAGCTGCTCGCCGAGAAGAAACGCCTGGACCGGGGCTTCGGCCAGCTCCGAGGCGTAGGCCACGGGATGCCAGAACCTCCTCAGAGCCCGGTAAAGGGCAGCTTCGCCCGCGACGTCGAGCTCGTTCGCTCGCTCGCTCTGCATGCTCACCTGCTGCGAGGAGAGGCGGGGCGCAGCGGGGCGCCACCCACCGGCACCCCGCCTCGCTCCTCAAGCGTCATCCTGGCCGCCCTGATCACGTGCCGGGGACGAATGGGACGGTGAACGAACCCGACTTGATCGCCTCCAGCGTCTCGTCGAACTTCGTTTTCACCTCAGCCGGGATGGGCTCCTTGTACAGGGGGTTGATCTGCACGTGGAGCCCGTTGTCCTTAACGCTCACCTGGTAGAACTTGCCGGGCTGGAAGGTGCCGTTCTGCACGTCGGCGACCATCTGACCCCACAGTGTGTGGAGGTCCCACACGACCGAGGCGAAGACGTTCTCCGGCGCCAGCGACGACATGTCACCTACATAGCCGGAGGCGGCCAAGTTCCGGTCCTTGGCTAGCGCGATCGACCCGAGTGCCGGGCCCTCTCCGCATGACATGAACACGTCCGCTTTCTGGTCGGCCTGAGCCGTGGCCGCCTCCTTCGACTTCGCCACATCGACCCAATCGCCGACGTAGGTGTTGATACCCTTGATCGAGGAGTCAACGCTCTGGGCACCGAGCTTGAACGCCTCCAGCATCGCGTGGCACACGGGGATGTCGAACCCGGCCAGCCCGCCGACCACCTTCGTCTTCGAGATGCCCGAGGCCAGGATCCCGGCCAGATAGGACGCGTCCCAGAAGGGCTGGGCGTAGTCGGCGATATTGTCGGCCTTCTTGTCGATTCCGCCCGCCCAGGCGAAGGCGGTGTTCGCGAAGCTCGGGGCCAGCTTGAACAGTGGATCGCCGTATCCGAACGAGTGGGCGATGATCAATTGGTAGCCCTGTTGAGCGTATCCGCTGACCACCTGTGTGACGCTGGCGGCGTCCTCGGGGACGTTCTCCGTGTACGCGACCGTGACCTTTCCTTCGCTCTCGAGCTGCTTCGCGCCCTCGTACGCCATCTGGTTCCAGGAGAGGTCGTTGATGTTTCCCGGAAGCACGAGGGCCATCTTCACCGGGGTCGGCCCGGTCGCGGTTGGCCCCCCTCCGCCAGAGGGTGTCGTCTCGTCACTGCACGCGGCCGCCACCAGAGCCAGAATGGCCACGAGTCCTAGGAACCTTCGAAGTTTGCTCACAACCCCCCCCTTGCTAGACCGTTCCATTGTCATCGGTCCTTCGGATCATCGGATGCTAGTCACTCACCTCCTTCAGGAATGGGACTCCCAGCGCGGCCGGCTGGGCATCCCGCCTGGCACGCATCGCGGACACGGTCATCACCAACAGGGTGATCAGATAGGGAAGCGCCTGGAAGAACTCGTAGGGGACGGCGGCGTTCAGCCCACCCCCCGCGGCTTGGACCCGAAGCTGGAGGGCATCCATCAGCCCGAACAGGAATGCCCCACCGACGACCAGCAACGGGTTCCACCGACCAAAGATAACCAGGGCGATGGCCACCCAGCCACGTCCCGCTGTCACGTTGTTGGCGAAGAGTTGGAGCTGAGCGACCACCAGGACCGCTCCGCCCAGACCTGCCATCGCCCCACAGACAAGTACCGCCAGCCACCGTATCCGAGCGACATCCACCGCTGCCGCGTCCGCGGCAGCAGGACTTTCCCCGACAGCCCGGATGGACAGGCCGAACCGGGACCGGTACAGCAGCCACCACAGCGCGAAGACCAGGATCGCGGAAACGTAGACAAGGATGTTCTGGCGGAACAGGACGGGGCCGATGCCCGGGATCGACTGGAACCAGGGGACGCCGACCACAGGTGTGCCCTCGATCCGGGGAGGCGACGAGGTCACGCCGAAGAGCTTGCCGTAGATGAACGCGGTGAAACCCTGGGCAAAGAGGACGACGGCGATCCCATTTATCACTTGTTCGGTCTGCAGGGTGACCGACAGGAAGGCCTTGATCACTCCAAGCGCTACTCCGGCGGCCATACCGGCGAGCACGCCCAGCCAAGGATCCCCCGTGTAGTGAGCCCCCAGGAAGGACCCCAGGGCACCCATCAGCATCATGCCCTCGAGCCCGAGGTTGAGGACCCCGGCTCGCTCGCAAAAGGTCTCGCCGACGGCGGCCAGGGCGGTGGGCGTGGCCAGCCGAATGCCCGCGTTGAAGAGCGACGGGAGCGCGGCGGGCCCGAGAACGGCTCCCCAATCCATCAGCGGCGCACCAGCTTGTCTGCGACGAGCAGGAACAACACGAACAGTGCCAGGATGGTATGCACGGCCGCGATCGGCACGCCCTGCGTGAACTGCATGGCCTGCCCGCCGACAGAGAGACCTGCTATCAGGAGAGCCGCCAGGAGCACTCCAAAGGGTCGCATCCGGCCAAGGAGCGCGACGATGATGGCGGTGAATCCGAAGCCGGGCGAGATGCCGACCTGGAGCCGCAGCTGGACCCCGAGGATCTGCACGATCCCGGCGAGTCCCGCCAGTCCGCCGGAAATGAGCATCAGGCGGACGATGGAGCGGCGAGTGTCCACGCCGGCGGCGCCGGCCGCGGCTTCAGGACTCAACCCCATGGCCGTGACCCGGAACCCGAACGGGGTCCGAGCCATCACGTACGCCAGGATCACAACGAGCCCCAAACCGATGATCAGTCCCAAATGCACCTGGAGCGCCGGCAGGTCGGGCAGCTGGGCCGCCTCCGGAATCTCCCTCGACTGGGGAAGGAAGCCAGAGGGGTCTCGGAGCGGTTTGCGGATGAAGTAGCCGAACCAATAGATGGCGACGTAGTTCAGCAGCAGCGACGTGATGATCTCGCTCACACCCCAGCGGGCGCGGAGTGCCCCGGCGATCCACCCCCAGGCGGCCCCGGCGGCCGCACCCGCCAGGAGGGCGATCGGAATCGCAAGTACCGGCATCGCCCACGGGAAAGCGATGGCGATGGTTCCGCCGGCAAGAGCCCCGAGGTAGAACTGTCCCTCAGCGCCGATGTTCCAGACCCGGCCCCGGAAGGCCACGGTGAGCCCGAGCCCGATGATCAACAAGGGGACGAGGACCACCAGAACCTGGGAGATCGCGAATCGCGAGCCGATCGCGCCCCGAACCATGTCGCGGTAGGCGGCGACGGGACTGGCCCCCGCCCAGAGGAGGATGGCCGAGCCCATCAGGAGGGCGATCACGACCGCCAGAAGCGCGGCGGCGACTGAACGGGCCCTTCGCTCCCACCAGGCCGCTCCGACGGGAACTAGGGGAGCGACGGAAGCGTCGACGGCCACTATTCCCGCCCGGAAGACTGCCGCGTCGATCCGGCTTGCGTCGCTCCGCCCATGGCCAACCCCACTGAGTCCCGGTCAAGCTCCGACCGGGCCCAGCTGCTGACCAGACGTCCCTTGTACATCACATGGCAGCGATCCGCCAGTGCGAGGACTTCTTCGAGGTCGGTGGAGATGAGGAGGATTCCCGCGCCACCCTCGCGCCGGGCTCGAAGCTGTTCCCACACGAACTCAATAGCCCCCACGTCCAGGCCCCGCGTTGGTTGGGCCGCCAGCAGCAACCGGGGCGAACTGGTGAAGACGCGAGCCAGGACCACCCGTTGGGTGTTCCCGCCCGAAAGCTTCCCCGCTAGCTGGGTCGGCCCAGCAACCTTGATCGCGAAGTCGCGGATGATGCGATTCGCATTGGCCACGATCGCCCTCGGTCGGAGGAGGAGCCTACTTCCGAACGGGGGGCGATCGATACGGTCCAGCACCAGGTTCTCGGCCACCGAGAGCTGCCGGATGAGCCCTCGCCGGTACCTGTCCGAAGGGATGAAGCCCATCCCCGAGCGGAGGAGCATGCCGGGCTTCGCACCCGTGACGTTCCGCCCCTGCAACCGAACCTCACCGCGGAGTGGAGGCCTGAGGCCGAACAGGACCTCTTCCAGTTCGGCCTGGCCATTCCCTTCGACTCCGGCGATGGCGACGATCTCCCCCTCCGCCACGTCGAAGGTCACGTCCCCAAAGGCTTCGGTTTCCCTATCACTGGTGGCGCTCAAGCTTCGTACCTCCAAGACGGTTTCGCCGTTCTGGACAGAGGTCGGCTCGTGGCTCTCCTCGGCTCGGCCCTCCGCCTGTTCGACGACGAACCTGGCCAGTGACACGTCTCGCCCCACCATGAGCCGCGCCAGCTCCGCCGTGCTGGTCTGGTCAGGGAGAACGGCGGCGACACGCCGCCCCCTTCGGAGGACGGTGATGCGGTCGGCGCATGCCATGACCTCATCGAGGTGGTGAGTGATGATGACGATGGAGGCGCCGTCGCGAGCCATCGTCTTCAGCTTTTCTAGTACCTGCTCAACCTCGCCGGGAGCGAGGGTCGCCGTCGGCTCGTCCAGGATGAGGATGCGGGCATCCCGGTAGAGCGCGCGGAGGATCTCCACCCGCTGCTGCTCTCCAACGGAGAGCTGCCAGACGTAGGCATCGGCGGGAACCGAGAGCCCGTAGCGGGCTCCGATCTCGTCCACGAATGCACTCACCGCGCGCATATCGGACCGTTTGAGGGGAAGCGCCCCTTTCTCCCCGAGGATCATGTTCTCCGCGACCGTCAGCGTCGGGACGAGCATGAAGTGCTGGTGGACCATGCCGATCCCGAGGGCGATGGCGTCCTGCGGCGACCGGATCGAGGCGGGCCGTCCGCGAACGAAGGTGGTCCCGTCGTCGGGACGGACCAAGCCGTACATGATATTCATGAGCGTGGTCTTCCCCGCGCCGTTTTCGCCGAGGAGCGCGTGGATCTCGCCTTCCTCGAGGTCGAAATCCACCTCCGCGTTGGCCACGACTTCCCCGAACCGCTTCGAGATCCCTCGCATGGCCACGACGAGCCCGTCGTCGCGCCGATCGGCGATGAGTGAATCGGGCTGCACGTCCGTCACTGGAACCAGGCGCCCCCGTTCACCAGGATGCTCTGCCCGGTGACGAAGTCGGAATCGGGGCCCGCGAGGTAGATCACGGTCCCCACCATGTCCTCGGGAACCTGTCGACGTTTGAAGCACCGCTGAGCAATGACCTCTTCGTCATGGCTGCCCCTCGTCCGAAGCATTTCCTCGTCTGGGATGAAGTCCGGAGCCACGGTGTTCACGGCTATGTTGTGGTCACCGACCTCACGGGCGAGTGACCTGGTCATGCCGACCAGGGCCGCTTTCGACGTCACGTAGTGCAGGAACCCTGTGACCCCCTTCCACGCGGTATTCGAGGCGATGTTGATGATCCTGCCCGAGCCCTGCTCCCGCATGTAGGGAAACACCGCTCGCGCGCACAGCCAGGCTCCCCGGACGTTCACCGCAAACGCCCGGTCCCACTCCTCGACGTCGATCTCGTCAAAGGGCCCGCGCTTTACCTGCTTGAAGTACGCGGCGTTGTTGATGAGGACGTCGATCCTTCCGAGCGCTTCGGCGGTATTCCGGGCCATCGCCTCTGTCGATTCGCGATCGCTCACATCGACATGTAGGGCGATGGCCTGCCCACCGACGCCCTCGATCTCCTGCACCACGGGTTCGCCGTCAAGGAGGTCCGCCACCGCGACCCACGCGCCCTCGGCGGCAAGCCCAACGGCGTAGGCGCGCCCGATGCCCCGCGCCCCTCCGGTCACGATGACCACCCTTCCGTCCAAGCGCCCCATGCTCCCCTCCGGTTCTACGAAAGGAACTCCGTCAATACGGCCGTGAGCGCGCCGGGGTTCTCCACGGGCACGTGATGGCCCGAGCTCTGCACGCGAACCAGCCTGCCGTCTCGGGCCACCTCAGCCATCCGCTGCGCCACCTCCGCGGACAACACGTAGCTGAGCTCCGCGTGCACCAGGAGGACGGGGAGATCGAGGGACTCGAGTTCCCCCCAGTGATCGTCCGACCTGAACGGCCATCGCCGGAGGAAGTAGGGATCGTGCTTCCTGGCCAGGCCACCCTCGGCGGGTCGGGTCCCGAACCGTGCCAGCACCTGGAGCATTTCCTCGGTTGCCCTCGGGTTGGCCCCCCGTTCCCACTCCACCGCCTCTTCATGAGTTGCGAAGGCGGCCGGGCGGGGCTGGAGGTCGGTCTCGCTCTGGGTGAACGATAGCGGCACATCCACGATTGCCAGCCGACGAACGAACCCGGGGTGGCTGGAGGCGAACGTCAATGAGACCAACCCGCCCCAGGACAGCCCCACCAGATCGATCTCGTCCGATCCGAGTTGCCCGAACACCCCCTCCAGGTCACTGGCGTGATGCTCCGTGGTGTAGTGGCCAGCACCGGACCACTGGCTGTCGCCATGGCCACGCATGTCGAGGGCGCGGACGTCCCCCAGACCGGTCAGTCCGGGGGCGACGTCGTGCCACATCCACGCATGCCCGCAGACCCCGTGCAGGCACAGGATCGGGCGACCCGACCCTCCGAAGTCCAGGTGATGGAGGCGCAAGTCGTTGGCCTGGAGGAACCGGTGGACGGGGGGGTGCGTCACGGACCGTCTCCCCGACCGACCGTCGTGTCCGTCCGCCGCCACGGGACCCGGAGCGCCTGCATCCCCGCCCGTTCGATCAGCTCCTCTGATCTGGCCTGGGCTTCCCCCATGACCTCATCCTCATCGACGAACGTACAT
>JBKPAF010000062.1:0-20005 GCA_046726275.1 Actinomycetota bacterium
ACAGCACGGATCGACTACGTGTTCGTGAACGAGGCCGCGTCGGTCCTCCGGTGTCGGGTGCCGGGCAGCCAGGCCGCCTCCGAGGCCTCCGACCACCGCCCGGTCCTCGCGGAGGTTGGAATCCCCGAGCCGTGACGGAGCGCGCACCCAGGCCCAGTCGACTGGGTTACAGCGGCTCCGCGCTCGTCGCGAGGGACGACTCCCCGGCTGGTCCCCGGAACCGCTGGAGCATCGCCAGCCCTCCCAGGCAGCACCCGATCCCACCCGCGATCGTGGTGGCCTGGGCCCCCCAGATCTCGGCGGCCGCCCCAGCGAGGAGCGAGCCCAGAGGGAGGAACGCCCCCAGCGACAGCATCCAGATGCTGAGCACCCTGCCTCGAAAAGGCTCCTCGACGGCGAGCTGGACGTCGCTGTTGTTGCCGGACACGAAGAGGAGGAAGGCCACCCCGTAGAGGAAGATCAGGGCCAATCCGACCGGATAGACGGCGATGGAGGCGAACAGCACGAGGGATACCCCCACCGCCACCAGCGCGGCGCTCACCACCGGCGGCGACACCCGGTTCCCCAGGCGACCGAGCAGTAATGCGCCAGCCACAGCCCCGAGGCCGGCAGCTGCGGCCAGCGAGCCGTACGAACCGGCGCCCCGGTGGAACACGTCGGCCGCGAAGACGGGGAGCAGCGCGCTGGCCGGCGCGGCGAAGAAGGACATCGCGCCGAGGCCCAGGATCATGGTCCTGATGCGATCGTGCCGCCACGTGTAGGTGAGCCCGTCTCGAAGGAGCTCCCACACCCCCTGTTTCTTCCTTGCTTGCTGCGGGTGAGGCCCGATCCGGTACAGGGCGGCGAGGACGGCCAGGAAGGACACGGCGTTGATCGTGAAGACGATCGCCGGGCCGGAGGAGGAGAGACCGATGATCAGGCCGGCGACGGCGGGCCCCACCACCCTCGCCAGATTGAACTGGGCGGAATTGAGCGCGATCGCGTTGACCATTGCCCCGGAGGGCACCAGCGAGGTGATGAATGCCATCCAGGCCGGACTGTTCAAGGCGATCATCAGCCCCTGCCCGAACGTCAGGATCATGACCGCGCCCAGATTCGCGTGCCCTGTCCAGGCCAGCACGGAGAGCACGACGGCGTCCAGCATCATCACCGTCTGGCTTGCCATCAGGATCCTCTTTCGGTCGAACCGATCTGTGTAGGCGCCGCCCAGGGGAGCGAGCACGATCGGGACGAAGTTTGCGAACGTGATGAACGAGACCCAGAACGCGGAATGGGTGAGCTGGAAGACGTACCACCCGAGCGCGATGGTCTGCATCCATGTCCCGACGTTGGACAGCGCGGCCCCGATCCACAGGAGCCGGTAGTCCCGGTACCGAAAGGAGTCGAACGCCCCCATCAGGCCAGGCCGAGCTTGTGCCTGGCCGCCGCCACCGCCATCTCGGTCGAGGCTTCGAGGCCGAGGCGGGAGGAGTTGAGGACGCAGTCGTACAGAAGGGGATCGCGGATGTCCCTGCCGTAGAAGTGCTTCACGTAGCCAGCGCGCTCGGCGTCGACCCGCTCGCACCGGGCCCGGGCCTCTCGTTCGGACACGTTCTGCCATTCCATGATCCGCTGGATCCGGTCGGAGAGGTCGCCGACCAGGGCGATATGGCAGGCATCCTTCCGGCCGGCCAGGGCCGCCTGAGACCCCCGCCCGAGGATCACGAAGCCTCCGGTTTCGGCCAGGGACAGGATGACCCGCCTGGTCGCTTCGGCCAGGGATCGATCGTCGAGCTCGGGGACCGCGGCGATCCCCAGCTCGGGGGAGGCAGCAGCCAGGGCCAGGCCGATCTCCTCGACGATGGCGGGGGCCCGTTCGTCCCTCTCCTCGGCCACCTCCGGCTGAATCCCGAGTCGCCGGGCCGCTTCCTCGACGATCTCGCGGTCGACGAAGGTGAATCCGAGGGCCTCGGCCAGCGCCGGTCCGGCGCGGAGGCCACCCGCTCCGTACTGCCGGGAGAGGGTCACCACCGCCACGGCGGATTCTCCTTTGAGCGAGGGACTCCCTCGGACACGGAGGTCAGGCCGGGGCGGTGGGCGCGATCTCGGCCACGGCCCCGGCGAACCGAAGGGTCCGTTCGAAAATCAGAGGAGCGTCGTAGTCGAGCGTGGCCACGTGGTAGGAGTTCGACAGGGGGACCAGCTCCTTCTGTGAGCTGCCCACGTGCTGCATGACGTACCGGGAATTGGACGGCTTGGCGACGTGATCCTCGGCAGACGAGAAGACCAGCAACGGCAGCCGCATGGACGGAAGCTCCTTCTGAACGGTCCGATAGAACTGCCCGAGCTGGTGGGCCGCCTTCAGGGGGACGCGCTCGTACACGATCTCGTTCTGGCCAGGTTTCTTGATGTCGTTCCCGACTCCTTTGGCGGTCCTGGTGAACAGGCGAAGCATAGGCGCCAGGGCCAGCTCCGGCCGGCGCCCGTCCGGGTTCACGGCGACGACTCCCTTTAGCTTGTCCGGGTGCTTCGAAGCCAGATGCAGGACCATCGCTCCGCCCATCGAAAGCCCCACTGCGATGACCGCGGCACATCGCTCGGCCAGGTCGAGGAGCGCGGCTTCGGCCTCGCCTTCCCAGTCTCTCCAGGTGGTGCCCTCCAGGTCCTGCCAGGTCGTTCCGTGCCCGGGCAGGCGCGGGCCCAACGTCGACACGCCGTGGTCCGCAAGCCATCGCCCCATGGGCCGCATCGAGGCCGGAGAGCCGCTGAAGCCGTGCTGCAGGAGCGCTCCGACCGGGCCCGCGTCGAAGCGGAAGGGCTCTGCTCCGGGGATGATCCGAGCGTGCACGAGGCCTACGGCATAGGACAGGTCAGGACCTTCGGGGGTTCTTGAACAGCTGGGCCACCATAAACAGGCCGAACAGGCCTGCGGCCCCTACCAGCATGACGAGAACAGCCACGAAGGCCCACTCGAGTGCCCCGAACGCCAGTACGGAGATGCGATTTCCCTCCCGATCCGGTCCGGGTAGTCTATACCGAGGTAACTTCGGCCCTGAGGGTGGGGTCGAATCGCAAGAGGTGAAGCCGTGTTCTGGTGGCTGATGAAATACGTGTTCCTGGGTCCCGTGCTCAAGTTCCTGTACAGACCCAAAGCCGTAGGGCTCGACAACATCCCGAACGGGCCGGCCATCTTGGCGGCCAACCATCAGTCCTTCCTCGACGATCTGCTCCTCCCACTGGTCGTTCCGGGACGGAAGGTCGTCTTCCTGGCGAAGGCGGACTACTTCGACAAGTGGTACCTCAGGTGGTTCTTCAAAGGCGCGAACGTCATCCCCGTAAGGCGCGAGAGCACCTCGGCAGCAGAGGCCGCCCTTCGGACCGGCGTCCAGGCCCTCCGTGACGGAAATCTGGTCGGGATCTTCCCCGAGGGGACCCGGTCCCCGGACGGCCGTCTGTACCGGGGCAAGACGGGAGTCGCCCGCATGGCGCTCGAAGCACAGGTGCCGATCATCCCCGTGGCCATCACGGGGACGTTTGAGGCCCTTCCCTACGATAGGAAACTGCCCAAGCCCGGGCGGGTGGAGATCCGGTTCGGCAAGCCCCTCGACTTCCAGCGGTACTTCGGGAATCCGGCCGATCGCTTCGTCCTGCGATCCGCGACGGACGAGATCATGTACGAGATCATGCTGATGTCCGGCCAGGAGTACGTGGACGAGTATGGCTCGAAGGCCAAGACAGCCAGCAGGTCGGCGGAGCGGGGCTCAGCGAAACCTGGGACGGACGCCGAGGCGGCCTCGACCCCGGTCCGGTCTTCGTCCGGCGCGGAACGCCCCCGCTAGGGGCGCTGGCCCGAAGGAGCCACGCGAACGACCCCCTGCTTGACGGCCCGCTGCTTGCTGCCCTCCTGGGTCCACTTGGCTCCGCACGCAGTGCAGAAAGCCCGGCGTTCGGGGCTCACCACGATGACGATCCTCACCGACCGACAGACAGGGCACCGGGACATCCCCTAGCTCCTTTCCGAGATCACCCTCCACGACGGGGTGTGCCGCGGCCTCTTTCTACCCGGGCGAGAAACGGCAAAACGGTCGCCGGCCGAGAACGACCGCGTCCTCGGTGATGAGACGTCACAATCCGTCGTTCGGTTCCGGGAGCTCCCAGCCGAGCGACCGCTCGACGGCCCGCCGCCAGCCTCGATAGGCGGTCTCGGCGGTTCTCCGATCCCGCGGGGAGAAGTCGGCCTCGGCCCTCCAGTGGGCCGCGAGCTCATCGGTCGATGCCCAGATCCCGCGGCCCAACCCGGCCAGGTACGCCGCGCCCAGGGCAGTCGTCTCCCTGACGATCGGTCGGCGGACCGGGACGCCCAGCAGGTCGGCCTGGAGTTGAAGGAGGAGGTCCATGGCGCTGGCCCCTCCGTCGGCGCGAAGCTCGACAACGGGGACTCCCGAGTCGGTCCTCATGGCCTCGATGACGTCCATGGTCTGATAGGCGATCGACTCGACCGCCGCCCGGACCACGTGCGCGCGGGTGGTTCCCCGGGTCAGGCCCACCAGCGTGCCTCGGGCATACGGGTCCCACCAGGGAGCGCCCAGCCCGGTAAGTGCGGGCACGAAGTACACGCCCCCGGAGTCGGGCACGGAGCCGGCCACGGGACCAGCGTCGGAAGCAGCCCGAAGGATCCCGAGGCCGTCCCGCAGCCACTGGATCGCCGCGCCGGTGACGAAGATCGACCCCTCGAGCGCGTAGGTCGGGCGTTCCTCGCCCCCGCAGGCGATGGTCGTGATCAGGCCGGAGGCAGAACGAGGAGCGCGTTCACCCGTGTTCATGAGGACGAAGGATCCCGTGCCGTAGGTGTTCTTTGTGGTTCCCGGGGTGAAGCAGGCTTGGCCGAACAGCGCAGCCTGTTGGTCACCGGCCACGCCGGAGATCGGGACGCTCACCCCGAAGAAGCGGTCCGGATCGGTTGTCCCGAATGCGCTCGAGGAGGGGTTCACGGCGGGGAGGAGCTCTCGGGGGATGCCGAGCCGGTCGAGGATCTCGGGATCCCAATCCAACGTGTGGATGTCGTACAGAAGGGTGCGGGACGCGTTCGTCCGGTCCGTCACGTGTGCTGGGGCTCCGGTGAGGCGCTGCACCAGATAGCTGTCGACCGTCCCGAATGCCAGCCGGCCGGCGCTCGCGTCTTCCCGAACGCCGGTGACGTTCTGGAGGATCCAGGCAAGCTTCGTACCCGAGAAATACGGGTCGATCACCAGGCCGGTTCGTTCCCGGATCCTCTCGTCCCACCCCTCTTCGCGAAGTTGCTCGCAGAGGGAAGCCGTCCTGCGGTCCTGCCAGACGATGGCCGGATGGACGGGCGCCATCGAGCGCCGGTCCCACACGACTGTCGTCTCCCGCTGATTGGTGATGCCGATCGTGGCCAGATCGGCCGCGTCGATGCGAGCCGCCCGTAACGCGTCCTCGGTGGCCGCCATCATGGCGGTCCACCACTCCTCCGGGTCGTGCTCGACCCAGCCCGGCCGGGGGAAGCTCTGAGGGAACTCACGGTACCCCTTGGATCGCACCGATCCCGCGTCGTCCACCACCAGAACGGTGACCCCGGTGGTGCCGGCATCGATGGCCAGCAGGGTCGTCATGCGGGGATGCTAGTTGAGCCAGGGGGGCGAAGCGGGCTACGCGGGAACCAGCACGTCGGTGTTCACGTAGGCCACCCCGCCACCCTTGTAGCCGAGGTATTTGGCTACGGCCTCGGCCACGTCGAAGATCCTGCCGGGGACGCCGTACGGCCCGCGGTCGTTCACCAGGGCGATGGCGCACTTCCCCTTGAACCGGATCCGCAGGAACATCCCGAGGGGCAGTTCCTTGTTCGCCAGGGTGAACAGGCGGGGGTCGAAGATCGCCCCGGAGGCGGTGGGACGGCCGGCGAACTCCCATCCATACCAGGACGAGTAACCGGACAGGCGCCGGCCCGTGTCCTTCAGTCCCTGCGGGATCTCGCACGTCCGTCCGCCGGTGGGACCGAGGAGGGCCAGCAGACGGCTTTGGTCCCTGCCCCGGGAGGGGTTCACCAAGCCGTCGAGGCTGGCGTTCGCCGCGCTTCTGGCCAGTTCCAGGGCCCGCTGCTCCCGTTGAAGCTTGGCGACGGTGAGGCCGGCCCTCCTCGCATCGTCCCGCGCCGACTGAAGCTCCGCGGAGGCTCTGTCGGCCAGTTCCTCGAGCCGTTCGGCCGCGACGGCCAGCTCACCTTGTCGCGCTTCCCGGCGCGCGGTGACGGCCGCCAGGTCGGTTCGGAGATCGGTCACGCGGGCGACGGTCTCTTCGTCCACCAGGAAGGCTCGGGCCGCGAACTCCTGAGCTGAGGCGAAGTCGGCCGGTGTGGCAGAGCCGAGGAACATCTCGAGCGTGATGGCCGGGCCTGCCTGGTAGGCCTCGGTCGCTCGGCGATCGAGCGTCTCTTGCGCAGCGACGAGCTCCTCCGAGAGCTGGTCCTGGGTTTCATAGGACGCTACGACGTCGATGGCGGCCCGCGAGAGCTGTTGCTGGATCGTTCGGTATTGCGAAAGGGCGGTCTGAAGGCTGCGCTCGGCCCGTCGCACGGCCGCTCGGGCTGCCTGCATACGTTCCTGAGCCCTGGAGAGCCGTCGATCGACCGACTCGGCCGTGGCGTGTCCAACGGGCCCCACCGCCACCATCAGCAAGGCGGCCGAGAGGAAGAGCGAGGCCGCCCTCCGCGCGCGCGATCCGTTGGGGTCCATGGAATGAGGTACCTTCGGGATCGGCTGACTGTCTCGTACGCTTGAGACGGCGGTCCAGGGAGGAGCCATGAAGCTCGGGATCCTGTGCGGAGGGGGTCCTGCCCCGGGGATCAACTCGGTCATCTCGGCGGCGACCATCGAGGCCCGGAACAGTGGCTGGGAGGTGGTCGGGATCCTCGACGGCTTCGACCACCTGATCAAGGGCGAGACCCGCTTCGTCATCCCTCTTTCCATCACCGACGTCTCCCGCATTCACGTCCTCGGGGGGTCGATGCTCTACACATCGAGGGCGAACCCGACGACCCGCGACGAAGGAGCGGAGGACCCGGACTGGCGCATGCACAACACGGTGCGAACCCTGCAGGAGCTGAGCATCGACTCGCTGGTCACCATCGGGGGCGACGACACGGCGTTTTCCGCCCAGAAGGTGGCCGAGGCCGCGGGCGGCACGCTCAAGGTGGCTCATGTGCCGAAGACGATCGACAACGACCTCCCCCTGCCCCGAGGCATCAGTACGTTCGGGTTTCAGACGGCTCGCCACGTCGGTGTGGAGATCGTGAACAACCTGATGACGGACGCGATGACCACGAGGCGGTGGTTCATCGTCCTCGCCATGGGCCGGTCCGCAGGACATCTGGCGGTACGCATCGGGAAGGCAGCTGGAGCAACCCTGACGGTGATCGCGGAGGAGTTCTCCCGGGAGCAGCCGATCAAGCTGTCCCATCTGGTCGACCTGGTCGACGCCACCATCCTCAAGCGCATGGCCCATGGGCGGCCCTTCGGCGTGGTCATCCTGTCGGAGGGCATCGCGCTGCGGCTGGGGCAACAGGACTTGCAGAAGGCCATGCCGGACGTCGAGCGCGACGAGCACGGCCACATCCGGCTTGGCGAGCTGAACCTGGACGGCGTCCTCGCCGACCTGGTGAAGGAGCGGTTCAGGGATCGAGGGGAGAAGCTCACCATCACACCGAAGAACATCGGGTACGAGTTGCGATGCGCTCCTCCCATCCCGTTCGACATCGAGTACACGCGGGATCTCGGCTACGGGGCGATCGATTACCTGCGCAAGCTCTACGAGCAGGAGAGAGGCGAGACCGGGGCCATGATCACCGTCCAGGAGGAGGAGACCGTTCCGCTGCCGTTCGGCTCGTTCACCGATCCCGACACCGGCCGGCCGCAGGTGCGGGAGGTGAACGTCAACAGCGGGATGTACCGGGTGGCGACCGAATACATGATCCGGCTGGAGCAGGAGGACCTGGACGATCCGGAGAAGCTGAAGGCGATCGCCGAGGCCGCCCGCATGAGCCCCGAAGGGTTCCGCGAACGGTACGGCTACCTGGTGGAAGCCAGGAACGCGGTTATCGCAGGCTGACCGTCGGGTCCGGCTTCAACCGGCTCGGCGAGCGTCCCGGCGGGTGCCCGTAGGACCCTGGCGGGAACGACGGGGCTCGGGACGTCTCACCGTCCCGGGACGATCGGTTCGCCTGGCGATCTCGGTTCGAGAGGAGAACGGGGCGGACGCCCTTCGAGCGGTCCGGGAGGCCTGGCCTTCGGGCTCGGATCGCGCAGCGACCTCGGCCGCGCGCTTCTGGGGAGAGGCCAGGAGCGCCACCATGAACCCGGCGGCCGCCAGGAACACCAGCACGATCGCCGGGGGCCACACGATAGAGAGCCCGAGCGAGGCCACGAGGATGCCTGCCACCGGGGTCGCGTACAGAACACGGACCGAAGAGTTGTCGGCGATCCAATGGGCGGCCCCCAGCCAACGGCCGACCCTCCACTGAAGGCCGGCAATGAGGCCAACGGCCCCGACCAACATGAGGAAGACTCCGATCACCATGGTTTCCCTGCCTTACCCCGCTGTCTTCGAAGGTATGCCACCCGGGCTGATCTTGTCGAATCGAGCGCAAGGCGACCACGAGCGCACGCGGTGGAGCGTATCCCAGAGGGGCGAAAAGGCGGCCTCTATACTCGGGCCTCGTGAGCCCGATCGATTTTCGTTCGGACACCGTGACCAGACCGACCGATGCCATGCGCCGGGCCATGGCCGCGGCGGACGTGGGAGACGACTGGTACGGCGACGACCCGACCGTCAACCGCCTGGAGGAACGGTGTGCCGAGGTCACCGGGAAGGAGGCCGCGTGCTACGTGGCCACGGGCACGCTGGCCAACGAGATCGCCATGCATGTCTTCGTCCGGTCCGGTCACCTGGTCGCGTGCGAGGCGACCTCTCACGTCTGCGGGGTGGAGGTGTCTTCCGCCGCTGCCATGTCGGGGATCGCGTTCGCCCGGATCGCGGCTCCGCGGGGGCAGCTCACCGCCGAGCTGGTCGCCGAAGCCCTCCAGCCCGACCCCTACGACGTCGAGGTGGTGGATCTCCTGTCGCTGGAGAACACGCATCAGGTCGGGGGCGGAACCGTCATGCCCGTGGACGAGCTCCGGGCCATCCGCAAGGTGGCGGAGGAGGCGGGCGTGCCCGTCTACCTGGACGGCGCGCGCATCTTCAACGCGGCGACGGCCAGCGCCACTCCGGTCGGCGAGTACACGGCGGAAGCGGACGCCATGATGTTCTCCCTGTCCAAGGGCCTCGGAGCGCCGATCGGGTCGGTGCTGTGCGGGTCTGCCGAGTTCATCCGGGAGGCCCGCCGCGCGAAGATCCTGTTCGGCGGCGCCTGGCGACAGGCCGGGATCATGGCCGCAGCCGGTTTGATCGCTTTGGGGGAGGGACCGAAACGCCTCCATGACGACCACGTGAAGGCCAGGCGACTCGCCGACGGCCTGGCCCTGGCCACCCCCGATGTGTTGGATCCGATGTCCGTGGAGACGAACATCGTGTTCGCGGACACTCGATCGATCGGGATCCCCCCGTTCGAGATGCTGGAACGGCTTCGGGCGGGCGGGGTCCTGGCCAACGTGGTGGCCGGGCGGATCAGGCTGGTGACCCATCGTGACGTCTCGGCGGATCAGGTCGAGGAGGCCATCCGGGTATGGCGCAGGGTGACAGGGGACACCGGAAGGGGTTCGGGATGAAGCTCTTCGGCCCGAGGGATCCGGAGGAGATCGCCGCTCGCATCCCGCCCGGTCAGCGGCTGGTCAAGGGGTGGCCGGTCCTGCATTTCGGTGCGATCCCTCGCTTCGACGAGGCTGAGTGGACGCTCCAGGTCGCCGGTCTGGTCGAGAATCCCTACCCCTTGTCCTATTCGCAGCTCAAGACTCTCGGTCCCGTCACGGTGCAGGCGGACATGCACTGCGTGACCGGGTGGACCACCCTCGACAACGCATGGGAGGGAGTTCCATTCCGGGTCCTGGCCGAGAGGGCCGAACCGAAGCAGGAAGCCGGATGGGTGATCGCCCACTGCGAGCGCGGCTACACCTCGAACCTGTCCCTCCAGGCGATGCTGGATGACGACGTCCTGGTCGCCTGGGGACACAACGGCGAACCGCTCGCTCCGGAGCACGGATTCCCCCTGCGGCTGGTGGTCCCCAAGCGGTACGCGTGGAAGAGCGCCAAGTGGCTGCGGGGCCTGGAGTTCTCGAATCGCAACGAGCGAGGGTTCTGGGAGGTTCGTGGGTATCACACCCACGCCGATCCGTGGCGCGAGGAGCGCTATTCCTATCAGGAGACGAAGGAGTCCGAGGGCGAACCCTAAGGGTCGCCTTACGTGGGGAGACCGGCCAGCCTCCTGAGCGTGGCGATGTTCCTAGCGTGGTCCTCCAGGCGCCCCGGCGTTTCGCAGATCACCGCGCACCGCTGCACCGCCGGATGGGCCAGGATTGCCCGGAACCCCTTCTCGCCGATGTGCCCCCGTCCGATGTGCGTGTGGCTGTCCCGATGGGTTCCGCGCGGGAACTTCGAGTCGTTGGCATGGATCACCCGGAGCAGGCGGGAGAGCCTGAGGCGGGCGACCTGATCGAAGCAGTTCCGGACTCCCTCGGCCGTGTCGAGCGCATATCCGGCCGCGAACAGGTGGCACGTGTCCGCGCAGAGGGCCAGCCGCGGATGCCTGCCGGTCGCGTCGAGCAGTTCGCGGAATTGAGCGAACGTCGAAGCGACGGAGCCTGCTCCGCCAGCCGTCAGTTCCACGATCACAGCAGTGGCTTCTGCCCTTTCCGCTATGGCTCTGAGTGATGCCGCCGCGATCTGGACCGCTTCCGATCGATCCGTCGATCCGCCGGCCGATCCCGCGTGGACGACGACGCCCGTCGCCCCGATCGACTCGGCCACGGCGAGGGTGGCTCGGGCCAGATCCACCGAGCGGCGCCGAAAGTCCCGATTGGGTGACGCCACGTTGACCATGTAGGGAGCGTGGAGGACCAACGGGCCGAGCCCTGCGCTCCGCCAGGCCCCTCCGAACTCCCGGGCTGCCGAGGGCGGCACCGACGGAGAGGCCCATGCCCGTGGGTTGGAGCCCCAGATCTGCGCGGCGTCCGCTCCGCAGGCCCGGGCCGAGTCGATCGCCCCCATCAGGCCGCCCCGCGTGGGGACGTGGGCTCCGATCCGCACTAGGGCTGGGTGACGTAGATCGTGACCTGCTGCCCCTGCTCGACCGTGACGCCGGGATCGGGGTCCTGGTAGACGACCTGATTGCCGCGGGTACCGGGGATCTCCACGACCTTGACCGAGAGCCCCAGCCCCTCGAGCTTCTTGATCGCAGCCTCCCGCTGCATCCCGACCACGTCGGGCATGCTGAACGTTCGCGGTCCCTTGGAGACGAACAGGGTTACCGTGGATCCCTTCGGTGCTCTCTGCCCGGATGGCGGATCCGTGCTGATGACCTGTCCCCGGGGCACGTCCGTGCTGAAGTCCTGGGTGGCCTCGACGTGGAAGCCCAGAGCCTCCAACGTGCGTCGTGCATCAGCCGTCGGCTGGCCGGTCACATCCGGGATATTGACCAGGGGCGGTCCCCGGCTGACCACGATGGTGACGGTCGCGCCTTCCTGGATCTGCTGATCGGCGCCGGGATCCTGGCGGATGACGCTTCCCTGAGGAACCGAATCATGGAACTCGCGCTTCGTCGCGACCTCGAATCCCGCATCCGACAGGATCTCCGTGGCCTCGTCTTGGGACTTGCCCGTCACGTCGGGCACCGCAACGAGCCGCCGTCCCAGTGAGGGGATGAGCAGCACGTTCTTTCCCTTGCGGATCTGGGCATCCGCGGCAGGAACCGTCCCCATGATCGAGCCGGTCGGCACCGTCTTCGAGTACTGACCCGGGCCCGTCCGCACCGCGAGTCCGGCCTCCCGGATGCGGGCCTCGGCTTCCTGAGCGGTCAGGCCGACCACGTCGGGCACCCGCGTGTAATGCGGGATCGCGTAGACCCAGGTGGCCCATGCTCCCGAGGTCAGGATCACCAGGAGCGCGATGGTCGCAACGATCCTGCGGACCATACGGGCCCGGCGAGCCCGGGGCGACAGCGACCTGGGGATGGTGACCGTGGGGGCCCGCTCGTCCGGGACGAGCTCGGCCGAGGGTAGCTGCCCCGCCAGCTCCGCGACCCGGGGCGCCGGCGGGGCCGCCACGCCCGCCTGCAGGATCTCGTTCCGCATCGACCGGGCCGACGGCGGCCGGTGCTCCCGATCCTTCTCCGTGGCCAGCAGCACGACCTGATCCATCTCCTCGGGAAGCGTGGCCAGGACGGAGGAAGGCGCGGGGACCCGGCCGGAAAGGTGTTGGTAGGCGATGGAAAGGGACGTCTCCCCGACGAACGGCGTGCGGCCGGTGAGAAGCTCGAACATGACCACGCCGAGGGCATACAGGTCCGTCCGCGGGTCTGCCGGTTCACCCTGGATCTGTTCCGGTGCCAGGTACTGCACCGTCCCCGTGACGGTGCCCTCGGCCTGGCTCACGAAGGAATCTGCGTAGGCTCGGGCCAGCCCGAAGTCGGCCACCTTCACCAGACCGTCCCTTGCGATCAGGATGTTCTCGGGCTTGATGTCCCGGTGCACGATCCCGTGGCCGTGGGCGTGATCGAGGGCCGCGAGGACCTGAAGCGTGACCTCCACCACCTGCGCAGGCTCGAGGCGTCCGTACTCCGAGAGGAGCGAGCGCAGGTTGGTTCCCTGCACGAACTCCATGACCATGAAGTAGGTGCCGTCCGTGGTGCCCCAGTCGTACACGCCCACGATGCTCGGGTGATTGAGGATCGCCGCGGCCCGCGCTTCGCGCCGGAAGCGTTCGACGAACCCGCGATCCCCGGCGAGCTGTGGATGGAGAACCTTGACTGCGACGTCGCGCGCCAGCACCGCGTCATGCGCCCGAAAGACCTCGCCCATCCCGCCGGAGGCGACCCGGGTGATGACCTGATAGCGGCCCTCGATGGTGGATTCGATCACTGACACGACACTGCGCCTCGCTAACGAGCCCGGAGAACGGCTCAGAGCCCCCTCATTCTAGGGCCCGGGTGCTGGGCTGCGGCGAAGGCTCGGTGCGCGTTCTCGCTGCCGTAGGAGAGGGACCAGCATGACCGCGGTGACCGTACAGCCGAACCCGGCCAGCGCGTAGGCGGCCTTCGGTCCGAGCGCATCGACCATCGGACCGGCGAACAGGAAGGAGCCGGCCAGGCCGAGCAGGAAGACCGCTTCCAGCGCGGCGATCACCCGGCTCCTCACCGCGTCGGGGGAGAGGCGCTGGAACATGACCTCAACGGCCACGTCGACCAGCCCGTCGGAAGCGCCTGCCACGAGCATCGCCACCAGGACCAGCCAGAACGCCGGGACCAGGGCCACGGAACCGAATCCCACGGCGGTGACCAGGCTGCAGGCCACCAGCACGTGACGTTCGTTCGCCTCAGTCAGGAAACGTCCGGCGAGGGATCCGACCAGCGCGCCGATCCCGAACGTCGTTGCCAGGAGGCCGTATCCCGTGGAGCCGACGCCGAAGGACTCGGCGAGGGGCAGCTCGGCCACCAGCACGCTACCCACGGTCATCGCGAACACGGCGAAGGCCGCGACGGCCGTCCTCAGGGTGGGTTGGCGCAGAATGAAGGTGATCCCCGCTCGGATCCCTCCGAAGCCCTCCTCTTCGGTTCGCTGGCTGGAGAAGGTCCCGCGCACCGTGGCCACCAGGAGCGCGGACACCACGAACGTCGCCGCGTTGAACAGGAAGACGGCGGACGAGCCGACGGTCGCAACCAGCAGTCCTCCCAGAGCCGGCCCCGCGAGATAACCGACGTTGCTTCCGAACGCGATCGTCGCGTTGGCCCAGGCCAGATCCCCCGCCGGCACCAGGTTGGGCACCGCGGCGCTGGCGGCCGGGAAGAAGGGGGTCTCGGCCACCGTGGCGAGGAAGGCCAGAACGAGCAGGGGGACGGGCGCCTGAGCGAAGGCCAGGGCGGCGAAGCAGGCGGCTCCGAGGAGCTCGGAGAGGATCATCAGACGCCGTCGATCGAACCGGTCGCCCAGTGAGCCGCCCAACGGAGTCAGGAGCCCTCGCGCGCCGAAGGTCACCAGCAACGCCAGGGAGACCCACCGGGAGGATCCGGTCCGCTCGAACAGCACGAAGAGCAGGGCCGTGAACGCCGCCTCGGTTCCGGTGAGCGAGATGAGGCGGGCCAGCGCGATGCGACGAGCAGCGGAGCGAGAAGGAGCGTTCACGGCACAGGTTCCGATCAGGAGGCCGAAAGGGATGAACCGTCGGCGGCGCCGCTCAGCGCTCCTCGAGCGCCGGCGGCCGCGAAAGACCTAACGGAACCGTGCCATGCCCGCGAGTGTACAGCGAGTTCGGCAACGGGAAGGTGATCCCTACAATCGTGCCGGGATGGCGACCACCGTCACCGGGCGCGGCACGCGAGTCCAGCGCGAACGGGTGCCATCCTCGATCAGGGCTACCGCGATCGTGGGGGGCCTGGCCCTCGGGATCTTCCTCCTCTACTTCCTCATGTATCCGGTCAGGCATCTCATCCTGCCGGTGGGGTTCGATCCCCCCTGGTATATATGGCGGGCGGAACGGCTCACCGCGCTCGGCGTCGGGACCGGGGATCTGGCAGCCCGTCCCGGCTACCCGGTGCTCTCCGCGATCCTGGGCTCACTGACCGGCCTGTCCCAGCTCGAGACGACGGTGGTCCTGTCTTTGGCCGTTGTGGTCCTGGTGGCGCTCGCCGTGGGGGCGTTCGCCCGCGAGGGGCTGGGCGTGGATCGACGGCAGTGGGTCGTGGTCGTGGCCTCGACCGGTGTGGTGCTCGGCCCCACCCACCTCGTGGGCGAGAACCTGTCGAACGCGCTGAACCTCGCCCTGGAGATCGGAGCCATGGCCGCGCTGCTCGGGTTTGTCGGCGGCCGCCAGGGGATGGCCGCCGCGGTGGCGTTGCTCGTGGCAAGCGGGATGGCCCACTGGGACTTCGCGGCCCTCTTCGCGGTGGTGATGGCCGTCGCGTTCGTCATGGCCTTGCGATCTTCCTCTCGGGCGCGGGAGGCAGGTGTTGCGGCGGTCCGCACGGAGTCCGGAGCGCTGGCAACTTTGGGCCTTTGGGCGGGGAGCATCCTGGCTGTGGTGGTCGGCACGGTGCTCCGGGCGCCGGTGAGAACCATCGAGATCGGGAACGACGAGCTGCTGTTCCGGCGGAAGTTCAGGACAGACATCGCCCGCCTCTTCGTCCCTGGGATCGCGGGACTGATCGGGCCGTGGGCTCTCCCTCAGCTGCGTCGGCGGGAGCCGGGCTCCCACGGAAGGACCGAGCAGGAGCGATCGCTGGCCGTGCGCCTGCTCCGCGCCTGGACCTACGTCATGGCCGCCGGCATGGTCGTCGGGCTGCTGAGCTTCGCCGTACCGCCGGCTCGGTTCCTGGCCCACCTGGTGGCTCTCCCGGGAGCGATCACGGTGGGCCTGTGCATCGCCGCGGTCGCAGCCTGGGTCGCGGGGGGTCGAAGCTATGAGGGGGATCGACGGGGGCGCCTGATAGCGGCCGGCGTGACTGTTGTTCTACTCGGGGCCCTGGCGATTCCCGGCCTGCTCCGTTGGTATCGCTACCCCGTGCTCCTCGAACCGGCCGCGGTGCAACAGGCCCGCACCGCCGGGCGCTACGTTCGAGACCTCCCCGTCCATGAGCCGGTGGTGTTCCTGATCGACTACCGGGGTCGCCCTGGCTCTCTCTCCGCGGTGTTGAAGGAGCGGACGATACGCATGGGACTGGCACCCGAGCGACAGCCGGACGCGCACATCTTCGTGGGCTCCCTGGCCGACCTGCTCGGGGGTCGGCGGACGCCTGCCCCCGACGAACGAGCGGAGCAGTTCACCCGTCGATACTGGAACGACGTCCGGCCGATCCTGCCCGCTGAGCCTCCCATTGTCGTCGTCAGGGCCATGGCCGGGGACGGGTACCGGGAGGCCGTCGCGATGGGAGCCACCGTGGTCGCCCCGAACGTCGCGGTCCTCCGAGGTCCTGTGCGGCAAGGCGTGATCCCGGCAGCCTCTCCTCCGTCGGAGGTTCCTTCGCTATGGGCCGGGATCCTCTGGGGGCTGGTGATCCTCGGCCTGCTCGGCCTGGCCGGGGCCGGCTGGACCAGGGCCCTCCTCGGACCGGGACTCGCCCCGGAGACGGCGGCCCTGATGGCCCCGGTGGTCGGGGCCGGGTTCCTGATCATCGGCGGCCTGTCCGCGGCTCTGTTAGGGGTTCGACTGGGCCCGGGAGGAGCCGCCGCGTGTTTCCTGGCCGTTTCCCTGTCCGGACTGGCGTGGGCGATCGTCGACCGCGAGCGTCACGGAACCGAAACCCCGACGGCTACGAACCCAGCGTCCTCATCCACTCCGTCGTCCGGCTGAGCCCCTCCTCCAGCGAGGTCTTCGGGTTCCATCGCAGTCGCCGGCGGGCGGAGGATAGGTCGACGAAACTTCGCGCGGCATCCCCCGGCCGCGCCGGCCTCCGCTCCGTCCTCACCTCGACACCGCAAGCGCGGGCGACCCTCTCGGCAAGGTCGTTGACGGACGTCTCGACGCCAGTCCCCAGGTGGTACACGCCGGGGTCGCCGGCGTGGAGGGCCTTCTCGATGGCGGTACAGACGTCCTCGACGTAGAGAAAGTCCCGAGTCTGGCTGCCGTCTCCATAGATCAGGAAGGGCTTGCCGGAGAGCGCACGACGGATGAACAGCGCGATGACGCTCTTCTTGTGCCCCGATTCCGGACCGTACACGTTGGCGAATCTCAAGGAGACACCGACCATGTCGAAGACGCCGGACGCAGCCGTGATCCCTTCGCCATACAGCTTGGATGCGCCGTAGGGAGAGAGAGGGGCCGCCGGCATGTCCTCCCGAAGGGGCGGGGTGGCTCCCGCCAGGACCGCTCCGGACGAAGCGAAGACGAACGACCGGACTCCCGCCCGCCGAGCCGCGTCGATGGCATTGAACGTCCCCACCACGTTTGCCTCGAAGTCGAGATCCGGCCTGGCCACGGAGTCGGCGACGCCCGGTCTGGCCGCGAGATGTACGATGGCGTCGGCCCCCCGGGCCGCACGCCGGACGACAGATCCATCCTCGATCGTCCCCTCCACGCACCGGGGACCGGACCGTTTCCGCCACCAGTCCGGGCGCGCGCCGGCCGACAGATCGTCGAGGGCGGTCACCTCGTGCCCCCGCTCGTGGAGGAACGCGACGAGGTTCGAACCGACGAATCCCGCTCCTCCGGTCACGAGCACACGCATGCGGTCCTCCCTTTCTCGAAGTGTGGAGAAGACAACCGTCCCTACACGATCACGGCCTGCCCGGGCCTCCGGCGGAGGACGATCCAGGCCACGACTCCGCCGGCCACGGCCGCGAAAACGGGCGCGAGGAAACCACCCAGGCCGCTCAGCCGCAACCCCATCGCGTCGACCACGATCCCACCGCCGACCAGGGCCGCGATCCCGATGGCCGGGGACAGGGCCACCAGCTCGAAGGGCCGGAGCCCGCGGGGGAGGGCGACCAGCGACCAGCCCAGACCTATCAAACCCAGGACGGCGAGGGTCCCCACGCCCAGCAGCCCGGTCGGGACGATCCCGCGAGGGCCTCGGGGAAGGGGGCCGGGCTCGACGAGCCCCTCGGGTCTGGGCCCCCTGACCACCGCAACGTGCGGGGCCACCAGGGATCCGGGATGGCTCGCCACGAAGGAAGGGTAGGCGTCGTTGTAGGACGCCAGGAGCAGAGCCACAGGCTCACGGGGGAGGATCCGCTGGATCGTCGGCCAGTAACGAGGAAGGTTGCCGTTGTATTGACGAGGATCCGACCGGAGCGTCGGCCTCCCGGCCAGGTAGTTGTCGGGATCGCCCACGTACATGTAGCTGTTGACGATCCGCTCTGGGGGGAGGACCGACCGGATCATATAGGCCATCTCCGGGACCCAGGAGAGCGGATTGGGTCCGCGATCGTCGATCACGAAAACCACCGGTCTGCCGGGAGGAACGGAGCGTTGCAGATAGGCCACGGCCTCGGTGGCGTCCCGGACCTTTCCCGAATCGAGGAACTCGATCCCGCGCTTCGCCGGCATGTTCACGTACAGGTCCCGGTAGCCGAGGTAGCCCACCACACCGATCCCGGCGAGCACGATGGCCACGCCGGCTGTCTTCCGAGCTCGCAGGGAGATCGTCCGGCCGAGGCCGAGGATGCCGATGGCCACGAGGAGCGGGAAGGGAAGGAGGAACGAGAGCAGCCGGTGCGCGGCCGTCGTGGTTCCCGAGAAGAAGTCGATGACTCCGGCGAGGGTCAACAGCCCCCAGACCACTGAGAGAACCAGCAAGAATCGGGCGACGAAAGCTGAATGCGACCCGGATTGGCTGTCACCAGTGGCGGGCGACGACCGTGACCGAAGGAAGCCCAGCCCCGCCAGTACGGCGAGGCCGATCATCGCGATCGGGGCGGTGAGCGGAAACCGGTACAGGGGCAGATCCCCGGTCAGCTTGGAGAGAAGGTCGTGGCGGGTCTGCTTCACCCCCACGGGCCAGCTCCGGACGGCCGCGAAGAGGATCGCCGCAGCAAGCACGGCCGCCCCACCAACGATGACGACCAGACGGACGGCGGGCGTCTCGAGGAGTCCCACCCCCTGGCGGCGCCAGGCCCGCCAGGAGGAAGGCGCATAGGCCAGAGCGACCAGGCCCAGGATGACTCCGAACAGGGCGACGAACTGTGGGTGGATGGCCCCGGCCAGAGCCAACAGGATCACCGCTGAGGCCGTTCCGGGTCCGCCGCGGATGGCCGAGACGATCGGGACGAGGGCTGCCACGAGAACGGCGGCGGACATCAGATTGTCGATGTAGCTCTCCGGCACCAGCAGACGGATCATGAGTGCCGACATCCCCACGATCAGCGTCACCGCCGCTAGCTCCCACGCGCTTCGACGCAGACCCCAGGACACGAAGGCCCCGGCGGCCAGGGCGAGGGACACGGCGGCGGCGGGCGGAACCAGGCCGGCCACGGTGAACGTCGAAGCAGAGAACAGTTTGGAGAGCGTCAGGACGACCACGGGGAACCCCGTCCGGGTGGCCAGCGATTTCTTGGGCGGGGGCAGGACGTGCGGGACGTTGCTCAGCCCGAGGTCGCCGACCAGCGTGGTCTGGAACAGATACCGGGGAGTGTCGTACCCGATGGGCATCGCGTACTGCTTGACCTTGTAGATCGCGAGGAAGAACGTGAGCAGCGCGATCGCCGCCACAGCGACGACAGTGATCGCTTTGAGGGGTGCCTTCAGTGGATAGCTGACGGCTGGCTCGCGTCGAGTGGTGGGCGCCAGGACGTGTGCCGTCCGTCCCTGGGCAGACACGCGGCCACTGTAGCAGAGCGACTCTGTTTGCCCGGCCCGCAATGCACTCCGGGTCTTTCGAGGGTTGGGCGGTACGCTCTCCGCGATGTCGAGGCCATCCGGTCCGGGGCGCGGAGCGCCCACAGTGATCGCGACGCGTTCCTCCCGAGGCTGGCGCGACGTTGCCGCGGGGCTGGCCGGCCCGGTCCTGATCGTGAGCGCGGTCGTCGTGGTGCTCCACGCCGTGGCGTTCGAGGGGTTGATCACGTTCGGCGACATCTCGACGTATTTCCTGCCCAGGTTCTGCTTCCTGGGCGAGAGCCTCGCGGCGGGACATGTCCCCGCGTGGAACCCCTATTCGATGGCGGGCGCCCCCTTCGCCGTGGACCCGCAGTCGGGGTGGATGTACCTGCTCCCCATGGCCCTGTTCACGGCCCTTCCGTGCGACCCGGCCATGCGACTGATGATCCTGTCTCTCCCGATCATGGCGGGGCTCGGGCTGTACTGGTTCCTGCGCGTCGAAGGGTGCTTCCGGGCGTCCGCGACCGTCGCCGGCCTGGCCATCTCTCTGGGT
>JBKPAF010000063.1:0-11931 GCA_046726275.1 Actinomycetota bacterium
GCGCTCGCGTACACCATGTACCGCTCCTGGGGGTTCACCAACAGCGACATCGGCCTGTCCACGATCATCACCGGGATCTGGAACAGCTTCATCAAGCTGGCGATGCCGATCATCTCGTTGGCCGTGCTCGCCATCACCGGCCGGATGAACAGATCACTCCTCGTCCCAACGGGCATCGGCGTCGCCGTGCTGATCGTCGCGGTGGGTCTGTTCACGGGGATGTTGTGGAAGAAGTCCATGGCCCGGGCCGTCGGGGGAGGGATGGGGAAAGTCGCGTCTGTGGTGAGGAAGCCGTTTCGCAAGCCGCCCGTTCATTGGGGCGACGCGGCCACCCGGTTCCGCCACCAGACCATCGGGCTCGTGGCGAAGCGGTGGCCGGCGCTAACCGTTTCGGCCATGGTGAGCCATTTCGCCCTGTACGTGGTGCTCCTGCTCGCCCTCCGCCACGTGGGCGTCTCGGAGCAGGAGCTCAGCTGGGCCCAGGTGCTCAGTGTGTTCGCCTTGGTGCGCCTGATCTCGCTTATTCCGATCACTCCGGGAGGGGTGGGACTGGTCGAACTTGGATACATCGGTGGTCTCTACGTGGCGGGGCGAGAGCACGCCGACGTTCCTCTCGACGTGTTCAAGGCTCAGATCACGGCCGCCGTCCTGGTGTTCCGGACTCTCACCTTCGTGCTCCAGATTCCCCTCGGCGCCCTCGCCTATTTGATCTGGCAGAAAAAGAAGAGCTGGCGCAAGCCCGTGCCCCATGAGGCCGATGAGCCAGCGGTGGCCACGACCACGACTACCGGCTGACTCCGGTCAGCGTTCTCGCAGGATCTGCACCACTAGGCGCAGGAGCAGCAGCAGGGAGAAGAACAGCCCGATCCCGCCGAGGAGGTTCACCAGGCTCACTCCGCCCAGGCCTGGGCGCGGGGGCGCCGACAGCATGATTGCGGACGAGAGAGCAAGTGCCGAGCCGATCAGTCCGGTGACGAGCCGGTTCACCATGGTCCTGGCGACGCGCACGTCCTCCGCCTCGGAGAGGAGACTGATCCGGGTCCGCAGCTCGCCCCGGAGCAGGGTCTGGGCCAGCTCGTCGAGCTCCCGGGGGAGCCGGCCGAGGATGGGACCCGCGCTCATCGCTTCCTGCAGCACCAGCTCCTGGAGGTTCGCGGGAGCGACCTGCTGGGCCACCACGTCTCCTCCTACACGGGTCACTGCCTCAGCAACGTTGTAGCCGGGCGCGATCACCTCGAGGGTCCCCAGCAAGGTGACCAGCGTCCGGAAGAGCGTGGTGGTGGACCGGGGCAGGACTATCCCGAAGTCGCGGAACACGAACAGGACCTCGCCGAAGAGCTCGGGGTTCATTTTGGAGTCCGAGCGGACTGCTCTGGAGAGCAGCCTGGCAAGTTCCCGATCGAGAGCCTCGTGATCGATCCGTGTCGTGTGGGTGCCGATACGGAGGGCGGCCGACCGGACCAGAGAGGGATCCTCGGTCTGGAGTCCCCTCATCATGTCCATCAGCCCGGCCCGCTCGAACCGGTCGAGCCGGCCCACCGCCCCGAAGTCGATCAGCGCAAGCCGCCCGTCGGTGCGCAGGAAGACGTTGCCCGGGTGAGGGTCCGCATGGAACGGCTCCCCTCCGAGCATCTGCCGGATCATCAGGGAGAGGAGGGCGTCCGCCAGCGCTTGGCGGCGGTCTCGGACCAGCCCGTCCAGGACCCCCTCCGCCCCGACACTCCGACCGATGACCCGTTCCTGCACCAGGATGCGACTCGTGGTGAAGTCCTCAACCACCTCGGGGATGGTGATGGGATCGGAGTCGTGGAGGTTGCGCCTGGCCGCGATGCCGTTCGCGGCCTCGATCCTGAAGTCCAGCTCCTCGCGCGTCTCCTCCGCGAAGCCGGCGACCAGCTCCTTGAGCCCGAGAGGCCCGGCCCAAGTCGTCCGCCGTACGAGCCGATCGCTCAGACGGACCAGGATGTCCAGGTCCTGCTCGACCGAGTCACGCACCCCCGGCCGTTGGACCTTCACCACCACCTCCTGGCCATCCCGCGCCCGACCGAGGTAGGTCTGGGCGATGGACGCCGAACCGATCGGGTCCTGGGACAGCTCGGGGAACACGTCCTGGGGCGGGCCGAGCTCCTCCTCGATGACCGCGCGAGCGGCGGCGGGGTCCGCGGGAGCAGCCTGATCCTGAAGCCTGGCCAGCTCGGCGGCTACCGCCCGAGTGACGATCTGGGGCTGGGCCGCCATGGCCTGGCCGAGCTTGACGAACAGCCCGCCGGCGTCCTCGAAGGTCGCCCCGAGCGAGCGGCCTAGCCGTGACCCCCCCACCTCGGCGTTCTCGCCCCCCGAATGAAGGAGGCCATGGCGGATGGCGATCATGCTCACCTGCCAGTAGCGGATCGTGCGGCGTATCAGTCGCCGGATGCCCAGGATGGGATGCGGGATGCCACGGCCGAACCGGCGGGGCCGCGGCCTGGCGATGAGCTCGACCAGCGCGACCGCCAGCATCGTGAACACCGTGACGAGGGCGTAGACGCCGAACACGGCGCGAAGAGGGAGGTTGGTCACGTTGTTGGTGACCACCTTGAGGACGATCACCGTGCAGGCTTCTGCGACGAGCACCGCAGCGAGGGTGACCAGCCATCGGCCCCGCTCGACGTCGAGAAGACGCCGGACCACCCAGGCGGCGAGGAGGACGATCAGGGTTCCGAACAGGACCTCGAAGAAACTTTCCACGGCCGTCTCTGGTCAGCCCGGGCAGCGAACCCCGCGCCCGCAGAGGATCACGCCCTCCTTCGCGAGCTCCTTCACTCCCAGCGCCCGGTCCACGAAGGTCAGCGCCTCGATGGCCTCGAGGGCCTGGGCGGACTTTGCACCCTGGCTGAAGGAGAAGCGATAGGTCACGCACCCTCCGGGGAAGACGTAGTAGCGATTCCCCTGGAAGGTGGGCGGGAGGTTGGGCTCCTGGTATCGCCTCATCGGGGGCTCGCCGGGCTCCGGGTTCACCTCGACGGCGCCCGAAAGGTCGCACGCCCTGGTAAGGAACACTTTCACGGCCGCCGGTCCCGCCCGATCCGAATCCAGCCAGAACTCCGAGCGATCGTTCCGGATGCGCTGGCCCCCAAAGGTCCACCCGGCCGGAAACTTGGAGATGCACGGGACGTACGCGGCAGTGGGCACCGACTGCGCCATGAGGATGACGGGCCCAGCATTCCTGTCTGGGCGGGGACAGAACGGAGCGGATCCGTTCTGAACAGGGGCGCACCCCGTGAGCGCTGCGCTTGCAGCCACCAGGACCAGAGCCACGCGAGCCGTCCTCACAGCGCTCCCGTCTGGAGGTTGTCCATGATCAGGGCCAGCGCAACCAAGAACCCAATCGCCACCAGCAGCGTGAGCCCGATCCGGCGGATGCTCCAGCGCTGAATGGCGATCGGAGGGCGCTGCGGAGCCAGCTCGCGGAACCGGGCCAGGATGTCCCGTCCCGTTTTCCGATCCTGCTTGAGAAGCGCCCTCAGCTGCGAAGGCATCGTCACGCTGCGCGTTGCGGCGAAGGCCTCGGCGATTTCGTCGGGGGAAAAGTGCCGCAACGCTTGCTCGTACACGCGGTCGGGGTCTGTCCGCAGGGCGAGCACCAACATCATGTTGGCCAGGTCCACCGCCTGCCGCCACGGCGAGGGCCGGATCTCGGCGAAGGCCAGGTCGATGAGGTAGACCTTCCCGTCCCGGACCATGATATTCGCGGGCTTCACGTCCCTGTGGGCCACGCCGACCTCCCACATGCGCCGGATCATCGCCAACGATTCGTCGATCACGGCATCGTCCACCTCGGCCTCGCTGATCTCCGTGCCGCCCTCGAGGAAATCCGTGATGAGGAGGTACTCGCGTTCGGGCGTGATCTCCACGAACCCGTAGCTCTTTGCGCAGGGGATGCCGAAATCGTTCATGACCAGCCCGAGGTAGTCCTCGTACTGGACCAGTCGCCGCACGGAGTTGTACGGCTTCTCGTCTTCCAGCGTGCCGTACAGGATGGTGCGCCCGATCTTGTATGAACGATCAGCCCGCAGGTGTGTCTGGGCGTACAGTTTGGCGAACAGGTGACGGTCGGGGTCGCCGGCCACGGTGAGCCTGAGTGGCGTCGATCCTCCCGAGCCGGCCAGCCCGACCGGTTTGAGATCCAGCACCGTCATGCCGAGCTGATCTTGGACAGCCTGACGGATCGCGGCGCCCCTCGCTCCGCCCACGTCCAGATGTGCTGCCCGGCCCTTCTTCCCGTATTCGATGGGGAACGCCGAGCTCGGCACGAACGTACGGAAGGCGACGATCGGGATGCCGATCCCGATGACCGCCGCGAACAAGATGTCGGCGGGATGATTCAGACCGAGGTAGACTTGGGCGCCGGCGAGAGCCACAAGCATCGCCGCGGCGACGAACTTGCCGATGTCACGGAGTCTGCCCCGGGGGATCAGCGTATACAGGATCCCCACCAGCGCCACAGAGAGCTCGGCCACCGGACGGGATGGGAACGATGATCCCTCCCAGCCTCCGATGATCCGCACGCCGAACGGCCGCGGACGCTGAACGACGGTACCCATCTGGTTGATCAACCAGGCGACGAACAGCGCTGAGACCACGAAGACGATCAGGTGTCTCCACCGGCGGAACACGATGAGGGCGACGATCGTGCCGAGCCGCAGGGTCCGGGTGAAGACGGTGGACCCGAGGCCGTTGGCGATGAGCGCGAGGCGATTCAGCCACCCGGTTCGCCAGTCGGCGATCCATCGGGCCAGGACGCTCTCCTGGCGCTCGATGGAGTTGCCGACCTGGGTGACCAGAAGGAAGACCATGAACGCGGCCAGGAAGGCGAGCGCCCCCACCCAGAACCTTCCCCCCGCGCCGAGCTCCCGCGGGAGCGCAGGTGGTTGGCCGGACGGCCGTCGGCGGCGTTTCGACGTCGCCAGGTCCCTCTCGACGACCGAATGCAGCGCGGTGACGTGCCCGGCGTCCTCGCCGATCGTACCCACTCCCCTCGGACTCCCATCCTCCGTGGCCTTGTCGCGACTCTACCCAAGCCCCTTCGCGAAGTCAGCCCTGGACCAGTCCCATCGCGCGCAGAAAGCGATGACCAGGAACAGGGCAAGCGAACGACGCACGTCTAGTCGCGTAGCTCGGTCACGAATGTCGCGAAACACGTGCGGACCGCGCTGTTGTCGTCCGATTTCGCCAGGCAGGACTCGAGATTGATGATGGCTCGCCGGTTGTCCGCGGCCCACGTGCCCACCCGGACGCTCCAAACGATGGCGAGAGCAAGTGCGAGGAGGCTGCAGATGAGCCCTGCCAGGGCCAGCCCCCGGTTCGTCGCCTGGCCGCGCCGCACCCGAGCGAGCGCGAAGCCCCCCAGGATCGCCCCGACGATCCCTCCGATCAGAGCGAGCGGAAACAACAGGAACGAGACCGCCGCCACGAGGCTGGCAACGCCGAGAACCAGGGAAGCCACCCCCAGGCCGTTCCTCGGCTGAGTGGCGACGCCCGCGGGCGGTGGGGGAACGGGTCGAGCGGCGTCCATAAGGACCTCCTTCCTTCTCCGGGGCCGGTAGCCCAGCGCTTTGCCCCAGCCTAGGCTGCCATGCCCTGACCTGTACAGCGCGGCCGGCCCGGTAGGCGCGTGGTCCCGGCGCTATGGTGCTCGGCATGACCCGGAATCAGGAGGTCGTCGAGAGCGACAGCGAGACGTCGCTACACCATGAGCATCCACTGCTCGGGTCCGTGCGGCGAGACGTGGTCACCACCGTCATCCTGGCCGTCTTGACCGCGCTGCTGTTCGTACTGGTGGCCACCTCGGCGCGATCATCCATCCAGAGGATCGATGACGCGTTCCTCAAGCGCATGGTGGCAGTCCATTCCGAGCCCTTGACCGCCATCGCGAAGTTCCTGAACTTCCTGGGACTGGCGGCGGTCACCTTTCCGATCAGGGTCCTCATCGCCGGCTTCCTCGCCCTGAAGCGCCGATGGTGGCACCTGATGGCTTTCGTCGCCGCCGTGGTCCTGTCGGAGGTCACGATCGGCTCGCTCAAGGCCCTCTACGACCGACCCAGGCCTCCCGGATCATTGGTGGCGGTGAGCGGAGGCTCGTTCCCTTCCGGACACGCGGTGGCCGCGTCGGCGACCGTTGTGGCGGCCGTCATCGCCCTGTTCCCCGAGGGAGCCAGGCGGTACTGGTGGGGCTTCGCCGCGGCGCTGTTTTCGCTCGTCATGGCGTTGTCCCGCGCGTACCTCGCCGCGCACTGGCTCTCCGACGCCGTGGCCGGGGTCCTGCTCGGCACCTCGATCGCGTTGCTCACAGCCCTGATCGTCCACTTCGTCCGCTTGCAGGTGGAGGGGCCGGGCGGGTCGGAGTCCAGCGCCCGATCCGTGCCGGATCCCGGCTAATACGGCCACGTCCAGTCGCGGATCTCGGGAGCGTCCTCCCCGTGCTCGCGGGTATGGGCCCGGCACTCCACGCGACGGTCGGCCAGCAGCTGCCGGACGTGGGCGGCCTTCGGTCCGAGTCCGGGCACGCGGTCGATCACGTCCATCACCAGGTGGAAGCGATCCAGGTCGTTCAGCATCACCATGTCGAACGGTGTGGTGGTCGTGCCCTCCTCTTTGTATCCGCGCACGTGGAGATTGCGGTGGTTGGTGCGCCGGTAGGCCAGACGGTGGATCAACCACGGGTATCCGTGATACGCGAACACGATCGGCCGGTCAGAGGTGAACAACGCGTCGAACTCGCTGTCCGGCATCCCGTGCGGGTGCTCGCTCTCAGGCTGGAGGCGCATGAGGTCGACCACGTTGATCACCCGGACCTTGAGCTCCGGCAGGTGTTGGCGGATGAGGTCGACCGCTGCCAGCGTCTCGAGGGTGGGGATATCTCCCGCGCACCCCAGTACGACGTCGGCCTGACCATCCTCGTCGTTGCTCGCCCACTCCAGGATGCCGATGCCTCGAGTGCTGTGCAGGACGGCGTCCTCCATGGACAGGAGGTTGAGCGTTGGCTGCTTCCCGGCAACGACGACGTTCACGTAGTCCCGGCTCCGGAGGCAATGGTCGGCTACAGACAGCAACGTGTTGGCGTCGGGTGGCAGGTAGACCCGGATGATCTGCGCCTTCTTGTTCACGACGTGATCGATGAATCCGGGGTCCTGGTGCGAGAACCCGTTGTGATCCTGCCTCCATACGTGAGAGCTGAGGAGGTAGTTCAGCGACGGGATCGGCCGGCGCCAGGGGATGTCCCGGGTCACCTTCAGCCACTTGGCGTGCTGGTTGAACATCGAGTCGACGATGTGGATGAACGCCTCGTAGCAGTTGAACAGACCGTGTCGCCCGGTGAGCAGATACCCCTCGAGCCAGCCCTGGCACAGGTGCTCGGAGAGCACCTCCATCACCCGGCCTCGGGGTGCCAGGTGCTCATCCGTTGGCAGGATCTCGGCGTCCCACACCCGGTCTGTCGCCTCGAACACCGAGCTGAGGCGATTGGAATCGGTCTCGTCCGGCCCGAAGAGACGGAACCGATCGGGATTGCGCCGGATCACGTCCTTCAGGAAGAGTCCCAGCACCCGGGTGGCCTCGCTGAGCGTCGTCGCGGGATTGACCACCTCCACGCCATACTCGTGGAAGTCCGGGAGCGAGAGATCCCGCACCAACAGGCCGCCGTTCGCGTGCGGGTTGGCACTCATCCTCGCCTCGCCCGTGGGAGCGAGGTCCGACAGCTCCTCGACCAGCGCGCCGTCTTCGTCGAACAGCTCACCCGGCCGGTAGTCCTTCATCCACGACACCAACAGGGCCAGGTGCTTCGCGTTGGTCCGCACCTCGGTCAGCGGGACCTGGTGTGCGCGCCAGGTCCCCTCGACCGGCTTGCCGTCGACCTCCTTCGGACCCGTCCAACCCTTCGGCGTACGCAGCACGATCATCGGCCAGGCCGGGCGCGTCCCGTTCCCCTCCCCGCGGGCGGTCCGCTGGATCCCCTGGATCTCGTCGACCACCTCGTCGAGCGCGGCCGCCATCTGTCGGTGCATCGCGCGCGGCTCTTCCCCTTCCACGAACCGAGGGGCGTATCCGTATCCGGCGAGCAGCGACGCCAGCTCCTCGCGCGGGATCCGCGCGAGGATGGTGGGGTTGGCGATCTTGTACCCGTTCAGGTGAAGGATCGGGAGCACGGCGCCGTCGGTCACCGGGTTCAGGAACTTGTTCGAGTGCCAACTCGTGGCGAGGGGTCCCGTCTCCGCCTCCCCGTCCCCGACGACGCAGCACACCAGGAGGCCGGGGTTGTCGAGGGCGGCTCCGTACGCGTGCGCGAGGGCGTAGCCGAGCTCTCCACCCTCGTGGATCGATCCCGGAGTCTCCGGAGCGACGTGGCTAGGCACGCCTCCGGGGAAAGAGAACTGGCGGAACAGCTTCCTCAAACCTTCCTGGTCCCTGGAGATGTCCGGGTAGACCTCGCTGTACGTTCCCTCCAGATACGCGTTCGCCACCAGACCCGGGCCCCCATGTCCGGGTCCCGTCACGTAGATCGCGTTCAGAGAGCGGGCCTTGATGACCCGGTTCATGTGGACATAGACGAAGTTGAGCCCGGGGGTGGTCCCCCAGTGGCCCAGAAGGCGCGGCTTCACGTGCTCGGGACGGAGCGGCCTTTCCAGAAGCGGGTTGTCCAGGAGATAGATCTGCCCGACCGAGAGGTAGTTGGCCGCCCGCCAGTAAGCGTCGATGCGGTCGAGCTCCTCCTCGGACAGGGCTTCGGGGTTCGGGGTCGTGGATGAGATCGACTCGGCGTCCGTATCCTTCATGGGAAGCCTCCTGACGGCGAGGAGTCGAGCATAGCTCCCATGGGAGTAACCGATCCGTGCCCTCCCGACCCCACAGCGGCGCCCAACATGTCGCTCCGGGTGGCCGCGGTCTGCTATCGCCGGACGGAAGACGGCCTGGAGTTCCTGCTCGTTCGGACGCGGAGCAACCTGGCCTGGACGTTTCCCAAGGGCCACGTCGAACCGGGCGAGTCCGCGAGACATGCGGCGCGGCGCGAGGCCATGGAGGAGGCGGGAGCGTCCGGACTGATCGAAGCCGTTCCGCTCACCCGGTACAGGTACCCGGTCTTGAACCCTTCGGGTCACCCCGCCGAGGTCTGCGTGGAGGCCTATCTGCTGGACGTGGAGAATCCCGGTGGCGGCCGGGCCGCAGAGCGCCCGACCGCATGGCTGCCCCCGGCCGACGCCGTGAAGAAGCTCGCGCAGGGCCGTCCGGTCCCTTACGCTCGAGAGCATCGCCGGGTGATCCGGGAGGCCTTGGCCAGACTCCGATCCTCCGATCGCGACGCGCCGTCGCCGCCGAGCTCACCGGGGAGGGATGAGTGAGCGGAACCGTATCGAAGCGTCTGATGGCGGCGCTCCGGACGGAGCGGTTCACCGAGTCCGTGATCCGCGAGATGACCCGGCTCGCCGACCTGCACGGCGCCATCAACCTCGCCCAGGGGTTCCCGGACTTCGACGCGCCGGATGAGCTCAAGGCTGCCGCGATACGTGCCATCGAGGCTGGCATCAACCAGTACCCGGTGACGTGGGGATCGCCCACCTTGAGAGAGGCCATCGCCGCAAAGTACCGAAGGTTCGGGTGGCCCGAGCTGGATCCGGAGACCGAGATCGTGGTGACGTGCGGCTCGACGGAAGCCATGGCATCGACGTTCCTGGCCCTCGTCGAACCGGAAGACGAGGTGCTGCTGTTCGAGCCCTTCTATGAGAACTACGGGCCGGACGCCTATCTCTCGGGGGCCATTCCGAAGCTCGTGCCCCTCGACGCGCCATCCTGGGACCTGGATCCGGACCGGTTGCGAACCGCCATCGGTCCCCGGACCCGGGCCATCATCCTGAACACGCCGCACAACCCCACGGGCAGGGTCTTCGGGGAGGGAGATCTCACCGCGATCGCCGAGGTCGCCCTGGAGAACGACCTGCTCGTGTTCACGGACGAGATCTACGAGCACATCCTGTACGACGGCCTCCTGCATCGCTCGATCGCGCTGCTCCCCGGGATGCGGGAACGGACGGTGACGATCAGCGCGCTGTCCAAGACGTATTCCGTCACTGGATGGCGGGTGGGGTGGGCGGTGTCCAGCCCCCAGCTCATCGGGGCGATTCGGAAAGTGCATGACTTCCTCACTGTTGCCGCGCCGGCACCGCTCCAGGAAGCGGGGGCTGTGGCGCTCGCCCTGCCCGACTCGTATTACCTCGAGCTCGCCAGGGCGTACTCCGAGCGACGAGACGTCTTCCTCACGGGACTGGAGGGCACCGCGCTCAGGGCCTCCCGCCCGCAAGGGGCCTACTACACCATGGTCGACGTGGGCGAGCTCAGAACCCGCATGCAGATCGCCGACGACGTCGCCCTGTGTCGGGAACTGGTCCTTCGGGCCGGTGTCGCCGCGGTGCCCGGCAGCAGCTTCTTCGCCGACCCGGCCGCCGGCCGCGATCTGATCCGCCTTGCCTTCCCGAAGCAACTCGAGACGTTGCGGGCTGCGGCCGAGCGACTGGCCACGTTCGCCAGCCCGATCTGACCTCCATGTCTTCGTCAGCCCAGGAGCGAGGGGCGCCCTCAGATCCAGCACCACCCGGGGGGCGGACGTCCCTGCCCAAGGTTGGGCAGAACCCTCCCGTGCTGAACGATGACGCCGCCCCCTGCAGTCTTTGAAGAGCAACCGGGCACGCCAGCCGTCGTAACTGAGAGGTATGGCGGTCAGGATCGGGTAGGAGAAGGCGAAAAATGCGATGGAGACGGCCATGAAGATTGTCAAGCCCCATCGCCGCACTGGCCGCGTGATCCGGCTTGCGAGGGAGCCGAGGGCGAGGCACATGAAGGGTACGGCCGGCAGCATGTAAAAAAGGAAGGATTGGGACCGGGTAAAGGTGAGAAACAGCCAGGGCCCGTAGGTGAAAAGGAAGCCAGCGAGGATAACCCCATCCGCGCTGTCGCGGTGATCCCCTCCCCGCCGGATCCATCGGATCGCGAGAAAGAGCAGGGCGAGCAGGGAGGGCCACCAGACGACCGGACTCCCGGCAGCAAGGACGTTCGAATATTGGCCCTTCGGGGTGATGAAGAAGTAGTAAGTGATCGGACGTTTCAATAAGAGCCACGACCAGACCGGTGACGAATACGGCGAAGGAGCAGGTTGCAATTGAAGATGGAACAGCAACATCCCCTTGACCTGTCGACCGAGGAATGCCCTCGTCCATGACCCTCGGTGCCATGGAAGGGCAAGGACCGGGCCCTGGATCACCCCCACATTCGACGCTATGTAGATGATCATGGGGAGCCCCAGGAACGCCAACGTCAACGATGGTCCCTCTTCTCGCAACGAGCGACGGATCGGCCCATCCAGTCCTAGTGTCTTCCGATGCTTGATTTCCGCGAGCACGCTGAGCCCGGCAATTCCGACCAGGATGGGTAATCCCGACCATTTGGTCGCGACAGCAGCGCCTGCTGCTCCCCCGGAGGCCAGCCTCCAGGTCCGAGATCGAAGGCCCGGGCTGTCCCGTTCAGGTCGGGCCTTGGGCAAGTTGGCCAGTCGCTCTCGATCGAAAGACCAGAGCAAGAACGCAGTGACGACGAATAAAGTAACGAAGGTCTCCAGCATTGCAGTCCGAGAGTGCACGACGTGGAGCAAGTCAATCGCCAGCAGACCGGAGGCCACGGAGGCGCCAAGAGTCGATCGCAGTAACTTTTTCCCCAGCATGTAGAGCAAGAGGATGGTGAGAGTTCCGGCCAGGGCAGCAGCTATCCGCCAGCCGAGTGTGTCAAATCCGAATAGATTGATCCCCGAGCCGATCAGCCACTTGCCGAGGGGAGGATGTTCATCGCTGAGCTCGCGGTTGACACCGCAAAGTTGCGCGGAAGCCGTGACGTACCAACATCCATCTCGGG
>JBKPAF010000064.1:0-11992 GCA_046726275.1 Actinomycetota bacterium
GCGTCAGATGTGTATAAGAGACAGGACCAGTACGGCCTGTGACGACTTAATCGCAACTGCAGTCTGGATGATGTACGACGGACCCGGAAGGGAATCTCGCTCGAAGAGCCACGTCGAGACACCGGCCGTCTCGAGGCCTGCTGCTATCTGCTCTGCCGTTCGGTAGTCCTCCTCAGCGTGGCTGATGAACACGGCCGCGTGAGAGTCCTTGCTGACTTGCTGTACGGCCTCGGCTCTTCTCTCGACCTCCCGCCTTGCCTCCGGTTCGACGATCTCCCTGGCCGGCAGAACTTCAAGGGCCTCGACCAACCTTTGTACATCTTCTGTCCAGGTCGACAATCTCAGATCAATAGCCTGCCGGAAGGCGAGCGATCTCAACTCCTCGGGTAGCTCCTCTGGGCGGGGCATTTGAGCATCTTGGACCAGCACCGGAATGACTCTCATGTTTCGGTCGAGCGCCCGCTTGATCTCGATTCGGACGAAGTCGTCCGGATCGTCAATCCGCCGTTCTCCGCCGGGCCCTGCGGCTGTCAACCAGTTCAGACCAATGATGACCAGCATGACGTCACTGGTGGCCACCGCCTTGCCAATAGCATCCTCGAAAGGCTCACCCGGAACGATCGTATCGATGTCCAAGAAGACGTCTGTGACGAACTCCGCGTGGAGGGTGTCGGCGAGACGCCCGGCTTCGCCAGGGCTGTCCCCTCGCCGATAGCAGATGAAGATTCGGAGAGTCTTCGAGCGTCCACGTTGCCTGAAACGCTTCATCGGCGGCTCAACTCCATCATCCGTGTTTCAGACGACTCTGACTCCCCTCAACCCTTTGACGCTCCCCCTATGAAGTCCCCGCAGGATGGGCCCAGTCTCCGCCTACAGAGCCGCAGGCCCGGATCCGGCTCCCCGGGCCTGGGACTATCTGTTTGGGGCCAGGCCGGACGGTTGGATCTGGCTGAGACTCAAGACCGGGACGTGGCTCGCAGGAGCCTACGCCGTGAAGGAGGACGGATGGAGGTCGTACGCGGCGGGCTATCCCGCACCTCAAGATCTGTTCCTCGTGGAAGCTGTCGAAGTCGATCCGGACACCGGCGAGTTCTTTTCAATGATCAGGGAGATCCCCGCCTGCGCGGGTCGGGTATCCTGATCAGGAGGGACGCGGTCGAGTACCTCGAGTTCATCGATGCATGAAAGGCAAACGATGGCTACGAAGACGGTGAAGCCAGCTTCCGAGAAGCGGGGCGGATACGGATCGGGGTCAAAGCCGGTGTCTCAGCTTGCTCCGCCGCCCAAGACACCGGGTGCCGGCTCAAAGCCTGCGGGAACCACCAAGAAGTAAGGGCGCTAGTCGCTCCGTCCCATTGAGGGCAGGCTTTGGGAGGCTTCTCGCTGATCCGATACTAAGATCGTGATCCCCAGGCGCCCGGGCCAATTTGCACGGCAAAAAGCCATCCAGTTCTTCGTCCCGCTCGCCGTTCTGATCGTGGCCGGTTTCGTTCTCGCGCTCCTGGGATTGCGTCGCTGGCCCTTCTCGCTCCTGGCCCTAGTCTTCTGCTGCTCGAAGGTCGCTTGGAGAAACGGAAGGGCCGGAATCCATTCACCTGGCAGACCGGCGCTCGCAGGGAGCAGGAGGTCGGCCGAGTCCTGGACGGGCTGAGGAACGAGGGGTTCCGCGCGCTCCACGACCTGGACATCGGGCGCGGGAATGTCGACCACGTCGTTGTGGGACCGACCGGTGTCTTCACCATCGAGACGAAGAACACCAAGGCCAACCTCTATCCGAAGGCCGGACTACTCATGCAAGGGAGGTTCGACAGAACGACTTGGGTGAAGCAGGCCAGTCGTGGGGCCGTCGAGATCAAGCGCCGGCTTGCGCTGGCCGGGATCGACCGGTTCGTTCCAGCGATCATCGTGTCGGTGAGCGGAGAAGTTCTGGGGAAGCCGCTGACATTCGGGAACGTCGACGTGATCGAGCTAGCCAACCTCGCCGATCACCTCCGCTGGCCGCGTTCTCGACCGCTGGATCTGACAAGCATCGAACGGGCGGTCGCGATAGTCCTTCGTGGCGAATTACCGGTAACAGTGCGATCGCTCGACATGACATAAGCCGCCCGGCTGGCTGGCCCGCGCGACCTGCTCGATGGACCGGACGTCTCTCGGCTGACAAGAGTCAGGCAGCAGTCATCGTGGTCCAGGCGCGGGGCGTTCGGAGAGTTTGGGATGGACCGATCGACCAGGGAATTACCGGGCTGCGAGGACCCTGGCGATCATCGGTTGCCCTTTCAGTGACACCTGGCGTTCCTCCAGTCCCTCTATCGCCAGTCCAGCCGCTCTGGCGGCCGACTCGGTCACCAGGATCTCGCCCACTCCGGCCTGGGCGCACAGGTGTGCAGTGGTGTTGACGGCCTCACCGAGCGCCGTGAAGTCGGAGATCTGCCCACGGCTGAACACCGTTCCCACGTACGCCGGCCCGGTGTGGACGGCCGCTCCGAGCGGGACCCATGGATGGTCTTCCGAGCCGTGTCCGGTCCTTTCGAGGAGGGTTCGGGCCGCATCGATGGCCCGCTTCGGATGCTCCGGTCCGGCGATGCCCGGGACGAACAGACCGATGGCCTGGTCTCCCACGAACTTGTCCAGGAGCGCGTCAGTCTCGATCAGCACATCACTGGCCGCTTCGTAAAAGCGGCTCATCAAGTGGCGGAAATCCGAAGCGCTCATGGTGCGCGCGAGGCGACTCGAGCCTCGCACGTCCACGAACATGAGGGACAGCTCGATCTCCGCCCCGACGCCTTCGTGTCTGCCGAGCTTCGTCAGGCAGAACCGGCAGACATTCGGGTTCTTCTCCCACGGAATGAACCCGAGCGGCCGCATGACCCAACGTCCTGGGGGACCGAATGGCGCCCGGCACTGTTTGCACCGAGGCCCCGAAGGGATGAGTCGAAAGAACGAGCGCGGGTTCAGGCGGGGATGGACACCGGTGAGGAAGGCGCGCCACTCCTCCTCGGGACTCGCAAACGCCGTCATTGCGACGGCTGATTATGCCAGCCAGCCTCCCTGGATGGGACCGTCCAAGAGCCGGTGCTCTAGCGATGAGGGCCGATCACCGATGTGGTCGAGACCCCGCAGCGATGGGGCTTGCCCGGCTGACAAAGACCCTCCCTGCCCATCATTGTCGGGCGGGCCCTTCAGATAGTTCGGGAATGAATCAGGTCGAGACATCAATCCAACTCAAGCGATTCTCGAACGTGCCCGCCGACTCTCAGCCTCCATCTTGCCTGGTCGATCTGCGGGAGGTCCCAGTGGATGACGACGGCGGTGCAGGACGTCGGGGTCAGTCGTACTGCCTCGCCTTGAGGACCATCTGTCGATTTCGAAAGGCGAGCCGGAGCTCCTAGAAGAGAAGCGGTCCGTCGGTGGGCTCGCGCGCGTGTGCGGATCCCAGCGATGCGGTGCACATCTACGCATCCATGGCCGCCTCAGCCGCGAGGAAGTCACACGGCGAAAGGGGGGGCGCCGGGTCCCGGCGCCCCCTCTAGTCAATGCCCGCCTTCAGTCGCTATGTCGGATCGGTGATCGACGTGCCGAAGATGTCGCTGTTCCCGAAGGTTGCCGGACACTCCTGCTGCACGGCAGGAGCAGGAAGGTCATCGTTTGGATCTTCGGTCTCGAGCGACATCCGGTACGCATCGATGGCGGGGCAGTCCGACGCGTTCCTGACGTCGTTCCACACGAAGGTGCCGAAGTCGTTGGTCGCGTCGGCGTAGACGTAGTCGCCGAGGAACTCGGCTTGGAGGTTGTTCTGGGCCGAGCCCCTCGGGTCACCTTCGGCGCCCCTATGGACCTCGGAGAACGCCCCGGGACCGACGTGCGGGGTGACGTCCGCGTGCTTGACCACCCCGACCAGCCCCCTCGGGGTTGACGTGGTTTCCTGGAACGGTCTGGTGAAGGCGTTATAGACGATCCACGCATCCGTGCCGTCCGGGGAGAGCGCCGGTGCCGAATAGTAGCCGCGGTCCGCTCCAGTCTGGATGGGCGTCGCGGCGCTCCACGTGCCGCCTCTGTCGCCGGAGAACGACACCATGACGTCCTCGTTGTTCAGCCCACGCCGACCGTCCACCCACGTGAGCAGGATGTCGTCCGTGGCACCCTCGCCGCTCGGCGCGCCATTCGCGATATCGACGCTGGGGGCACCCGAGAGGTCGTTGCGCGCTCCGGCGACCCCATCCATCACGCATCGGAGGATGACCGGATCCACGAAGTAGCACGGATCGACGGTGTTCTGGATGGTCCGGGGCCGGGTCCAGCTCACCCCGCCGTCGAAGGAACGGACCATCTGGAGCCTACCCTCAGGGGGAATGAAGAAGAAGGGCGACTGGAAGAGTTCCCAGAACACGTACACGACTCCCTGGCTGTCTGTCCGGATCGTGCAGCCCGAGCGTCCCCAGTGGCGGGGGGCGACGTTGCTGGCCGGACTCACCTGCTTCTGGCTCCAGGTGTCTCCGCCGTTCGTGGATCGGGCGACCCTGACGGGAGCCGCCCCGTTGCCGGTGAAGTTTGCCCAGCACACGTACACGTTGCCGAAGAATGGGCTGCTCGCTGCGTTGTCGGCCCAGACCTGCTCCTTGTCGGCGAACGTGGCGGAGCTCTGCTTCGACACCCGAACGGGCTTCATCCACGCGTTGTTGTCGCCGGCCACGGCACCGGCGACGTCGTCGGTGCGGGAAACGAAGATGGCCTCGAATCCTTTGAAGGACTCCGAGCCGCCCGCGCTGAAGTTGGAGGTCAGGTTGGCGTAATAGAGCCGCGCACCGTTGTCCCAGGAGAACCCGTTCTGACCGGGCCTCGGGCCCCAGGCCACGGCCGGGTCACCGTCGGAGACCAGCCCTACCTCGTCGTACCGAGGGAGGGTACCGATGGGGCCCTGCTCGGGCTGGCACGGCGGGTCGTCGTCACCGGGCACTCCGAGACAATTGCGGGCGGTGAACCCCGTGTACTCGGGCTGGATCCAGCTCGCCCCGCCGTCCAGGGAGAAATGGATGCCGGATCCTCCCACGTCCGGAGTGAACGGGCAGGTGTTGTCCGCAGCCGCGTTACAGGCTTCCATGTCGATGTTGTCGTTCGTGCCGGCCGCCAGGATGTTCGGGTCGATGGGGTTGATGGCGACGGCCGGCTCGTTCTGCTTGTTCTGGGAGAAGATCTGGTCATTGCTCCCCACCGTTACCTCGGTGTCGCCCTGGGCGAACGCCGGTGGACCCAAGGTGAGGAGGCTGGCAAGAACCGCCATGACGAACAGCAACCCGAAAGATCGTCGCATGCAGGTGCCTCCTGTTCTGGGGCGCTTCGCGGACGGCTTCGTCCTGCGGAAGTTAGATGCCAGGTCGGTTAATTCGCAAACTACGCAGTGTGACGAACCGGCCCACGGTCAGTGGTCTGCTTCTCTCGACGAGGTCAGCACTGTCCTCCGCATGGACTCTGGCGGGCGATCGGCTGATTCGGTGAAGCCAACTCTGTCGACCCCAACCAGATCCTCAGCGGGCTTCGCCGGCGGATCATACCGGGGGTACTCTGGCTCGATGCGGCAGCGGGTGCTGGTCACCGGCGGGGCTGGGTTCATCGGCTCGCACGTGGTCGATGAGCTGGTCGCGGACGGCCACGACGTTCGCGTCATGGACTGCCTGGAACCGCGCGCTCATTCGGCTACGCCCGACTACCTCAACTCCCAGGTCGAATACATCTGGGCCCCGCTCCAGGATCGGCTAGCCATTTCCCGCGCGGTGCAAGGCGTCACCGCGATCTCGCATCAGGCCGCCATGGTCGGGCTGGGCGTGGACTACGGCGACGTCAGCGACTACGTGACCAGCAACGACCTCGGCACCGCCGAATTGCTCCGAGCGCTGCATCAATCCGGGTTCACCGGCCGCTTCGTGCTGGCCAGCAGCATGGTCGTGTACGGCGAGGGCGCGTATCGCTGCCCCAACCACGGTCCCGTGCGGCCCGGCCCTCGCGCCGAGGACGACCTGTCCCATGGTCTCTTCGATCCCAGGTGTCCGTCGTGCGGACAACCTCTCCGGCCCGAGCCGGTCACCGAGGAGGCGCCCGCCGATCCTCGCAACGTGTACGCGGCGACCAAGCTCCATCAAGAGAAGCTATGTGCCCTCTTCGGTAGAGATGCCCGGGTTCCTGTGACCGCCCTGCGCTACCACAATGTGTACGGACCCCGGATGCCCATGGACACTCCCTACGCCGGCGTCGCCAGCATCTTCCGCACAGCGTTGGAGCAGGGGCTCGCTCCCCAGGTGTTCGAGGACGGGAACCAGCTTCGGGACTTCATCCACGTCAGAGACGTGGCGCACGCGAACGTGATCGCGCTGACCGCGGAGGACCCGGTGGCCGGGACGTTCAACGCGGCCACAGGGAACGCTCATTCGGTCGGGGAGATGGCCGCTGCCCTGGCGGAGGCTTTTGGCCCCTCGCCCCCGGCGCCCCAAGTCACCGGTCGCTTTCGACTGGGAGACGTCCGGCATGTGTTCGCCTCGGCCGAGCTGGCCGCCAGGATCCTTGGTTTCCAGGCGAGAGTCGGGTTCGCCGATGGGATGCGCGAGTTCGCCAGTGCTGCCCTCCGGACCGCGGTGACCGCGCCGCCTACGGCTTGACGACCACCTTCACCTTGTGGAGCCCGGTAGCGCCCGACGGCGCACGGTCCCGCTCCTCCGAGGTCTGCACGGCGCCCGTCCCGTCGGTGGCTCGCACGGCCAGCATGTACGTTCCCGGCCCGGGTGGGGACCACGTCCCGCTCCACAGCGCCCAGGCGAACGGGTTCGGCGCGTAGTCGAGGCTCATCTGCTGCCAGGTGCGTTCACCGTCCGCGTTCACCTCGACCTTCGAGACCCCCCGGTCCCCGGCGTAGGCCACCCCGTTCATCGCGATCGCCGGCTCTTCCGAGAGGCTGATCGGCGGGCCCCCCGCGGGCCGGTCGAAGCGCGAGGTGGTGGTGACCAGCCACGGCTGCCAGCCCTGGCGCTCGTAATAGCCCTCAACGGGACGGTCCAGGACCTCGATCCGGTCGACCCATTTCACGTTGACTTCGCCGTAGGTGCCGGGCACGAGGACCCGAGCCGGGTACCCGTGCCGGTGTGGCAGCGGTTGGCCGTTCATCTCGTAGGCGACCATCGAGGAGGGCTCCATCGCCCGGGCGAGGGAAAGCTGGTGCAGGTATCCGTCGGCGGCGTGCATCAGCACGAAGCGGGCCTCCGTGTGGGGCCGGGCCGCCTCCAGGAGCGCGCCGAGCGGAACGCCCTTCCACTCCGCATTGCTGATGAGCCCACCACCGACCCCGTTGCTGATGCACTCGAGCGTCTGGATCTGGGACGAGGATGGGAGAGCCGCGAGCTCTTCGAAGCCGTACGTTTGGGGCCGATCGACCCGCCCGGTCACTTCCAACCTCCACAGGTTTCGGTCGACGACCGGATCGATCAGGTTCTTGGTGACGATGTAGAACCGGTCGTTGGGTGTGATGGGATCGGTGGTCGGCCCGCGGACGGTGAGGCCGTCGTACCCGTTCGGCCCAACAGTCGCCCGCCGGTACAACAGGTTGACCAGGCCACCCGAGAGGATGGCGAGACCGAGGCCCAGACCACCGAGCAGCACGGTCCTCCGGCCGACCACGGCCTCAGTCGGCGCCTCCGGTGCTGCATCTCCGGCCGCGTGCGGTTGCGCGGTGATCGCGCGAAGGGACAACCAGAAGACCCCGCCGTACACGGCGAACGACAGGAGGATGGCGACGACGTTCGTCACCCAGGCCGGTCCGGGGGGCAGCCCTCGGTAGTTCGAGGACACGACGGGCCACAGGAGGAGGACGGCGGCGATGGCGGCGATGGCGAGCACCGAGGCCAGGGTCCACTCACGACTCCGCCGTCGTTCGGCCCGCTCACTCAGAGCGATGGCCGCCGGGATCCCGGCGAGGGTGGCCAGCGCTACCTGGAGCGCGAACCCACCGATCAGGGAGACCTCCTTGCCCCTGGTCAGGCCGCCCAGGTTCGCGGCGAGCTGCCCGAACTGACTGACTGAGAGGGTGGGGATGATCCGGTCGCTGGCCAGCTCGACCAAGAGGGGGACACCCAGGAACAGACGGAGCAGGACCGCGACGAGGACCATGGCCAGCGCGGCGAGGAACCCGGCCACCAGCCCGTTCAGGGTGACGCGAGCTCGTTCACGGGTCATCGCCGTTCCAGGTTATGTGGGTGCGAGCCGTCCCAGCAGGGCCTGGTCCAGCGCTCGGGCGAAATGGGTGGCGGGCGCGAGAGCGGCCACGGCCTCCGCATCCTCGAATCGATCAACGTCCCGGAGCAGGGGCAAGTCGGCACACCGCAGGCCGAGCCTGTCGAGCCGGTCTCGCTGGGCCATGCCCGTGATGGCCGAGCTCATGGGCACGCCGAGAAAGACCCGAGGATCGGCTCGGCGCAGCCCGATGATCCACCACCCGCCGTCCTCCGCCAGGCCGAGGACCGCATCGGTGCCGGGCGTCAGGAGCCGGCGCATCGCCTCGTCAAGAAGCGCCGGCGTGATCTGCGGCGTGTCCATGCCCACCAGCAAGGCCGGATCGCGAGCTTCCTCGAAGGCGTGCGCCAGTCGCTGATCGAATCGGCGGCCGCGCTGCACCACCACTCGGAAGCCCGGAGCGAGCCAGGCCCCGGGCTCCCCGGCGAGGACCAGGGTGCGACGGCAGGCCCAGCTGCCCGCGACTGCCTCGAGGGTGTCGATCAGCGCCGCCTCGGCGAGGAGGGCGGCCTGTTCCAACGAGAGCGGCGGGCACAGCCGGGTCTTGGCCTGGCCCGGGGCCGGCGCCTTGGCCAACACCAGGATCTCGCACGGGAGCGGGCCGCCCGTGCGTTGCGTCACGGCCGCAGCTCCGCTCGACGGAGGGCGGCCGACATGTCCATGACCGCGTGCACTGTTCCCCGCACCGTCCCGGTGACCTTCGACCGGCCCGACCGGGCCAGATACTCGACGGGGATCTCCTGGATCCTCCACCCCGCGGCGATCGCCTTGAGCACCATCTCGAGGGGCCACCCGGACCGCCGATCTCGGATTCCCAGGCCGAGGAGCCCGTCTCGCCGGGCCGCCCGCATGGGGCCGAGGTCGGTCAGTCGAAGGTGCACCGCGCGGCTCACCCGCGCGACCAGCAATCGGTTCGCCACCCTGGCATGAATGGGCCACACGCCTGGTTGTGCCCGGCGACACCCCAGGACCAGATCGGCCCTGCCCCCCGCCACCGGCCCCGCCACCAGCGGGAGCTGCGAGGGGTCGAGCGAGCCGTCGCAGTCCATGAGGCACACGACGTCCGAGGTCGAGGCGCAGAGCCCCGCGAAACACGCCGAACCGAAGCCTTCGCGGGGTTCGTGGACGACCCGCGCCCCCAGGCTTGCGGCCAGCTCGGCGGATCCGTCCGAGGAACCGTTGTCGACCACGATCGGGTCGAATCCGGCCGGCATACGCCCGAGGACCCAGGGGATGGCAAGTGCTTCGTCGAGGACGGGAAGGATCACGTCCGTCACGCTTGGAACTTACCGGCGATGCGCGGCCGCCACCCCTCTTATTGCTTACGATCCTGAGAATTCTCGAGCGGTCGCGTTCGGTGCCGCACCCTCGTTCCTATGATCCCGGGGTGGTCGAGCGCAGCCGTTCGTACCTGCTCACCGCCGCCGCGCTCACCGCCTGGGCCGGCCTCCTCGTTCTCACGCACTTCCTGGGGCTTTCGATCGTTCATCGCAAGCCTCGAACCGGCATCTTCGTCCCTCCGCTGGTCGCGCGGTTCGATCCGCGCTTCCCGGTGCGGGTCCTGATCCCCATCGCACTGGCCGCACTGATCCTCCTGCTGATCCCTCGGCTCTCGTCGCGCCTCGGCTGGCGATGGGTGCTGCTGGTGTCGTTCCTCGCGGCCGCCGCGTGGGCGGTCTCCCTGGCCCTCGTGGACGGCGGAAGCGAGCTGACCCGGCCGGTCCGGGACACCGTCGACTACCTGCACGACGTCCCGCTCGTGGGCAGCCCCGGCGTGTTCGTTTCGCACTTCGTCGAACGGATCGGCCGCTACCAGCAGCACGTCCGGGCCCATCCGCCGGGGATGGTCCTGCTGCTGTGGACGATGGATCGCGTCGGCCTGGGCGGTCCCGGGTGGGCGGCGTTCCTGGAGATCGCCGGCGGCGCCGCGATGGTTCCGGCCGCGCTGATCTCCCTGAAGGAGTTGGCCGGCGAGCCTCGGGCTCTCGCCGCCGCGCCCTTCGTCGCCCTCGCCCCCACGGCCGTGTGGATCGCCACCTCCGGCGACGCCTTCTTCGCCGGCGCGAGCACGTGGGCGTTGACGCTCATGGTCCTGTCGATCCGCCGGTCGGGTCTCCGATCCGACCTGCTGGCGCTCGGGGGTGGGTTGCTGTTCGGGGGGGCGCTGATGCTCTCCTATGGGTTGGCCGTCCTCGCCGTGGTTCCGCTGATCGTGGCCATCGATCGACGCCGGGTCCGCCCGCTCCTCGTCGCGGCCGCCGGCGCCGTTGTCGTTCCCCTCGCCTTCGCTCCGGCCGGGTTCTGGTGGCTAGCCGGCCTTCGCGCGACGCTGGCGCAGTACCGAGCGAGCGTGGCGAGGTTCCGCCCCCAGAGCTACTTCTGGCTGGGCAACCTGGGCGCTTTCGCCGTCGCCCTGGGGCCGGCCACGGCGGTCGCGCTGGCCCGGCTGCGGGATCGAGCAACCTGGCTCCTTGTTGCGGGGGGACTGATCGCGGTGGCCATCGCCGACGCCTCCGGACTCTCCAAGGCGGAGGTCGAGCGCATCTGGCTGCCGTTTGCCCCCTGGATCCTCGTCGCCGGGTGGGTGCTCGCCGATCCCCGACTCCCGAGACCGTTCTCGCCGATCGCTTCCAGGGTCTGGCTGGCGAGCGCTCTGGGGACGGGCCTGGCCGTCCAGCTCCTGCTTCGCACGGCGTGGTGATGCTCTCTTCGCGCGGCCTGATGATGCTCCCCTCCGGCGGCAGGCGCCCCCTCCTTTTGTGGAGTCATTCGGCATGATGGGCGGCGTGGCGGAAGGCGGCGTGGAGGTCAGGGTGAGCGGGCTTCGGCATTCCTACCCTTCGCCGACGGGGCCGCTCCCCGTCCTGGAGGACGTCACGTTCGAAGCGGACGCGGGAGACTACTGCGCGCTCACGGGCCCGTCCGGCTCCGGCAAGAGCACGCTCTTGGGACTCCTGGGCGGGCTCGACGTGATCCAGGGTGGAGACGTCCGGGTGGGCCGTGTCGACGTGGCGGGGCTCGCCGGAGACGACCTGGCCGGGTATCGGCGCGAAACGGTGGGGTTCGTCTTCCAGCACTTCGGCCTCCTCGAGTCCCTCACTGCGGCGGAGAACGTGGAGCTCGCGTGCACGCTGGCGGGCCACGCCGCCGACCGGCGACGGGCCCGGTCGGCGGAGCTCCTGGCTGCGGTCGGCCTAAAGGACCGGGCCCGGCATCGGCCGGGGCAGCTCTCGGGAGGGGAACGCCAGCGAGTCGCCATGGCCCGGGCACTGGCCAACCACCCACGGCTCCTCCTCGCCGACGAACCCACCGGGAACCTCGACGAGGCGTCGGCGGCCGGCGTGATCGAGCTCCTCGAGACGCTCCGGGAACAGACTGGCTGCACGCTGATCGTGGTGACGCACAACCGCAAGCTGTCGGACCGGGCGTCGCGTCGATTCCTCATTCGCGGCCGAAGGGTGATCCCGGAGTGAGGCTTCGGGACGCATTCGCCCTCGCTCTTCGAGACGTGGGCCGGCGTCTGGGTCGGGCCCTTCTGACGATCCTGTCGGTCGTCCTTGCGGCGACGCTGCTGACCGCGCTCCTCGTCATCGCCACCACGGCCAAGGCCCGGGTCATCGGACAGCTGACGAAGGGTGGTCCGCTGGCCACGGTGAGGGTGGAGGGCTCGGGGCTGGACCTGTCTCTTATACACATCTGACGCTGCCGACGACCGCGTATA
>JBKPAF010000065.1:0-40595 GCA_046726275.1 Actinomycetota bacterium
TCCATGCCCTGCCCATGCGGGAGTTCTGCAACGCGTACGAGACATAGACCATCACTAAGGCGAACCCGAAGATGAAATAGAAGAACGCCTTCGGCCCGATGATCTCGACCGGGCCGATCTCGATGTTGGGGATCCGCTGGACGCCCAGGGCTCCGCCGAAGTACGGCTTCAACCAGGTAGACAGGAACAGGATCCGGGCGATCTCCCCGAACCCGAGGGTGACGATGGCCAGGTAGTCGCCGCGCATCCGAAGTACGGGGGTGCCCACGATGATCCCCGCCGCCGCCGCCGCCAGCACCACGAACGGGATAGCCACCCAGAACGTGAACTCGGGTCCCACGTTGATCGATCCCGGGAGGGCCCCACCGGCGGGTTGGTCCCAGGTGAGCACGGCCGTGGTGTAGGCGCCGACGGCGAAGAAGGCCACATAACCCAGATCCAGGAGCCCCGCGAACCCCACCACGATGTTCAGGCCGAGGGCCATCAGCAGGAAGATCCCGGCGATGTTGAGGACCTCCGTTATGAAGTCCCCGAGGATCAGCGGCAGAAAGGCCAGGAGCACGACGCCCACGACCATGATCCCCGACAGGCTCATCCGTTTTTGCCGGACGGGAAGGTCGTTGTACCTCGCCCAGATCTTTTCCCGCCCGGGCTTGGCGATCGCGGTCAGAACGAAGAAGACTGCGAACACGATCACGGCTCCTACGATGGTGAGCCCGCCGGCGAGGTTGTAGAGCTGGTCGATGAAGGTGAAGCCGAGCCTGTTCAGGATCTGGGCGATCAGCACCTGGAGGAGACCGAACACGAACACCCAGAGCACGGCGTACAGGAAGGCCTTCCGCCAACGGGCGCCGAACAGGTTGAGGACGCCGCCGAGCGTGGCCAGGACCACGGCCCCTCCGACGATGAGGGCTGATCCCTTTACCAGATCCTGCTGGAACGTCACGCGCTCCACCATCTCCGGGGAGATGTTGCTGAAGATGTCGCGGACGTTGAGGTTCCCCACCAGCGTGATGAACACCACCATCACGAGTCCGATGAGCAGGCCCGCGATACTCCCGGCCAGGACGTTGCGCAATCCTGGACGCGCCGCCTCGAACCCCTCTAGCTGCGCGGGCGGCTTGCCCGCCAGGTAGCCGAACATGACCGGGATCGCCACGAGGATCACGTAGTCCATAGTCAACGACCCGGCGATGGTCCTGCCCTTGAAGGCCACAATCATTCCCGTGGCGGACACGAACGCGGCGGTGAGGCCCCCCAACAAACCCATCCGAACGACCTGTCTGGGAGTGAAGTCATGCGCCGGCAGGTGCTCGATCCCCGCCTCGCGGGGCACGTCGGACGGAACGGTTCTTACCGTGTCCATGGGCTCACGCCCTGTCCTCGGCCAGCCGCTCCCCCAGGATGCCGGTCGGGCGGAAGATCAGGATGAGGACAAGCGCGAGGAAGGCGACGACGTCCTTCAGCTGGTGCGCGGCAGGAATCCCCAGTCCGACCAGGACGAGGCTGGGCGCCACTGCCTCGATCAGGCCGAGGACCAGCCCACCCACCATGGCTCCCACGATATTGCCGATCCCTCCCAGGACCGCGGCGGTGAACGCCTTGATCCCCGGGAAGAACCCGATGAAGAAATGGGCTTGACCGAACACGAGGGCCCACAGGAACGCCGCCACACCGGCCATGGCCCCGCCCAGCGCGAAGACCAGGACGATCGTGCGGTCGACGTTGATCCCCATCAGCCGGGCTGTCTCCTGGTCCTCGGCGACGGCCCGGATGGCCTTGCCTCGCTTCGTCTTCTCCACGAAGAAGTACAGGAACAGCATCATGGCCACGGCAGCGACGAGCACCACTGCCTGGGTCTTGAGGAGCTGGAAGCCGAAGTAGTTGAGCTTGCCCTCCAGGGCCGGCAGGGGCGGGTAGTTCTTCACGTCCGTTCCGAACAGGCCGGCGAACGCGTACTGGAGGAAGAAGGAGGCTCCGATGGCCGTGATGAACGGGATCAGCCGAGCTCGACCCCGTAACGGTCGGTACGCGACCCGCTCCAGCAGGACGGCGATGGACGTCGAGGTGGCCACGCTAGTCGCCAGCACAATGAACAGGGAGAGCCACACCTGTTCGGTCCACAGGCTGGTCCGGGACAGGGCGTCGGCCACGAAGAACCCGATCATCGTACCGGCCATGAACACCTCGCCGTGGGCGAAGTTGATGAACCTCAGGACCCCGTAGACCATGCTGTAGCCCAGTGCGAGCAAGGCGTAGACGGATCCCTGGGAGAGACCGAACACGACGAGGTCCTGCCACTGTCGCGCGGAGAGCCGGCCACTGCTGAGGCTCTGGTACGAGCCCCACACGATGGCCACCAGCGCCCCGATACGGATCAGCCAGAGGAATCCATCCACGAGCGGGAGCTGCACCGCTCGTCGAGTGGACGCCCTCACGGTCTGGGCCATGTCAACTCCTCGCCGTGGCGGAACCGGCTCAGTACAAAGGATGAGGGTACCCGGCGTTCGCCGGGTACCCTATCCCGTTCGTTCGTCTGGCCGCTACTGTCCGGGCTCCAGCGTGAAGAGCACGTTCTCCTTGACCGCGGGTAGGTCCTTTTGGGCCGCCGTAGCCTGTAGGACGGAGATCCGCGGGTTCGCGCAGTCGCCGAACTGGTCGCAGGTCAGCGGCCCGGTGACCCCCTGGAAGTCCTTGGTGGCCCCCACTGCGTCCCGGAGCTTCTGGCGGTCGATGAACAGCCCGCCGTCCGAGAGCTTCACCGCGACCTTCTTGACGGCCGCCATCAGCATGTTGACCGCGTCGTAGGCGTGGGCGTGGAAGGCCTGGATCGGGGCCTTGCCCGCCTTCGCCTGGTACTTCGCCACGAAATCCGTGTAGGCCGATCCCGCCGGTGGATTGGGAATGGAGAAGTACATGCCCCTCGCCGTACCGTTCGGCCCAGGCGGGGTGTCGTGGACCTCGGGGATGACGATGTAAGTGTCGGACGTCAGGCCGTCGGCGCCCATCAGGGCCGTGTTCTCGAGGCCGTCGACCTGCTTGGCCTGCTTGACCACGAAGTCGCCCTCGGGCTGGAAGATCGGGAAGAAGATCAGCTCGGCCCCTGCCGCGGCGATCTCGGTGAGCACCGGCTTCATGTCGGTGTCGCCCTTGTTGATCGCGGTCGACACGACGATCTCGCCCCCCAACTCCTTGAACGGCGCCTCGAACCCGGCCGTGAGACCCTGGGTGTAGGGGTCGCCGTCGTTGATGGTGGCCGCCTTCTTGACCCCCAGCTTCTCGAACGCGAACGTGGCATCAGCCCGCCCCTGGATCTCGTCGTTGTGCGCGGTACGGAAGTATCCGGGCTTGTGCGCGCTTCCCTCAACGCCTCCCGCTTTGGTAAGGATGGGGGAGGTGTTCGAACCCGAGATCATGGTGAAGCCGGCCTCGGACAGGATCTCCATGGCGGGAACGGCCGCTCCCGAGCAGCTCGTTCCGATGACCCCCACGATCTGCTTGTCCGCGACCACTCGCTGGGCCGACGTCGTTCCTCCCTCCGCCTTGCAGAGATCGTCGTAGGGTCCGACCAGCTGGATGCTGTGGCCCTCGAACGATCCGCCCAGGTCGTCGATGGCGATCTGTATGCCGGTGACCTGGTCGGTCCCCAGGCTGGCCACGTCGCCGCTGATCGCCTCGATGGCGGCGATCTTCAGTGGTTCACCCGCCTTCAGGGTGACGGCCCCCAGAGGCCCGGCCTTCGGCGGCGTGGTGCCGCCGCCGCCGGTCTCATTGCTCTCGCCACAGGCCGCCGCTACGAGCATAAGCCCAGCCAGCAGCGCGACGGCGCCGAGCGTCTTGCGACTCTTCATACCCCCTCCTCCCTGGGGACTGCCCCCAGTAACGTATCCAGTACAAACCGAGCCCCCAGTTGAACGGCCCGAGGACTCCCCCGGCTAGCGGGTCCGGCATCATTTACCACACATCCGGACGCAACTCCAGTGGGGTACAGACTCCAATGGAGCATCTAGCTGCACCGTTGTACGAGGAGAAGGCCCCCGACGGCTTGGCTCCCAGGGGGCATTTCTCATTGACCGGGCTTCTATTGATTGGGTCCCCAACCAGTTTGCACACCCCCCGGAGCGGACGTACCGTACCAATCCGGTGACCGTACCGGTGGAAGGCCCGCTATGAGCCCATCGTCGCCCATCGTGGAGACCTTCCGAGCGCATCCATCAGCCCTGTACAGGATCCGCAGCTTCGTCAGGGATCGGGCGAGCGGTGCGCCGCTCCCCGCACAGATGGTGAATGACCTGGCCCTGGCCGTCTCCGAAGCCTGCGCCAACTCGATCATCCACACGACCTCTCCGGACGTCCGGGTCACCTGGTTCATCTCCGACGATTGTGTCGAGGTCGAGGTCCTGGACCGTGGGGTCTTCAAGCGACAGGTCCGTATGCCGGAGATCACCGGACACGGGAGTCATGGGATCGCCCTGATGATGGCCCTGGTGGACGAGCTCACCATCCGGGAGGGCACTCCCCGCCGGCCGGGCACCCTGGTTCGGCTCGTCAAGTGCCTGCCGGAGTAGACACCCTTCCCGGCTCTTCCACGGAGAAGCGCACGGCTTCGGGGCCGAGGAGCCGGCGCAGCTCGCCGACCAGACCCGGGGACCCGTCAACCCGGTACTCCTCCGCCAGGCGGAGCCGCGTGGTCCCGCCGTCGGAGACCAACTGGATGAGGACGGGGCACTCTCCCGGATGCATGGAGAACACGTCCTTCATCCGGGCGATCAAGCCCTGGGTGCAGGACGACGCCGAGACGTCCACGAGGAGTGGATCGGAAGGATCGACGGGGGACGGGCCGAGAGTCTGTGAGGACTCGAGGCCGGACCGATCCGGTTCGCGGATCTCCAGCGCGACGAGCTGCAGCTCCCTTCCTCGGAGATCGGCCCTCCCCTTGACCAGGACGATCGCATCCTGGGCGAACACGGCCTCGCTCTTTTCAAAGACCGACGGGAACGCCACGACCCCCACCCCCCCGGTGAGATCCTCCAGCCGGAACACCGCGTAGGGCTCTCCTCGCTTGGTGTACTTCCGGCCGATCGCCACCACGATGCCGGCGACCGTGATCACGTCTCCGTCGCCCAGACCGGCCAGCTCGGAGACGTCCATGTCGGTCTGGGCAGATAAGCGCTCCCGGATGGCCAGGAGGGGGTGATCCGTCACGTACTGACCGAGCATGTCCTTCTCCTGACGCAGGAGATCGGGCTTCTCAAACTCGTCTCCGCCAAGAACCGCTTCGTCGATGTCCAGGGCAGGAGCGACGTCGCCTCCGAAGAAGGACTCCTGCCCGGTCGCCTCGGCCCGGCGATCCGCCAGGATGGGCTCCACGACCTTCTGATACCCCTCCAGCAGGCCCCGGCGGGTGTACCCGAACGAGTCGAACGCCCCGGCTAGGATCAGGCTCTCCAGGACCTTCTTGTGCAGCACGCCCGCGTCGACCTTTCGACAGAAGTCCGTGAACGACTCGATCGGTCCCTGCTCCGTTCGGGCCCGGATGATCTGCTGCACCGCGCCCTCGCCGACGTTCCGAATCGCCGCCAGGCCGTACCTGATGTCGCCGTTCGACGGGGTGAAGTACACCTGCGACTGATTGACGTCGGGCGGGAGCACCCGGAGCCCCATCAGCCGCGCCGCGTTGAGATAGAAGGGCTTCTTGTCCTTGTCGTCCCGGACGCTTGTGAGCAGCGCCGACATGTATTCCACGGGGTGATGGGCCTTGAGGTAGGCGGTCTGATAGGCCACGTACGCGTAGGCACAGGCGTGGGACGCGTTGAACCCGTAGTCGGCGAACGGGACGATGAGGTCGAAGATCTCCTGGGCGAGTCGTTCCGTGTACCCACGCTCCAGGGCGCCCTTGACGAATGTGTTGCGGTGCGGGACCAGCTCCTCGCGGATCTTCTTGCCCATCGCCTTGCGCAGCAGGTCGGCCTGGCCCATCGAGTAGCCGGCCATACGCACGGCGATCTGCATGACCTGCTCCTGGTACACGATGATCCCGTGGGTTCCCTCGAGGATCTCGCGGAGGGAATCGTGCGGGAAGACGATCGGCTTTCGCTGGTGCTTCCGCTCGGCGTACTCGATGTGCATCCCGGCGTTCAGGGGACCGGGGCGGTACAGGGCGACCAGTGCCATGAGGTCCTCGAAGCGGTCGGGGGCGAGGCTCTTGATCAGCGAGCGCATCCCCCCGCCCTCCAGCTGGAAGACCCCCGTCGTGTCGCCGCGCCTGAGCATCTCGTAGCTCGGCTGGTCGTCCAGGGGCACGTGATCGATGTCCAGCTCGATCCCCTTGTCCCTGAGTAGCGCCACCGTGTCCTCGATCACCGAGAGGTTGCGTAGCCCGAGGAAGTCCATCTTGAGGAGGCCCAGCTTCTCCACCCCGTGCATGTCGAACTGGGTCACGATGCGCCGGGAGTCGTCCCGGGAGTCCTTGGCCAGCTTGAGCGGCAGGTAATTGACCAGTGGGGCGTCGGCGATAACGACACCGGCCGCGTGCACAGAGTCCTCGCGGCGCAGGCCCTCCAGGGCTCGGGCGGTGTCGATGACCTCCTTCGCCTCGGGCTCCTTCTCGTAGGCCTCCCGGAGCTCGGTCGACAGGTCGAGGGCCTGGTCGATGGGGAACTCCCGTCCCAGGACGGCTGGAGGGAACATCTTGGCCAGCCGGTCTCCGAACATGGCCGGGAAGCCGAGGACCCGGGCCGCGTCCCGGATGCCCTGCTTCCCCTTCATGGTCTGGAAGGTGATGATCTGGGCCACGTGATCGGCCCCGTACGTGGCCGCCACGTACCGGATGACCTCGTCTCGCCTCCGCTCGTCGAAGTCCATGTCGATGTCGGGCATCTGCTTGCGCTCGGGGTTGAGGAAGCGCTCGAAGATGAGCCCGTAGCGCAGAGGATCCAGGTCCGTGATGCGCAGGCAGTAGGAGACGACCGAGCCTGCCGCCGACCCTCGCCCGGGTCCGACCCTGATGCCGTGCTCCCTGGCGAACCGGATCAGGTCCCACACGATGAGGAAGTACCCCTCGAAACCCATCCGCGTGATCACCGACAGCTCGTTTTCGAGCCTCCGGCGGATCTCGTCCGTGACCATCCCGTACCTCTTCCGGGCGCCGTCGGAGACGAGCTCTCGGAGGTAGGAATCGAGCGTCTTCCCGTCCGGGGGCACGAACCTCGGCAGGTGCATCTGGCCGAAGGTGAGCTCGATGTCGCACATCTCGGCGATGGAGAGCGTGGCGTCGCAGGCCTCGGGGAGCTCGGCGAACGCTGCCCGCATCTCGTCCGGGGACTTGAGGAAGAACTCGTCCGTGTCGAACTTCAGGCGGTTGTCGTCCGTCTGCACCTTCTGCTGCTGGATGCACAAGAGCACGTCGTGGGGGCGGGCGTCTTCCTTGTTCGTGTAATGAAGATCGTTGGTGGCGGCCAAGGGCACGTCCAGCTCGCGCGAGAGCTCGATCAGCATCGGGTTGACCCGAGCCTGCTCCTTCAGTCCGTGGTCCTGGATCTCGAGATAGAAATTGCCCTCGCCGAAGATCGACAGGTACTCGCCAACCACCTCCCGGGCTTTTGCCGTCTGGCCGGAGATGAGGAGTCTGGCCGTCTCCGAAGCGAGGCAGCCCGAGAGCCCGATCAGGCCCTCCGCGTGCTCGGCCAGGAACCTCTTATCCGTCCTCGGCCTGTGATAGAAGCCCTCGATGCTCGCGTCGGTGACGATCTTCAGGAGGTTCCGGTAGCCGGCCTGGTTCCTGGCCAGGACGGTGAGGTGGCGATATTTCTCCTCGTTCTCTCCGGGGGCCCGCTCGAACCGGTCGCCCGGCGCGACGTAGGCCTCGACCCCGAGGATCGGCTTGACTCCGTTCCGTCGAGCCGCCAAGTAGAAGTCCAGGGCCCCAAACATGGCCCCATGGTCCGTGAGGGCGAGCGCCGGCATCCCGAATCCCGAAGCCTTGGCGCAGAGGTCTTCGACGCGAGAAGCCCCATCGAGGAGCGAGAACTCGCTGTGGGTGTGCAGATGGACGAAGCTGTCCGCGCCGGCGCCGTCGTGGTTCATCCCACAAGCCTCGAGGTTCGAGCCTCGCGGGCACCGGGGGGCGGAGGGAGGCCACCCCCGGGGCCCGTGGGGAAAACCTGTTGATAAAGTTACATCCTTGTAATTCCGACCGGGGTGAGCTTACACTCCCGGACAGTCACCTTTCAAGAGGACACGGCGGACATGAAGCTCTCCTACTCATCGATCTCGACCTACGAGACCTGTCCGGCCAAGTACCGGTATCAATACCAGGACAAGCTCCCGACCACGTCTTCGCCTGCCCTCTCCTTCGGGGACGCCCTGCACCGGACCCTGTATCGATTCCACGACCGGCCGGTCCCGGTTGCTCCCTCGTTGGAGGAGCTGCACGAGATGTTGGACGCGGAGTGGGTCGCCGAGGGCTATCGGGATCCAGGAGAGGAGGCTCTCTACCGGGAGCATGCCCGGCAGATTCTGGCGGACTATCACCGGGTCAACGCCGGCTCCTTCCGTATCCCCGCCGCGCTCGAGTTCCGCTTCACCGTCGAGGTCGACGGGGTGGACCTGTCCGGCGTGATCGACCGCCTGGACCGGATCCCTGGGGGCGGCTACGAGATCGTCGACTACAAGACCAGCCGGAGGCTACCTCCCAAGGCCGTGGTGGACCGGGACCTCCAGCTCTCGCTCTACTACCTCGCGGCCAAGAAGATCTGGGGGATCGAGCCGGAACGGCTCACTCTCTATTACCTGCTCCCAGGGGAGCGGATGTCGACCTTCCGCACTCCGGCCGATGCGGAGGACCTGCGCCGTCGCATCGCCATCGTGGCGGAGCGTATCGCTGCGGGGAAGTTCGAGCCTCGACCCAATCCGCTGTGCGACTGGTGCGACTTCCAGCAGGTCTGTCCGCTGTTCCGGCACAAGTTCGAGCGCGAGCAAGGCGACCCTGCGCCCAGGATGTCGGCGGTCGTCGACGAATGGATCGCGCTGAAGCGAGAGGACTGGGAACGGTACCGGCGGCTGGAGGATCTCCGCGCCCTGATCAACGCGTTCTGCGAGGAGCACGGCTACAGGCGTCTGTATGGCTCCGACGGAACGGCCATCGACCGGCGGCCGGTCCACGTCACCGCTCCGGACGCCACCCGCATCCGACAGATCCTGGAGCCGCTGGGGCTCTGGGAGCAGGTTCTCACCGTTGACCCGAAGAAGCTGTCCGAGCTGATCGAGGGCCGCTCCCTGCCCCCTGATGTCGAGGACGCATTGCTGGCCTCCCGCGAGGAGGTCCGCACCCAGTACAGCCTCTACCTGAAGGAAGGCGTGCGCACCCGGTCCTGATCGCGTTCCTCCATCAGACCAGTGCCCTGGCGAGGGCCAGTGCTCGGTCCAGGTCCTCCGGGAGAGGGTCCTCCACGTGGATTCGCTCGCCGCTCATGGGATGGTCGAAGGCCAGCCGCCACGAGTGAAGGAAGGGCCGGCTCAGGGCGAGGCGCTTGGCGTCGTCCCCCCCTCCGCCGTAGGCGCGGTCCCCCAGCACCGGGTGGCCGATCCCGGAAAGGTGGACCCGGATCTGGTGGGTCCGGCCTGTGCGCGGCCGGGCCTCGACCAGCGTCCGTTGCCCTGGTCGTTCCAGCGCCTCCACCTCCGTGGCCGCGCCCTTCCCGGTCACCGTACCGATCCGGATCCTCGCGCCCCGCCGCTGAAGTGTGGCCTCGATCAGGAACCGGTCGGGCTCGATCTTCCCCCTGACCAGCGCCAGGTATCGACGATCCACCTCATGTCGCCTGAACATCTCGGAGAGGGCGGCGTGGGTCGGGTCGTCCTTGGCCACCACCATCAGGCCGGAAGTCCCGGCGTCCAGCCGATGGACGATGCCGGGACGATCCTCGCCCCCCGCCCTGGACAGCGGAATCCCCATCCCCAGGAGCCGGTTCACCAACGTCCCCGTCCGCCTGGATGCCGTGGGGTGGGTGACCATCCCTGCCGGCTTCGAAACCACGAGGAGATGGTCGTTTTCATACGAGATCGCGAGTGGCCCTGGCTCGGCCTCCAGCTCGCCCAGCCTCACCAGCCGGACCCGGATCTGCTCCCCACCCGCCAGGCGATGGGACTTCCGACGGGGGCGGCCGTCGACCAGGACAAGCCCACGGGCGATGGCCCGCTGGACGTCGGCACGCGGCACGCCGAGCCGGCGGGCGATCACAGAGTCCAGGCGTCCGGGCTCGGCGGGGAACGACTCGACGCTCATCTGCTTGTGCGGTTGTCCTTCAGGAGCTCTTCTCTTCCGAGGGATGCCGGAGTCCGGCCAGCAGGATGACCAGCGCGCCCACAACGATGGCCGAGTCCGCGAGATTGAACACCGGCCACACGTGGAAGTCGATGAAGTCCACCACCCGCCCCGATACACGCGGCCCTCGCAGGATGCGGTCCGTGAGGTTGCCCAGGGCCCCCCCGAGGATCAGTCCCAGCCCCAGAGCGCTCACCGAGGAGACGAGCCGGGTGGACGCCAGGGCGATCGCCCCGCACACGATCAACGTGGCGCCGAAAAAGAGCCACGGCTGACCTCCGAACAGACCGAAGGCGCCGCCGGCATTGGTCGTGTACCTGAGCTGGACGGCCCCGGGGATGATCTCCACGGGGGACCTCCCTGCCAGGAATTCCACGGCCAGGGCCTTGGTCAGGCGGTCCAGCACATACGCGCCGGCAGCGGCGGAATACAGGATGACGGCGAGACGGCCCCGGCGGGTCACGCCGGTCAGCGGACGCGTTCTTCCGCCTGCTTGTCCTTGATGCAGAGGTTGGCGTAGGGCAGCGCCTTCAGTCGGAGCTTCTCGATCGGCCTCCCGCACCGATCGCACAGCCCGTAGGTGCCCTCGTCGATCTTGGCCAGGGCCTTGTCGATCCTCTCCATCAGATCCCGCAGGTTGTTCACCAGCGAAAGGTCGCGCTCCCGCTCGAAGGTGGCGGTGCCGGAGTCCGCGTACTCCTCGTCGAACCCCATCTCTCCCGAGATGTCGGACTGATTGGAGCCGAAGGCGAACTCCTCCAGCTCGTCGAACTGGGCCTGGAGATCCTTCCGCTCCGACAGGAGCCGCTCCCTGAGCTCCTGGATCTCCTTCTTGGTCAGGGGTGCCTTGGTAGCCATAACGAAATCCGGGGGACCCTAGCACTCGGTCGGGCAGGACGCCACCAAACAGCATACGAGATGGGTTCGACGCGGACGGTACAATGGCACCAACGGCGTTGACGGGAACGAGTAGGAGGGGTCCTCGGACCCCAGCGAGCCGGGGCGGGTGCGAGCCCGGCGGTCCGAGCCTCCGAACATCCTCCCCGAGCCTCCGCCCGAACGGCTGACGGCCGAACGCTCGAGCCGTCGCCCAGTAGGCGCGGACGGGTCCGCCCGTGACCGCGGAAGGCTCTCGCCGAGAGGCGGCGGCAGCCGGTGAGGGGGTCCGGCCCGTAAGGTCCGGATCAAGCGGGGTGGTACCGCGGGGCATGGCGCCTCGTCCCTGAAGAGGGGCGGGGCGTTTCTCTTTGTCGGGGGAACGTGGAAAAGAGGAGAGGCAGGAGGGAGGGCGATGAGCAAATACCGGCCGGTCGATCCAAAGGCCGATCTGCCGGCAATGGAGCGAGAGGTCCTCGACTTCTGGAGCCGGGCTCGGATCTTCGAGAAGAGCCTCGCCCTACGAGAAGGGGCTCCGGAATGGGTCTTCTACGAGGGACCGCCCACCGCCAACGGCATGCCCGGCCTCCATCACGTGGAGGCCAGGACGTTCAAAGACGTCTTTCCTCGCTTCAAGACGATGACCGGTCATTACGTTCACCGGAAGGCGGGCTGGGACTGCCACGGGCTGCCCGTGGAGCTCGAGGTGGAGAAGGAGATCGGAACGAAGACGAAACGGGACATCGAGACCTTCGGGGTGGCTCGGTTCAATGAGCTCTGCCGTGAGTCGGTGACCCGCTATATCGACGAGTTCGAGCGGCTCACCGAGCGGATCGGCTTCTGGCTGAAGCTGGACGAGGCCTACTTCACCATGAGCTCGGAATACGTCCAGAGCGTGTGGTGGGCCTTGAAGCGCCTCCACGACCTGGGGCTCCTCTACCAGGACGACAAGGTGACCGCGTACTGCCCTCGTTGCGGCACCCCGCTGTCGGATCACGAAGTCGCTCAGGGCTACGAGCAGACGGAAGACCCCAGCATCTACGTCCGGCTCCCGCTCCTGACCGGACCGCTCGCCGAGGAGGGCGCCGACCTCCTCGTCTGGACCACGATGCCCTGGACCCTGGTTCCCAACACCCTGACCGTGGTCGGCGAGGGAATCCGGTACGTCCTGGCGCGGGGCGGCCTGGCTGGGGACCGGCCGGTGGTGGTCGCGGCCGATCGACTCGAGGCCTCTCTCGGGGTAGGCGCTGAAGTGATCAGGGACGCGCCCTTGGACCAGCTGTTGGGTGCCCGGTACCGGGCACCGTTCGACCTGATCGGTCCGGGCTCCCCCTCGGATCCCGGCGGCGACCCGGCGTCCTGGCGATTCGTCCTCGTCGGCGATTTCGTCCGGACGGACGAGGGCACCGGGATCGTGCACACGGGCGCAGCCTTTGGCGAGGACGACCTGCGGGTGGCCCGGGAGCAGGGCGTCCCCATCGTCAATCCGGTAGACGGGGAGGGCCGTTTCGACGAGCGCTGCGGCCCATACGCCGGGATGTACATCAGGGACGCCGACGAACACATCATCGACGACCTGAGGAAGGCGGGCCTGCTCGTGTGGTCAGGGCGGTACACGCACTCGTACCCATTCTGCTGGCGGTGCGGCACCCCGCTCATCTATTACGCCCGACCGGCCTGGTACATCCGGACCACCGAACGCAAACAGCAGCTCCTCGAGACGAACGAGTCGGTCATCTGGTACCCGGACTACATCAAGCACGGGAGGTACGGCGACTGGCTGGCAAACAACGTGGACTGGTCGTTGTCCCGCGAGCGGTACTGGGGTACGCCTCTGCCGATCTGGATCTGCGGGCAGGGCCACGAAACGGCCGTCGATTCGCTGGACGAGCTGTCGAGGCTCGCCGGGAGGGACCTGTCCTCGATGGACCCGCACCGGCCCGGCATCGACGAGGTGACCTTCGCCTGCCCGCAGTGCGGAGACGAAGCCCGCCGGGTGCCGTACCTGATCGATGTGTGGTTCGACTCGGGGGCGATGCCGTTCGCCCAGTGGGGCTACATGGGCCCGGGATCGAAAGGGGAGGAACCCTTCCGGCGCCGATTCCCCGCCGACTACATCGCGGAGGGTCTGGACCAGACGCGGGGATGGTTCTACACGCTCATGGCTGAGGGCGTGCTCCTGTTCGGGCGATCCGCATACCGGAACGTCCTCTGCCTGGGGCTCCTCCTGGGCCAGGACGGTCGCCGGATGTCCACGCGCCTGGGAAACGTCGTCGACCCGTGGGAGGTGATCGACCGGTTCGGGGCCGACGCGGTCCGGTGGTTCCTCGTCGCCGGCGGATCCCCCTGGGCTCCTCGCCGCGTCCACATGGAGGCCTTCGAAGACGTCGTCCGGCAGCTCCTGCTCACGTTGTGGAACGTGTACTCGTTCTTCGTCACCTACGCGAACCTGGACCGCCCGGAGCTGGACCTCGCTCTCCCACCGTCCGGGCGACCCCTCCTAGACCGATGGGCTCTGTCCCAGCTGCACGAGACGGTGGCCACCGTCCGCGACGCGATGGAGTCGTACGACGCGACCGGAGCCTGCCGACGCATCGGTCAGTTCGTGGACGATCTTTCCAATTGGTACGTACGGCGGTCCCGGCGGCGGTTCTGGGATCCGTCACGCGCTCCCGGAGACGGAAGAGCGGCGGACGCGGCCGCGCGGGACAAGCTCGCGGCCTATGCCACCCTCCACGAGGCCCTCACCACCCTGGCCGGACTGATGGCTCCGGTCGTTCCCTTCATCACCGAAGAGATCTACCGGAACCTCGTGGCCGAGCAGCAAGCTGGAGCGCCTGAGTCGGTGCATCTCACGGACTTCCCGAAGTCGGATCCTGCCCTGATCGACCGCGAGCTGGACGAGGCCATGTCGACGGCCAGGCAGATCGTTTCGCTGGGCCGCCAGGTCAGGACCGCGGCCAAGGTGAGGATCCGGCAACCGCTCCGGCGTGCGGTCGTCCACGTCCCCGACGATCCCGGACTTCTCGAACCGCTCCTCGGCCTCGTGGCGGACGAGCTCAACGTCAAGGAGGTCGGATTCGCGGAGTCGGCCGAGGAGATCTCCGGGTGGCGGGCGAAGCCGAACTTCCGGACCCTCGGCCCCAGGCTGGGCCGGCGGGTCCAGGACGTTGCTGCCATCCTGCTGCGCGATGATGGGACATTCGGCTCGAAGCTTGCGCGAGGAGAGATCCTCTCGCTGAGCATCGGCGGCGGAGAACCGATCAGGATCGGACCGCAAGATGTCGAGCTGATCCAGGAAACCCGTTCTGGTTGGGGAGTCGCTTCCGACGGAGCCACCACCGTTGCCCTTGACCTGGAACCCGACGACGAGCTCCGTGCCGAGGGGCAGGCCAGGGAGCTGGTCCGGGCGGTCCAGGACCTCCGCCGGTCGGCTGGCCTCGAGGTGGCCGACCGGATCGTTCTCGGAGTCGAGGCGAGTCCGGAGGTCGAGGCAACGCTGAAGAGCCACTCGGACTTCATCGCGCAAGAGGTCCTCGCGGTCGAGGTGCGGTTCAAAGGCGTCGATCAGGCGGAGGGGAGCGCCGAGGCCGACGCCGATGGGTCGTCGGTCCGGCTGACCCTGCGCCGCGCCGGCTGAGTCAGTCCTCGCCCCAGAAGAATTCTCGGATCGAACGGTCTCCCCGGTCGTCTCGGTCGTCCTCGACGATGGGGCTGGGGCTTCCGCCGGGTGCTCCCTCCCGGACCGGCCCCGACGCATCTGTGGTCTCCGCGGACGCGGACGCGCGGCCATGCACGGTGGACAGGGCCGCGCTGGACTGGGGTTCCTCCTCGGGGGTCGGGCCTTCGCCGGTTCCCTCGACATCGACGCCTTCCTCCCGGGTCAGGTCCACGATGTCGTGAGGGGCGCGCTCGATGGCCGCCTGGGGTTCGTCCCGGGTAGCCTCCCACGCTCCCACCGTCGCCGCTGCCGCCGCCGTAGGGCCCGCAGATCCCGCTGCCGCGTCCGCCGTCTCCGTATGCGCGGCGACAGGTTCCTGGATTTCCCCCGGGGGGACCTCCGCCGGTGGGACGTCCGCCCCGGCGGGTTGGGGGGCAACCTGCTCCCGAACCCTCCTGACATCCTGCTTCACACCTTCGGCGTGGGCCTGGATCAGATTGGCCATGTTCTGGAGGAAGGCCCTCTCCCGGGCCAGAAAGATCCCCATGATCTCGTTCGGGGGCGCGCCCGAGGCCGAGGCTTGCCCGACAGAGTCGGGCTGTGGAGCGCCGATCGTGGAGGCGCGGGCGGTGGCGTCGGCGATGATCCGGGCCGCTTCCTCCCTCGCCTGGCGAAGGATGCCCTCGGCTTCGGCGGCGTCGGTCGTCTCGAGGCGGGTGGTCCTGCTGAACTCCACCTCCTCCCGAAGCCGCTTGTTGTCCGCGTAGAGCCGGGCGACCTCTTCGGTGACCTCGTCCAGGAACTGGTCCACGTCCCGCTCGTTGTATCCGCGCATGGCGAGGCGGAACTCCTTCTGTTGGATGTCGACCGGCGTGACACGTTTCGGCTCGAGAGGCGTGGGCGCTAGCTCCGCCTGCTTCCGTTTCTTGCGCATTGGTGGACCCCCCGATCAGCGGAGATCATCGGCAGATGGCTCGTTGAAGGATACCGAGTGCAACGAACACGATTATGGGTGACAGGTCAAACCCGACCGCCCCCATCCTGATGGGGGGAAGGAGGGCTCGGAGCGGCCGGAGAACGGGTTCCGTGAGGGTGTACACGATGCTCACGACCGACCGGACCGGTCCGGAGGGGGGGATGGGGAAGAACGAGGCGAGCACCCTTGCGATCAGGATGACCCAGTACACGGTGAGCAGGATGCAGATGACGTCCATACCCGGATCCTCGTGGGGGGAAGGAGCCCTGGCTCGCTAGAACTGGTTGAAGAAGCCCCCCTCGACAAGCCGTTCGCGCTCCTCGGCCGAGACCTCGAGGTTGGCCGGAGTGAGCAGATAGACCCTCTGCGCCACCATCTCGATCTTTCCGTCCAGCCCGAAGACCAGGCCCGAGGCGAAGTCGACCAGCCGTCGGGCCGTGGCGTCCTCGGTGGCTTGAAGGTTCATGATCACCGGCACGCCCTGGCGGTACCGCTCCCCGATCTCTCGCGCCTCGTTGAACCGTCTGGGTTCTGCGCGATGGATGGAGCCCATGGCTGGCGAGCGCGAGGGCATGGTGCGGACGATGGCCTCGGGACGATCGACCGGGCCGAGATCCGCGCGGTTCATCCGCCGGACGGAATTGGGATCGCCGCGGCCCATGGTCGGCTCGGGTTCCTGGAGGTCCTCGAGCTCCTCATCCTCGACAAGGCCCAGATACTGCAGCGTCTTCTTCCACACCCCAGCCATGTCCCCTTCTCCTCCCCGGGGAATCTAGCCTTCTCCGCTGCGCTGCGCATCCCCGGGCATGCGAGACATCGTCCGCGGCCCGAACAGGGCCGTTCCGACGCGCACCATCGTAGCGCCTTCCTCCACCGCGACCTCGTAATCCCCGGACATTCCCATGGACAGTTCGGCCACTTCCGCATGGGCCTGCCGGACCCGATCACGGAGCTCCCTGAGGCGCGCGAAGTAGGGGCGGGTCGTCTCCGGGTCCCCCGTCCATGGGGGGAGCGTCATGAGCCCGACCAGGCGGATCCCGTCGCGATCGGACCAGGAGTCCACGGTGCCGGCCACGTCGTCCGGCCCCACGCCCTGGCGCCCGCCCGTGAAGTCGACCTGGAGCAGGCAGCGGAGGACCTTGCCGCCCGATGCGGCCCGCGTGGCGAGGCGAGAGAGGGCCCGGCCCGGCTCGGCCGAATGCACGACGTCCGCATGCTCGGCCACGCGGTGGACGGTGCCACGCTGGAGCTTCCCGATGAAGTGCCAGGTCGCTTCGATCCGGAGAGCCTTTTCCGCGAGCTCGCCCGCGTAGTTCTCGGCGAAGTCCTCGAGCCCTTCGGACCGAGCGGCCTGGATCACCTCGGCCGGGACCGTCTTCGTGACGGCCACGAGGAGCACCTCGCCCTCCTTGCGCCCCGAGCGGAGACACGCCGCTCGGATCCCCGATCGGACCCTGGCGGTGGCCTCCCGGAGCTGGCGCGGATCCATCAACCTCGATCCTGCGTCACGATCGCATCGCGACGAGGGCCTGCCTGCCGGTGATCCCGTCTCGCCGGTAGGAGAAGAACCGTTCCCGCTCGCACGCCGTGCACGTCTCCTCCCGTTGGATGCTCCGAACTCCCAGACCGGTGAGGATCCTTTCCACGGTTGCCGGAAGGTCGAGCAGGATCCGGGAGTAGAAGGAGGGGGTGACCGCTCCGCCCGGGCTCGCCGCGGACACCGCGTCCGCCACGTCGGGGCCCACCTCGTAGTGATCGGGCCCCACAGCCGGCCCGACCGCGGCCAAGATATCCCGCGGCGTGGCGAAGCGCTCTACCGCGGCCGGAAGGACGCCGCCGGCCACTCCCCGCCATCCCGCGTGGACCACGGCGACCTGCCCCGTCACGGGATCGGCCAGGGCGACCGGGACGCAGTCGGCCGTGAGGACGGCCACCGGGACCCTCGGGGCGGACGTGACGATGCCATCGGCGCTGTCCAGCGCGGTCGCCGGATCCTCGAAGCCCGCGCCGACGGCGTCAGGCCCTGCATGGACCACGGTTCTCCCATGAGCCTGCCGAACGAGGGCGAAGGGCGGAATCCCGAGCGCGACGCAGACCCGTTGTCGGTTCTGAAGCGCACGGGCCGGATCGTCGCCGCATCGAAGGCCCAGATTGAGGCTGTGGAACGGCTCTGGGCTCACGCCTTCAGTTCGCTCCGTGAAGGCGACGACGAACCCCGCGGACTCGAAGCCCTCGGGTATTAGCACCCGGACCCCGTCGCCCAGGACACGCCGTTCCATCGAATGATGACCCTACAGGGCGAGGAGGACGACGGGCCCGGCTATCGAACGAGAGAGTGAAGGTGGGGGGCGGGAAGACGTTCTCTCAAGGCGGGGGAAGGACGCCTCGTTCCCCTCCCGCCCCCCACATAGCTGGGGCCGCGCTCGCCCTAGCTCTTCAGGAAATCCGGGATGTCCAGATCCTCGTCGGCGTCGAAGACGACCGTCGCCGGCGCCGGCTTGAACATCTCCTCTTCCTCCTCTTCCTCAAGGAGCGACGGGACGGCCTCGCGATCCTTCGGCTCGGCCTCGATCACCCGCGCCAGCCGCCCGTTCCGGATCTCCCCCAGCTTGTCGAAGCCCGCCGCGATCACCGTGACCCGGACCTCGTCTCCCAGGGCGTCGTCGATCACGGCGCCGAAGATTATGTTCGCGTCCGGGTGGGCCACCTTTGTGATGGTCTCGGCGGCCCGGTTCACCTCGTGCAGGGCGAGATCGGAGGGACCGCCGATCGAAAGGAGGACTCCCTTGGCTCCCTCGATGGATGCCTCCAGCAAGGGCGAGGAGATCGCGGCCTTGGCCGCCTGCTCAGCCCTGCCTTCACCGGACCCGTGCCCGATCCCCATCAGGGCCGACCCAGCCCCGGTCATGACCGCCTTCACGTCGGCGAAGTCCAGGTTGATCAGGCCCGGGGTCATGATCAACGACGTGATCCCGTCCACACCCTGGTAGAGAACCTGGTCTGCCATCCGGAAGGCGTCGATCACTGGCGTGGCCGCGTCCGAGACCTGCAGGAGCCGGTCGTTGGGCACGATGATGAGCGTGTCGACCGCGTTCTTCAGCTCCCCGATCCCCATGTCTGCCTGGAGAGCCCGTTTGCGGCCCTCGAAGGAGAACGGCCGGGTGACCACGCCGATCGTCAGTGCCGCCAAGTTCTTGGCGATGTCGGCGACTACGGGAGCTCCCCCCGTGCCGGTCCCGCCCCCCTCCCCGGCCGTGATGAACACCATGTCCGCACCCTTCAGGATCTCCTCGATCTCCGTGCGATGCTCCTCGGCGGCCCGCTTGCCCACCTCGGGGTTCGACCCCGCGCCAAGACCGCGGGTGGTGTCCCGGCCTATATCAAGCTTTACGTCAGCTTCAGACATGAGGAGGGCCTGTGCGTCCGTGTTCATAGCCACGAACTCAACGCCTTTCAGGCCAGACTCGATCATGCGGTTGATCGCGTTGACTCCTCCTCCTCCGATCCCGACCACCTTGATCACGGCGAGGTAGTTCTGTGGAGCCTGCATCCCACTCTCCTTGAGTCCAAGAGCCTCCACGGCCCGCCTACCTGGGGAATGTGCCGTCTCTGCCTGATTGCCAATGCCCTCGGTTCTGCCTAACTCTTTACTCGAGACTGAGTGTTATGTAAACCTAACTCACAAGGCGAGGACTCTACAACAGGCGATTGTTGTGGTCAACCCCATTGGTCCGCTCCGCCTTCCATCGACCCAGGAATTGCCCGACGAAGCCTCTCGCGATAAACAGAGGTCCTGCCCGCGATGGCGAAAAGGAGATCGCCCATGGAGGGAAAGCGTGGAGACAGGATCATCGTGGAGTCACAACAGGTCGGATCCCCCAGCCGTGAGGGGGAGATCCTCGAGGTCATCGAGGGTACGGTCCGGGTGGCCTATCGGGTGAGGTGGGCGGACGGCCACGAAAGCGTGTTCACGCCGAGCGTGGGGAGCGCAACCATCACCCCATCGCGAGCCAAGACCTCTTCTCGACGGGGACGGAAGTCCTCCGCGCGCTGATCCGGTGGTCAGTGCCCCCGCCGGGGACGGTCACCGGGGGTGCCTCAGGGGGTCGCGGGCTGGGCCGGTCGCAGGGCCGGCGCCGCGGGGGACCTGAGGTCGATGGAATCGGCCCGGATCCCGCGCCGTGTCGCCCAGGACAGAAGGCTCGCCAGCGCTTTCCCCTTGGCGTCGGCCTCCGACGCGTCCCCGTAAAGGACCCGAACCCCGTTCCGGAGAACGACGGTCAGGGAATCCGGGCCGGCCTGGACGATCCGTTCTACGTTCGCGCGAGTCCGTAGCGGGAGCGTTCGGGCTACGACCAGCCCGGCGGGGAGGCGCGGGATGCGGCTTCCCACCGCGACGGTAACCCCGGAAAGCGATATCGCCGGAAGGCGGGCCGCTGCGAGCGCTGACGCGCGACCTAGGATCATGCCATCCCCGGATACCAGAACTCGGGACCGCCCGGAGTGCACGACCGCCACCGCCGAACGTTCCCGGATCGACACGGTCACCGTGCCCGGGAGGGTCCGGGACACACTGGCCCGGAGGACCCAGGGATCTCGCTCGATCCGCTCCGCCAGTCGTCCGGTTCTCAGCCACAGGACATTCGTAGCGGGCGACAGGCCGGCCAGCCGGGCGACGTCGGCCTCCGACAAGTGGCGATTGCCGGTCAGCGTCAAGGTCTTCAGGTCGAACAGCGGCGTGGTCGTGACGCCCCATCCGGCAACGCCGATGGCCGCCAGCCCGAGCAGGATGGCCAGCGTCAAGTGGGCCCTAGAGCGGTGCAAGGTCGAAATCTCCGATGAACTGGACCTCCGGTTCGAGGGCGACCCTGAACCGCTCGGCCACGCGGTCCTGGATCATCCGGATGAGTCGATGCACGTCCGCCGCCGTCGCGCCGGGCCGGGCCACGATGAAGTTCGAGTGCTTGTCGGACACCATCGCCGCGCCGACGGTGAGCCCTTTGGCGCCGACCGCCTCTACCAGTCTCGCCGCATGGTCGTCGGGTGGATTCTTGAAGACGCTGCCGCAGTTCGGCTCCGCCAGGGGCTGGGTCGCCTTCCTCCATGCCCGGGCCTCGTCCATCTCCCGCCGGATGTCCGGGGGATCCCCCGGGTGGAGGTGGAACGTCGCCCCGATCACGATGCTGGCTTCGGGCAGATCGGAGTGACGGTACTGGAAGCCGACTTCCTCCGCGGCGATCGCGGACCTGCTCGCGTCGACGACCGAGTACAGCTCGACCCGCTCGAGGACCTTATCGATCGAACCGTGATGGGCGCCCGCGTTCATCCGGACCGCTCCCCCCACGGAGGCGGGGATGGCCACGCCGAACTCCAGCCCTGAGAGCGAATGGGCCAACGCCACGCCGGCCACGGCGGGAACGGGCATGGACCCGCCCGCGTGCAGTCTTGCCCCGTCGCGGGCCGCCCATCGGTACCCCTTGCCCAGACGGAGCACCAGGCCTGGAAAGCCGTCGTCCGAGACGAGGATGTTGGACCCCTTGCCGATGACGATCCACGGCACCCGTGAGCCGCCGATGGCCTCGGCCGAGACCGCGAGATCCCTTTCGTCCTCGGCCTCTAGGTACAGGGCGGCCGGGCCGCCGATCCGGAAGGTTGTCAGCGGGGCGAGGGGAAAGGCGGTCCGGAGCCGGTTCCCGCATCCGGCCCGGAGGATACGCTCGGCCTCTTCGAGGCCGCCACGGTGGTCGTCCTCGCCCCTGGTCATCCTCTTTCTCTCTCGGCGTCGGCTTCGCGCAGACGATCCAGAGTGGCGTCGCCAACCATGGTGATGTCCCCGGCGCCCAGGGTCAGCACGAGGTCCCCGCGCCGCACCTCGGAGGCGAGGAATGGCACGACGTCGGAGCGCCGTGGCAGGTACACGACCCGCTTCCCCGGCGCGGCCTCGGTCAGCGCGTCGACGAGGAGCTTTCCCGTCACCCCCGGGATCGGAGGCTCTCCCGCTCCGTACACATCCATCAGCACGACCAGGTCGGCCGCGGTCAGGCTCTCCCCCAGGCCTCGCCACATGGCCTCCGTACGGGTGTATCGATGGGGTTGGAAGACCACGATGACCCGGCGATGGCCGTCGACACCCGCCGCCTCCAAGGTCGCTCGGACCTCGCTCGGATGATGGGCGTAGTCGTCGACGAACGTGGCGCCTCTCGCCTCCCCACGACGCTCGAATCGCCTCCTGACCCCTCCGAACGAGCCCAGCGCCTCCGCGGCCTCCTCCACCGGTAGTCCCAGGATCCGGGCGACGCCCAGAGCCGCCGCTCCGTTCAGCAGGTTGTGCCTGCCGGGGATGGGCAGGGTCAGACGAACACGCTGCTCGCCGACCCGTACGCTCGCCCGAGCGCTCCCCGGTGAGAGCTCCTGCTCGACCACGACGACGTCCGCCTCCTCCGACATCCCGTAGCGGAGCAGCGGTCCCGCATATCCGGCCAGGGCCCTGCGGGCCCCCGGATCGTCCCAGCAAGCCACCACAGAGCCCGCGCGCCCGGCGAAGCGGGCGAATGCGGCTTCGATGTCCTCACGCCCCGAGAAATAGTCGAGGTGATCCTCCTCCACGTTCGTGACTACGGCGACCTCCGGCTCGTACAGAAGGAACGAGCCGTCGCTCTCGTCGGCCTCCGCGACGAAGATCTCTCCGGCTCCATGGCCGGCGCCCGACCCGCTCTCGTTGAGGTCACCCCCGATGATGAACGTCGGGTCCAAGCCGAGGCGGGACAGCATCACCGAGATCATCGACGTGGTCGTGGTCTTCCCGTGGGTGCCTGCGACGGCCACGGCGCGCTTCCCCCGCATCAGGGCGGCCAGCACCTCTGCCCTGGACAGAACCGGGATCCCCGCCGCTCCAGCCTCGGCGAGCTCGACGTTGGTCCGAGGGATCGCGGAGGAGGCCACCACGACGTCGGGGGCGCCGACCTGTCCCCGCCGGTGCCCGACGAACACGACGGCCCCGGCTCGCCGCAGATCGTCAAGGGCCCGGGACTCCTTGAGGTCGGACCCCGAGACCTTGATCCCTCTGGCCAGGAGGAGCCGGGCGATCCCGTTCATCCCCGCTCCCCCGATCCCGACCAGATGAGCTCGGCGCCACCCGGCGGGATCGGACCGGAACGATCCTTCGGGAGGGGGCTCGGCGGCAGCATGGCCGCTCATGCTCGGGCCACCTCCTCGACGAGATCGGCGAGACTCTCCCCGGCGTCGGGCCGGCCGAAGGCTCTGGCCCGGTCGGCCATCGCTTCCAGGCGCTCCTCGTGGTCGATGAGCGCTTCGACCCTGCCGGCCAGCGACTCGGAGGAAAGCTGCTCATCCAGCAGAACCGCGGCCCCTCCGGCACGTTGGAGCGCCCGGGCGTTGGCCTCCTGGTGTCCCCGGGTGGCGTAGGGGTAGGGCACCTGCAGGGAAGGAAGGCCGCACGCGGTGACCTCGGCGATGGTCGTGGCTCCGGATCGGCATACAACGAGGTCGGCGCACGCGTAGGCGAGCTCCATTCTGTCGAGGTATCCGAGCAGCCGAACCACCAGACCGCCCGGTGGGAAAGGGAGGGCGCGACGGATGGTGTCCAGGTGCGCGGCGCCGGTGATCAGCACGATCTGCAGGTCGGCCCGGTTCCACAGCAGCCGACAGGCTCCTACGGCGGCTCGGTCGATGTGCAGCGCCCCCTGGCTACCTCCGAACACGAGCACCGTGCGGCGTCCGTCCTCCAGTTCCAGAGCTTCCCGGCCTTCCTTCGCCAGAGCCTCCCGCTCCTCGGCGACCCGGAGGATCTCAGGACGAACCGGGTTGCCCGTGACCTCGGCCCTCATCCTGCGGGGAAAGAACCTTCGCGCGTCACGAAAGGTCAGTCCAATGGCCTGAGCCAGCCTGGCGAGGACCCGATTGGCCAGTCCCGGGATGGCGTTCTGCTCGTGCAGGACGGAGGGAACGTGTTCGCGACGAGCCGCGAGGACCGTCGAGACGCTCACGTAGCCGCCCATCCCGACCACGGCCGCGGAATCGGCGACCACTCGTCGGGCGATGGCCACGGCCCGGACGGCCACGAACGGAGCCTTCACCGCTTCCCAGGACAGCCTTCGCACCAGCGGCCGGGCCGGGACCGCATGGAAGTCGAAGCCGGCCTCGGACACCAGACGGGCTTCCAGACCCTGGGCCGTTCCCACGAACGAGACGTCATGTCCTCGTTGCTGGAGCACGGCCGCGAGGGCCAGCCCCGGGATCACGTGGCCGGCCGTCCCGCCGCCGGCGATCACGAACCTCGACGCCACCCCGGCCCCCTGGACCCCGTCGAACTGGCACCGGCAGCGAGCGAAGCCCGCCCAATCGACAGCAGGACCCCGACCGCGCCGAGTGAGACGATCAGGGACGAGCCTCCGAACGAGACGAACGGCAGCGGCACCCCGGTGATGGGGAGCAGTCCCGTGACCGCGCCGAGGTTCACCAGAGCCTGCAGCCCGAGCCAGGCTGTGATGCCCGCGGCGAGGAGCCTTCCAAAGGGGTCCGGAGCCTTCAGGGCGATCCGGATCCCTGCGTAGACGAGCGCAGCGAACAGGGTGAGCACGAGGAGCTCGCCGATCAGCCCGAGCTCCTCACCGAGGATCGAGAAGATGAAGTCGGTGTGGGCGTTCGGCACATACCGCCACTTCTGCCTGCTCGCTCCGAGCCCCACCCCCACCACGTGCCCCGAGCCGAGGGCGATCAGCGATTGCACGATCTGATACCCGGCATTGCGCGGGTCTGCCCAGGGATTCAGGAAGGAGAGGAACCGCGCGCGCCGATAGCCCTCGCCCATGATCAGGGCGAGCCCGACCGTGCCCGAGAGGACGGCCGTGGTGAACAGGAGTCTCAGCCGAACTCCCACCACGAACAGCAGGACGAACGCGGCGAGGACCACCACCATCATCGTGCCGAGGTCCGGCTGCAGCAGGATGAGGAGCGACACCCCTCCGACGACGAGCGCGAGCGGCAAGATCCATCTGACCGGATCGCTGTCCAGCGTCCTCAGGTTGCCGGCCATGATGGAGGCACACGCCGCCACGACGGCGAACTTCGCGAGCTCGGAGGGTTGGAGCGACACCGGACCCACCTGGATCCATCGCGCCGCCCCCCCGACGGTAGTCCCCACCGCAGGATGAAGGACCAGCAGCAGGAGGAGGACGGTCAGCCCACACAGGGGCGCCCAGGCTCGACGCCACACCCGGTACGGCAGCCTGGCGGCCCCCAAGAGCGCCGCGCTTCCGATGACCGCGTACAGAAGCTGCCGCTTGAAGAAACGGAAGCTCGAGCCGTACTCGGCGAAGGCGGACACGGAGCTTGCGGACAGGACCATGACCAACCCCGCCATCGTGAGGACGGCCACAGAAAGGGAAAGAATCGTGAGGGTTCGCCGCATGCTCCTCTCGGCGCGGCCACGGATCGCCGCGGGCGAGCGCTCTCCAGGGCGAACCAACCGGAGTCGGGGGACCATGACGGCCGCCTCGCTACGCATACGATCCCTCCGACGGGACGGCGCGCGCCGTGACGGCCCGGGCCGCTGCGGCGAATCGTTCGCCCCGCTCGCGATAGTCGCGGAACATGTCCTGGCTGGCGCACGCCGGCGCCAGGATGACCGTTCCGTGCTCCGGAGCGGCCGCGAACGCCACGTCCACGGCCTCCTCCATGGATGCCGCTCGAAGGACGGGGACCCTGCCCTCGAAGACCTCGGCCACGACCGGTGCGGCCTGGCCGATGGCGACCACCGCGGCGAGGCTCTTCGCGGCCGACGCCAGGGGAGAAAGGTCGACGCCCTTCGCCAGGCCGCCGGCGATGAGTACGGCGTCATGAAGGCCCTCCAGGGCCGCCAAGGCCGCGTGGGGGTTCGTGGCCTTCGAGTCATCCACGAACCGCACCGATCCCGCCCTGGCCACGACGGCGCCCCGATGCGGCAGAGGGACGAAGGTCCGGAGCGCCTGAGCGACGGCATCGGCTCGGAGTCCGAAGGCCAGAGCCGCGACCGACGCGGCGGCCGCGTCGGCGAGGAACGAGCGTGACTGGGCCGAGGGCGTTCCGAGATCGGTCACGACGCCATCTGCGGCAGCGGCCAGGATATGTCCACGGTGCACGCCGACGTCCAAAGGGGCGGGCGGTCCCCACCCGAACCACCGGACCTCGCACGGGGCAGTCCGGCTCAACCGGGCGCTGTCCTGGTCGTCACGGTTGCCCACGTGGACGTCGCTCCCCGATTGCCGGGCGAAGACCCTGGCCTTCGCCTGTGCGTATGCCTCGAACGAGCCATGCCAGTCCAGATGGTCCGAGGCCACGTTGAGGAGGACCGACACCCGGGGGCGGAGGCTCTCCTGGAAGACGAGCTGAAACGAGGAGCACTCCACCGCCAGCGCCTGGAGGGCGGGGTCGCGGGCCGCGAGGGAGAAGGGATACCCCACGTTTCCACACGCCGTCGCCGTCATCCCCGCCGACCGCATCATCGCAGCGACCAACTGCACGGTGGTGGTCTTTCCGTTCGTACCGGTAACGGCGACGACGGGCACCCGGCACAGGCGGGCGCCGAGCTCGAGCTCGCTCCAGATGGGCAGGCCGCGTTCCCTCGCCCACCCCAGGACCTCGGCGCCCTCCGGCACCCCGGGACTGACCACGACCAGGGTGACCCCCTCCAGATGCTCGCGACGGTGGCCACCCGCCAGGAGCTCGACGTCGGGCCCGGGCTCGAGCCGCGCCGGCTCATCGGGGTCGGTGCGGTCGGCGTCGCCCCTCACCTGCTCGAGGGACCGCGCTTCGCTCACCCGGACCTCCGCGCCTTCAGCCTCCAGCACCGAGGCCGCGGCCCTGCCGCTGATCCCGAATCCGACGACGAGCGCCCGCTCACCCGCGAAGACCCCGGTCACCGAACTCCCCTTCGGCGCGCTGGCGACCTGCTCATGCCGTCCCCCCTGCTCGCAGGAACTCCGCATAGAACAGCCCCAGACCGAACGCCACGGCCAGGCCGGCCAGGATCCAGAACCGCACGATCACGGTGAACTCCGGCCACCCCACCAGCTCGAAGTGGTGATGGATCGGAGCCATCCGGAAGACGCGTCGCCTGGTGAGCTTGAACGCCGCCACCTGGACGATGACGGAGCTCGTCTCCAGGGCGTACAAGCCACCCAGGATCAGGAGGAGCAGTTGCGTGTCGGTCATGACCGCGAGCGCGGCCAGCAACCCCCCCAGCGACAACGAGCCGGTGTCGCCCATGAAGATCTTCGCCGGCGCGGCGTTCCACCACAGGAACCCGGCCACCGCACCGAGGGCCCCCGCGGCCACGATCGCGGTGTCGAGCGCGGGGAGGACACCCACTCGGTAACAGGCGGGATCCGGCGGGACGAGCACGCAGGAATGGCGCGCCTCCCAGAACGGGATGATCACGTAGGCAGCCAGGACCAGGGCCATCGAGCCCGAGGCCAGTCCGTCCAGGCCGTCGGTCAGGTTTACGCCGTTGGACGACGCCGCCACCATGATGAAGACCCAGATGTAGAAGGCGATCCCGAGCTTCAGTCCGGTATCCCTGATGAACGAGAGCTCTTGGTTGACGTTGGAGAAGTGCACGGCGATGAGGCCGAACCCGACGGCGACCGCGGCTTGCCCCACGATCTTCGTGGTGACGTTGAGGCCGAGCGATCGCTGGCGCCGGATCTTGATCAGGTCGTCCAGAAACCCGACGATGCCCAACCCGACCGCCACGCCGAGCACGGCCAGCCCCCGCGTGGTGAACGGTGTCCGGAGCCGGGCCAGGAGGTAGGCGGCGACCATGCCCCCGATGATCACGATGCCGCCCATGGTCGGGGTCCCCATCTTCTCCATGTGCCCCTGGGGTCCGTCCTCCCGGATCCGCTGTCCCCATCCCCACAGGCGGAAGAGACGGATGGCGACGGGCGTGCTCAACAGCGTTACGAACAATCCGACGGCCGCAGCAACGAGGATGGGGGTCAAGCGGTACCGCCTTGCGTGGCGGAAGTCGAACCGGCCGAGTCGAGCGCCTCGACCAGCCGCTCGAAGCGCGCCACACGGGAGGCCTTGACCAGCACGAGGTCTCCCGGGCGGACGAGGCGGGACAGGATCTCGCCCGCTTCGGCGACGTCGTCGCACAGGTGGATCCGTTCCGGCTCGAATCCTTCACGCTCCGCGCCTACGGCGATCATCCGGGCTTCGCCGCCCACCACGAAGAGCTCGTCGATGCCCAACCGAGCGGTGAGTCCTCCGATCCGGCGGTGTTCCTCGTCCGCGATCGGCCCCAGTTCCGCCATCACACCGAGGACGGCCACGCAGCGACCGGTCCCCGCCATCCACCGGGCAGCCTTCAGCGCCGCCGAGACGGATATGGGATTGGCGTTATAGGAGTCGTCCACGACCCGGACGTCCCCGACCCGCCTGACCTGCATCCGGCCTGGGCTCATTGGGGCCTGGGCCAGCCCGTGTGCCACCTCCTCGACCGTCACGCCAAGACTCCAACCCACGGCCGCGGCGGCCAGAGCGTCCGCGACCATGTGCTCTCCCGGCACCTGCAGTCGCACCGGGGCCCATCCGTCGGGAGCATTCAGACGGAATCGCGCCGTGCCCGCATCGCGGCTGACCGAGACGTCCGTCGCTCGAACCTGGGCATCATCGCTCGTCCCGTAGAGCACCACGGTGCCGGCCGGTGTTCGTTCCGAGTAAGAACGCACCACCTCGTCGTCCGCGTTGAGGACGGCAGTCCCTCCCTCGGGAAGGGCCTCCGGCAGCTCGGCCTTGGCGTCCCGCAGAGCGGCCGGGGTGCCGAACAGCTCCATGTGGGCGAGCCCCACGTTGGTCACCACGCCGACGAGCGGCCTGGCCACGTCGCAGAGAAGCCGGATGTGCCCGGGGCCACGGCTCCCCATCTCACATACGACGGCATCGGTCTCCTCGCCCGCCGACAGGAGCGTCAGGGGAAGGCCCACCTCGTTGTTGAAGGAGGCCGGGCTTGCCACAACGGCGAATCGCTTGGAGAGCACCGCTGCCGTCAGGTCCTTCGTGCAGGTCTTTCCGGTGGAGCCCGTGATCCCGATCACAGTGGCCGGCAAGCCCTCTCGTTCCTCCCTGGCAAGCGCCAACAGAGCCTTTCCAGGGTCCTCCACCTCGACGACGGGCCAGGGCCCGTCCCACCCTCGGCGGACGAGCGCAGCAGCCGCTCCCGCTTCGCGGGCCGCATCGACGAAGCGATGTCCATCCGCTCGCTCGCCCGGGAGCGCCACGAAGAGCGCCCCCGGCGTGGCGGCCCGACTGTCGACCACGACGGAAGACACCACGACTTCAGATCCACCTGCTCCTCGAACCGTTCCCTCGACGGCCGAGGCGACTTCCTCGAGCGTTTTCCGCTTCATGGCGCCGGCTCGTGGGGAAGGGATGCCAGTTCTTCGAACGCGACGACCCGGTCGTCGAAGGGAACGGTGTGGTCGCTGAATTCCTGGCCCGTCTCGTGTCCCTTTCCCGCGATGACCACGACGTCGCCCTCCCGCGCTTCGGTGAGGGCGATCCGAATGGCCGCCCGGCGATCGGGCTCGACCATGTAGGGGTTCCCGCCACGCCGCGCTCCCATCTCGATCTCGGCGACGATCGACTCGGGCTCCTCGGACCTGGGGTTGTCGCTCGTCACCACGGTCAGGTCGGCCAGGCGGGTGGCCGCCTCCCCCATCAGCGGCCGTTTGCCCCGGTCCCGGTCGCCCCCGCACCCGAAGACGGCGATGAGCCGGCGCGAGGTCAGCTCCCTGGCCGCCCGGAGCACGCTGACCAGGCTGTCCGGCGTGTGTGCGTAGTCGACAAGGACCGAGAAGGGCTGACCCCCCTCCACCGACTCCAGACGGCCCGGGACTCCCTGCAGGGCCGCGATGCCCTCCACGATCTCCCGGTCATCCACGCCGACCTCACGTGCAGCGGCGAGGGCCCCAAGGCAGTTGTAGACGTTGAAGGTTCCTCGAAGGCGAGATCGAACCCTCCACCCATCGACATCGAACGCTACGCCTGAAGGCGAGATCTCGACGTTCGTCGCTCTCACGTCCGATCCCGCCTCCAGCCCGAAGGTAACGGTGGGGAGGGAAGGGCGCCCAGCCAGCACCCGCCCTTCGGAGGTGTCCCCGTTGACCACCGCACGGTCCGACAGCTCGGGGGTGAACAGTCGGGCCTTGGCTCGGAAGTACTCCTCCAACGTCCCGTGGTAGTCCAGATGGTCTTGAGACAGGTTGGTGAACACCGCACACCCGTACCGGGTCCCGTCCACCCTGAACTGGTGCAGCCCGTGTGACGAGACTTCCATGGCACAGCCACGGACCCCTCCCGCCACCATACGGGCGAGAAGGCGCTGGAGGTCCGGGGCCTCGGGGGTAGTCCGTTCGAACGGGACGTGGCGGCCGTCGATCCGGACGCCCGTCGTCCCGATCACCCCCGCGCGGAGATCGGCCACTCGGAAGATCGACTCGAGCAGATAGGTGGTCGTGGTCTTCCCGTTGGTTCCGGTGACCCCGACCATGGACATTCCCCGAGAGGGGTGCGCGAAGAACGCCGCGGACATGGGGCCCATGGCGCGGCGAACGGAAGGGACCACCACCTGCAGGCCCGGCACGTCCAGGAATCGTTCGACCACGACGGCGACGGCCCCAGCGGAGCGCGCGGCGGCGGCGAAGACGTGCCCGTCGGCATGACCCCCCGGGACACAGAAGAACATGGATCCCGGCCTGACCTCGGAGGAACGATAAGTGACGTCGAGTACCGAAACGGTCGGGTCACCCCTCGCCTCGGCTCCAGGGATCGCAGCGAGGAGCTCGGCGAGAGGCCTTCCAACCACGGGCATGGAGGATTCAGTCGCCAATCGGGACAGGCCCCCGGCAGGTACAACGAGGGCCCCAGACGCATCGTCGGGGGCCCGGAGCTGGATGGATTCTAGCATGGGAGAAGGGCCCTACCCTGCAGGAATGGCATGCGGAGGCATGGGAGGCCTGGCCGCCGGCGGAACGCGGAGCCGCGCCATGACGAAGTGGGCCACATCGCGAAACAGGGGTGCGGCTGCGATCCCCCCGTACACCGTCGATGGCTCGTCCAGGACTGCGGCCACGACGACGGAGGGATGGGAGGCCGGAGCGAACCCGATGAACGACGCCACGTATTTCAGGCTGTATCCCGTTCCATCCTCTTTGACCTTCCTGGCGGTCCCCGTCTTCCCGGCCACCCAGAACCCCGGGATCTGGGCCTCCTTGCCCGTTCCCACCCGAACCGCGTAGGCCAGCATCCGCGTCAGCGTCTCCGCGGTCTCCGGAGAAATGACCTTTCGGGAGCGGGCCCGAAACGCCGTGCGGGTCCCGACTTCCGCACGGACCACCTCTTTGACCAGGTGGGGCTGGACCCACACCCCCCCGTTGGCGATCGTGGCGTATACGGTGGCCATCTGCAGCGGGGTGACCGCGATGCCCTGACCCAGGGGAATGGTTCCCATGCTCGTCCCGGACCATTCGCGCGGGGGAGGCAGCAGCCCGGACGACTCCCCCGGGAACCCGACGCCGGTTCGACGGGTGAGCCCGAAGCGCTCCAGGTAGGAGTAGAAGCGCGCCCGCCCCAACATCGCGGCGACCTCGATGGTCCCCACGTTGCTCGAGTACGCGATGATGTCGGCGAGTGTCATGGGCTCCTTCGGGTGGGAATGGGCGTCGTGGAAGGTCTTGGTATAGAGTCGATAGCTCGACGCCACCTTCAACCTCTGCTTGAGGGTAAGGACCCTCTCTTCTATGGCTGCAGCCGCGGTGATCACCTTGTTCACCGAACCGGGCTCGTAGGCGTCCGTCACCGCTCGGTTCCGAAGCGACTGCGGATCGCCCGCGGCGAAGTTGTTCGGGTCGAACCAGGGATGGTCCGCCATGGCCAAGATCTCTCCGGTGCGGGGGTCCATGACGATGACGGTCCCCCCCTTCGCGTGGTTCCCTCGGACGGCCCGGGCGAGCGCCTCCTGGGCCCGGTACTGGATCTCCCGGTCGATGGTGAGGATCAGGTCGTCTCCGGCCACGGGTTGCACGTCCACGTTCGCGCCCTGAGGGATCAGCAGGCCCCGGGGATCGGCCTCGACGACCTCGTGCCCGTCCCGCCCGGCCAGCTGGCGCTGATGCTGGAGCTCCAGCCCGGCGAGTCCCGCACCATCCACCCCCACGAACCCGAGGACCTGGGGTGCCAGGTCTTTGGCCGGGTAATAGCGGTGGCTCTCGGTCAGGAATCCGATCCCAGGAAGATGTCGGGCCTCCAAGGCTGCGGAGGTCTCGGGGTCCACCCCTCGAGCGAGATAGACAAACGGTCCGGGGTGGTGAAGGTTCGCGAACACGTCGGCGAAGTCGACCTTCAACGTGTCGGCTATCACGCGCGCGGTCGTCGCCGGACGGGATACCAGCCGGGGGTCCGCGTACACGGCTCGTGCCGGAAGTGACAGCGCCATCTCCTGTCCGTTCCTGTCGAACAGCGAGCCTCTCTCTGCGGGCAAAGGGATCGTCTTGACCCGTTGATCCCGAGCGAGAGCCTGGTACGAAGGAGCGTCCCGGACCTGCAATTGCACGAGCCGGATGACGATCCCCGAGAAACCGAGGACGAAGAGAACCAGCAGGGCGACCAGCCGGCCCGCCGGTGTCCGTGGCGCGACGCCGCGTGCCGGCTTCCTCGTCCGAACCGCCGCCGACCGAGTGCTCACGGGCCCAACTCCGACAGGTCGGAGAGGGACAGGATCGGTCCGCTCACCCTCTCGGGTCGGGTGCTCATCCGCACGAGCCCTTTCACCCGCAGCGTGCGCACGTCGTCGGGATCGGGGAGATGAAATCCCAGGCGCCTGGCCTGCGCCGCGATGCGTCCCGGCGAAGAGAGCTCGGCCACCTGCAGCTTGAGCCGTCCGTATTCCTGCCGGAGCTCCGCGTTGCGACGCGTGAGGTCCTGCATCCGGAACGAGCCCTGCGACACGACCGCCTGGAGGCTCGCCACTCCGACCACAAGGATCCCGGCGAGGACGAAGGACGCGATCAGGAAAGGCAGACGGCCGGTCCGGGAGGCAGGGGAAGCTCTGTGGCGGGCAGCGCGGCGCGGGAGACGCGGGGGACGTCCGGCCCGGGCTGGCCGGGACCGGGCCGTTCGATCCACCCCGGCTCGGGCGGGCGACGAGAAGCGAGCCGGCTCGACCCGCGCGGCCGCCGTTCGGGGAGGCGTCACGCCGCCTTCTTTCCGAGGGGGGCGGTTCGCCGCTCGACGCCATTTCGCTCGGCGGCCCTCAGGCGGGCGCTCCTGGCCCTGGGGTTTCCCTGCCGCTCCTCCTCTGTCGTGCGCACCGGCCTCCGCGTCAGGACGGTCAACTCCTCGTGTCCCAAGAAGAATCGCTTCACGATCCGGTCCTCGAGCGAGTGGTAGGAGATGGCCACGATCCGGCCGCCGGGCTCGAGGAGGCTCGCTGCCTGAGGAAGGGAGGCGGCGAGCTCCTCGAGCTCCCTGTTCACCTCGATCCGTAGAGCCTGAAACGTGCGCCGGGCGGGATGGGCGGAACCACGCTTCCGTGGGACCGCGCTGGCCACGATGGCCGCGAGCTCCTGCGTGGACGTGACGGGTCCTCGCGACCGGGCTCGGACGATCGCCCTGGCGATCCGACGGGCAAACCGCTCTTCCCCATACTCGAACAGGACGCGGGACAGCTCCTCCTCTGAGTAGGTGTTCACGACCCGCTCGGCAGTGAGAGCGGACTCGGGATCCGCTCCCATCCGCATGTCCAGTGGTCCGGCCGAGCGGTAGCTGAACCCCCGTGCAGGACGATCGATCTGCATGGAGGAGACACCGAGGTCGTAGAGCACGCCCTCGACTTCTTTCACGATGGCACGGTTCAGGGCCTCCTCGATTCGCGAGAAGTGATCCTGGAGTGGACGGAACCGCGACCCGAACCGCGAGAGGCGACTCGTCGCCTCCTCGATGGCCTCCGGATCCCGATCGAGCCCGATCACGGTGCCGACCCCGGCTTCCAGGAGGGCTTCCGCGTGACCTCCCGACCCGACCGTGGCGTCGACCACGAGGGTCTTCTCGGCGAGGAGCGCGACCACCTCAGCCACCAGGACCGGACGGTGGGGCCTATCCAAGCACCCGCACGGCCAGCAGGCCCACGACCACGTAGAAAAGCACCATGGCCGCCATCAGGCCCATCAGTTGGAAGCTCTGTCCGACCTCTTTGAGGAGCGGACCCTTCATCCTGCCCTCCTTTCCGCGGGGGCTACCGCTTCGCTGCTTGAGCCCCCGCACCCCTTTCCGCGGGGGCTACCGCTTCGCTGCTTGAGCCCCCGCACCCCATACACGCGGTGATGAGTCCTCAGGCCCGGGTGTCCAGCGCGCCGCCCGCATAGGCGCTCGCATGGGTTCGCTCGTACTCGTCCCAGCGGGAGGTGGGCCAGATCTCGAGCCAATCGGAGACGCCGATGACTACGGCCTCGCGTTGCAGGCCGACCTGGGCACGGAGCTTCTGGGGAACCACCATCCGTCCCTGAGCATCGAGGTCGATCCGCTCGGCATTGCCGAAGAACATCCGTGCTCTCGCTCGGGCTTCCCTGCCGGACAGCCCGGTCGATCGGAGCTCCTCCCGACGCCGGTCCCACTCGTCCTTGGGGAAGGCGTAGAGGCAGCCGTCCTCGCCGAGGGTCAGGAACAGGCCGTCGCCAAACGGCTCACGGAACTTGGCCGGCAGCGCGATCCGACCTTTCGGATCGAGCTGATAGCGATGCTGGCCGAGCAGTTCCGCCACCGTATGCCCTTCTCCTCCACTGAGTCCCACATTTATGCCACTAGTACTCCACCACGTCAAGGGACTTCGGCACAGAAGAAGGAGGTCTTGAGCTCATCGTGGAACGGGTTGTCGCGGTCGGTGCCGAGGGCCGCGCGCAGCGGCCGGGTCGAACGTGCTTAGAGGTAGGCCTCCCACTCGGGCTCCAGACGCCCGAGTGAGAGCTTGAGCCCGTCCCGGGGGACGAACGGCTCGCGAACCAGGACCAGGCCGACCTCGGCGGGAAGGCGGTTCTCCTTGCGCGAGTTACAGCGTCGGCACGCGGCCACCACGTTCTCCCATGAGTGCTGGCCTCCACGGGACTTGGGCATCACGTGGTCGACGTTCTCGGCGGCGTTGCCGCAGTACTGACAGGTCCATCCGTCCCGGGCGAAGACAGCCCGCCTGGTCAACGCAGCCCTGGCTCTGTACGGGACCTTGACGAAGTATCGGAGCCTGACCACCGAAGGGGCAGGAAGCTCCAAGCGCTCGGACCGGAACAGGATGCCGTTCGACGCGATGATGTCGGCCTTCTCCTTGAGTACGAGGACGACTGCCCTACGCGCCGGTACGACCGCGAGGGGTTGCTGCGTGGCGTTGAGGACGAGGGATCTGCCCACGATTGGTAACCCGCGGCGAGTATAACAACGCGTTCCGGCCAATCCGGGGCAATGCTAAGCCTGCGAAGATGCTTGACTCGAAGGGCTTACACGCGTGTAATTTCGGAGGGGACGCGCAGCCGGCACGCCGCCGAATGCGCCCGTGCCGGGTCCGGTCCATCTGGCCGGGTCCGGCCGAATTCGATAGGGGCCGCGCGGGGCGTTTTGTGCGAGTGCCGGCGTGCGTCCCTCCCTTCTCTTTCTGTGATTCCTTGTCTTCCCAGAGCCGGGAAACCGAATCCGACCGAGTTCCGTCTGCTCTTCGTATAACTAGAACGCTGGCTCAGGTCGTCACGAACCCTCCCCGGGGTCCGGTCGCTACTCGGAGGCTAAGATGGACGAGCAAACGGAACGCGGAGGGACAGTGGTCGCTCGGAGGGAAGCCGAGGATTGGGAGAGGTTCGCTTCCGATTTTGCGGGCATTGCAGACAACGTCAAGCAGGTCATCCAGGGAAAGGAGCAGGAAGTCCGGCTGGCCCTGGTGTGCCTGGTTGCAGAGGGTCATCTTCTGATCGAGGACGTGCCAGGGGTCGGCAAGACGATGCTCGCCAAGTCCATCGCCAGGTCGATCGACTGTTCCTTCCGCCGAATCCAGTTCACACCCGACCTCCTGCCCACGGACGTGACCGGCGTCAACGTCTACAACCAGGAGCGGGGCGACTTCGAGTTCAAGCCGGGAGCGATCTTCGCCAACATCGTTCTGGGGGACGAGATCAACCGGGCCAGCCCCAAGACCCAGTCCGCATTGCTGGAAAGCATGGAGGAGCACCAGGTCACCATCGACACCGAGACGTATCACCTGGGCATCCCTTTTATGGTCATCGCGACCCAGAACCCCATCGAGCACGAAGGGACGTATCCACTCCCGGAGGCCCAGCTGGACAGGTTCATGATGCGCCTGTCCATCGGTTACCCCAGCCTCGAGTCGGAGACGAGCATCCTGGGGACTCACGGCGTGGCCTCCACGCTGGAAGACATCGGGGCCGTAACCGACGCTCGCGGCGTCTCCGAGATGATCATGATGGCCCGCGAGGTCCACGTAGCCCCCGCCCTCCAGCGCTACATCGTGGCCATGGCCGACGCCACCAGGAAGCATCCCGACGTCTACCTGGGCGCGAGCCCCCGGGCCTCCATCATGCTTCTTCGAGCGGCCCGGGCTATGGCGGCCTCAGACGGACGCGACTACGTGATCCCCGACGACGTGAAGGCGCTCGTGGTCCCGTCCCTCAGCCACCGAATCCTGGTCGCGGCCGACGCGGCGATGAGCGGCCGGACCTCCCAGGCCATCCTGTCCGAGCTCGTCCACGAGGTACCGGTTCCCATCCGGGACCGCACCTAGCCAGGAGAGGGATCAGATGCCGACGAGGCGGGGCTGGTCGGCCATCGCGGCCGGGCTCGCGTTTTGGATCACCGCGCGATTCATCGGATCCGACGACCTCCACATGGTGGCCGTGGGGATCACCGTGCTCCCGGTCCTGGCCACCTTGTTCGTCCAGTGGAACAGGGTCCGTTTGGACATCCACCGGCACCTGTCTGCTCCTCGCGTCCACGCGGGGAGCCGGATCCTGGTGACCCTCGACGTCACCAACCAGGGGTCGATCACCACGCCCTTCCTCCTGCTCGAGGACGCCCTCGATCCGGCCCTGGGCAAGCCGGCGAGGCTCGTGGCGTCGGGAGTCCCCCCTGGGTCGAAGCAGCGCATGTCGTATTCCGTGGTGACCCGGCACCGTGGGCGGTACACGATCGGGCCGCTCTCTGTCTCCATCAGCGACCCGTTCGGTCTGGCTCGGATCCGGATGCAGACGTCGTCGAAGAACGACCTCATCGTCTACCCGGCGGTCGAGCAGCTGGAGGGATGGACGCTCGGGATGCAGGGGGCGGGGGCCGGGGAGTCCACGGTTCGCCACCTTTTCCGATCGGCCGCGGAGTTCTACACCATGAGGGAGTACGTGACGGGAGACGATCTGCGGCGCATCCACTGGCCGAGCGTGGCTCGAACCAACCACCTCATGATCCGGCAGGACGAATCCACCCGTCGGTCCATCGCCACGATCTTCCTGGACAACCGGAGCAGCGCCCTGGGTGTGGATGCCTCGCCGGGATTCGAGAAGGGGGTATCGGTTGCGGCCTCGATCGGGCGGTTGCTCGTCCAGTCGGGATTCGCGGTGCATCTGGCGACCCTCGACACCGATCCCGCGCTCGTCTCTGAGACGGCCCTCCTCGAGACGCTTGCGTCCGTCTCCACCATTCGCTCAGGGGGGATGGGCGAGTCGCTCAGCAGGTTGAGGTCCGCCGCTCGCTCTGACTCGAGCCTGGCCCTGGTGACCGCTCCTCCCCAGGGCCCCGAGCTCGCGGCCATGACTCGCATCGGCGCTGGGTTCGGGCGGAAGCTCGTCGTGCTCGTGTATCCGCTGCCACCGTCGGACCTTCCCGACGCGGCTCGGGTCGAGATGGAGACCCGGGCCTCGGTGGCTCGCGGATCGCTGCTGCACGGCGGTTGGGAAGTATTCGTCATCTCACCGGACGGGAGGCTCGCCGAGGTATGGCGGTCGAGCAGACGATCGAGAAAGCTCCAGGTAGCCGGTTCGCTCTCCTGACAGCGCTCCTGGCGCTGTCAGTGGTATCGGCGGCGGCGTTCGGTCGCGTGTTCCAGGGGGCACGCCCCACGCTGCAGCTGATCGCTGCGGCCGGCATCGCCATCCTGCTCGCGGGGGCGATGGAGCGGCAGCACGTCCTGCTGGCCACCCTCGTCAGCGCGGCCGGCCTCGCCGTCGCCATCGGGCTCCTGGTGTTCCACTCGACCACGAAGATCGGCTTGCCGACGGCGACCACCTTCCGGGCGGCCGTCCGGGCATGGGAGGCGATCGGCCAGACCGCCCGAACCGAGGTGGCACCTACGCCGGCCTTCGCTCCCTTGTTCCTGGCGGCGCTGACCGCCGTGTGGGCCGCGTCGTTCTCCACCCACGCCCTGGCCTCGCGCGCCAGGAGCCCATTCCTCGCCCTACTCCCGCCAATCGGGCTGTTCGCCTTCACGAGCATCATCCTCGACGAGGGAGCGCGGCCACTGTACGTGGTGGCGTTCCTGACCTCGGCCATCGCCGTCCTCTTCGCAGACGGACTTCGTCGCGTGGGCCAGTGGGGGCCGGTCACCACCTGGCAGGGTCGGCGAACATTCGGAGCCATGGCGACGCTGCGAGGAGCCCGATGGGTTGCCGCGGTGACCCTTGCCATCGCGGCGTTCCTCCCTGGGATCCTTCCCGGTTACCAGGCGACCGGGCTGGTCCAGGTGCGAGGGAAGCCGTCGACGGTCCACGTCACCATCAACCCCATCGTTCAGATCCGCCCGTACCTCCGGCTGCAGCAATCGATCCCGTTGTTCACGGTGCGAGCGAGCCAAGCCACGTACTGGCGATTCATGACACTCGAGCAGTTCACCGGAAAACAGTGGCGTCCGGCGAATCCGAACGCCGAACGGGGCGCCCAGGTGATCTCGGGTCCCCTGCAACCGAACGTCGACGTCGACCCGTCAGAGGGCAAGGTGGTGAGACAGCGCTTCCAGTTCCTCCGGTTGTCCCAGCCGTGGCTGCCGGCCGCAAGCGAGCCCGTGGCCTTCCGTGGAAGGGCCACCGCGCGGTACGACCCGGAGTCGGGGGCCCTGGTCGTATCCGGAGGAGCATCGAGCGGCTTCCGCTACGAGGTGGAGAGCCTGGAGGTCATCCCGTCCGACAAGGATCTGGACGCGGTGCCAACGCTGGATGCCTCAGGATCCAGTCGATACACGGAGCTTCCGGCGGACATGCGTCACCTGAGTGAGATCACAGCGATCGCCAAGGAGCTGACCGGCGAGGCTCGCAATCCGTACCGCAAGATCCTGGCCATCCAGAACTACCTGCGAAACCCGAGGTTCTTCACGTACTCGGATCGGGTGAATGGCGGTCACGGCGCCGACGACATCCTGCATTTCCTTACGGTGTCCCGGAGGGGCTATTGCGAGCAGTTCGCGGGAAGCATGGCCGTGTTGCTTCGCGCCCTGGGTATCCCGGCTAGGGTCGCGGTCGGGTTCACCCCAGGCATCAGTCAGGGAAGGCAGGGGAACGAGAACGTCCTGCGGGTGACCACACAGCAGGCCCACGCCTGGGTAGAGGTCCTGTTCCCGAAGTACGGGTGGCTCGCCTTCGAGCCGACGCCGCAGCGCTTCAATGCCGTGGCCGCTCCCTACGTCTCTCCCCTGGCCCCCAGCAGGCCCTCCAGCGGGGCCACCACCCCCTCAAAAGTGTGCGACCGTCCGGTTGATGCACGGCCATTCGCTGAGCCCGGGTTGACGTGCCAGAGCGGGACCCCCACCAATCGCGCGTCGGCCCCCAGGTTCGGCGAGCCCCTGCCGGGGGCGACACCATCCCTAACGTCCCCTGCCGGGAGGGGCACCAGTGGGCGAACGCTTATCTGGTTGGGGGTGCTGGCGACGGCCCTCGTTGTCCTCGCGGGCATCCCGGCGATCAAGCTTTCGCGACGGCGGTTGATGCTGAGGCGGGCCAGGGGTCCGGCCGAGGTGGTCCTCACATCCTTCCGGGTCCTGGACGAGCGGGCCGCCGACGTCGGCCTGGGGCGCAGACCCGCCGAGACGCTCCGGGAGTTCGGGTCGAGGCTCAGCGGGTCGGTACACGGGCTGGACGGCACGCTGGAAGACCTCACCTCTCTTGCGAGTCGCGCCGCCTATTCGGAGAACGGACTGTCGGGCGACCAGGCCGAGCAGGCCCGATCCGCCGCAGGACGCGCTGCGAGGCTCATCCGCAGGTCGGTGCCTCTGGAACGTCGGGTCTTCGGGGCTTTCAGGCTGCCCGGAGGGCTCCTCCCGAGGTGGGGAACCGGCTAGTCCCCCGTCAGGCTGGGGGCTACGCTCGGCTTCGCCTCGCTGCTTGAGCCCCCAGACCCCGTCAGGCTGGGGCTACGCTCGGCCCCCAGACCCCTAGTCACATCCCCAGGCTGGCCTCTCGGTTGGCTTCCTTGAGGGCCCGGAGGAACTGATCCCGATCCCGCCTGAACTCGGCCACCTCGTCCGAGACCTGCCGGGCCACCTCGTCGATGGCGACGAAGAAGGCCATCTGGCCCTGGCGCAAGGCATCCAGCACCTCTCCCTCTCGCCGAACCACCTTGAAGATCGACTTGCCGTCCGTGACGAGCTTCACCTCGGACAGATGCTCGTCCAGCCCGGCCGTCTTGTTCAGGTACTCCCATGCCCTCCGAACACGCTGCAACGACATCCC
>JBKPAF010000066.1:0-8245 GCA_046726275.1 Actinomycetota bacterium
CCGTCAATGTGAAGTATCACGAGCGGTTGAAGGCAGAGGAGCCGAGACCCGAGAACCTGCGGCGGTACGTCCACGTCGGCAGGATGTCGGGCGAGTTTCGCCGCGGCGCGCTTGATTCGCTCAAGGGCAGGGGCGAGCTGGCCGTGATGTGGATCGAACACCTGTTGCTGCATTCGATGCTCCAGCATCCGAGCGGCGAATGGACGTGGGGACGCTACGTCGTCGTTCACCCGGACCGAAATACTGATTTCGCGAAGGCGTGCGCCCGCTATCGCGGCTTGCTGAACGACGACACCAAGTTCTCGTCGATGACTCTCGAGACCCTGCTCGACGCTGGAGCCCTCCCGAAGCGGACAGTCAAGGCGCTCCGCGAGCGTTACTTCCCGCGTGAGCTATCGCTCAAGCCGAAACAGACCCGGCCGACAACGCCAACTTCGCCGAGGCGTGAGCTCGTTACCGAGCGCTACTCGCAGACCAGTCCACCTTCGCCTCGATGACGTTGGAGGAGTTTCTTGATGCCGGTGCCCTGCCGGCGCCGACGGTTCGGACCCTTCGAGACCGGTACAACGCGCGGTTGACCTGAGTCGTTCAGCTCCAGTCGACCGAGACGACGTCCAGCTCTTCTGACACGCCTTTCAGGGCCACCGGCCAGGGCGCGGACACTGGGTGGGTCGAATTCGCTTCGCTGGCAGTCACGGCCGAGGCGAGCACCTGTCCACCTTCGGCGAGGGCCGCGATCCTTGCGGCGACATGGACTCCCTTTCCGCTGTAGTCGCCTCCGCGCTGGTTGGCCGCCGTCGTGTGAAGGCCGATCCGGACGCTCGGGGCGAAGCCATGGGTCCGCCGATGCTCCGTGAGGGCGCGTTGAACGGACACCGCGCTCTCGATCGCCGCCTTCCCCGAGTCGAACGCCACGAAGAAGCCGTCGCCGGTGGAGCTCACGACTTCGCCGCCGTGGCTGTCGAACAGGGAGCGGAGGGTTTCGTTGTGCCAGCGAAGGAGGTGTTCCCAGTCCTTGTCGCCCATCGCCTCGGCGAGGCTCGTCGACCCGACGATGTCGGTGAACAGGAACGTTTTCCTGGTCGTGGCCGCGGCGGCCCGGCGCCCCGCGGCGATCTGGATGGCCTCGGTGGCCACTGCGGAGTCGCGGATGGCCCCGAGCCGCTCGAATTCAGTCTTCGCCGTTTCCAGCTCCAGGTCGGCTTGGTCATCCTGCTCAAGCCGTCGGAACGCGGAGGCCAGCACGAGCCGGTCCTTCGCTACTTCGTAAGGGGCTCCCACTTCCTGCCAGTGGCGGATGGCGGTGCGGAGCTCGCGGGTTGCCTTTTCCGCATTCCCCTCGGCAAGGTGCACCCGGCCCCATGCCTCGTGCTTGGTCGCGTGCAGAGCGGGCGATGAGTACGAGTCCGCGATGGTGGTGACTTCCTCTGCTGCCTTCCTCGCCGTCGCAGGGTCCTTCGCGGCAACGGCGATCTCGACCTGAGCGGGAAGCATCCGGGTCCGAGCCCAACGGTCCCTCGTCTCCTCCTCGAGGGCGGAGTTGATCGCCGTGGACGCGGCCTTGACCTTCCCCTCGCTCAACCTGATCAGTGACAGGGCCGGCTGGGGCACCCGACCAAGGGAGTGAGCCTGTCGAAGGGCCTCCTCTGCTCCGGTCAGGTCTCCCATCCGCATCCTCATCTCCCCCAGGGCGTAGAACCCGTCGGCGAGCGGTGGGCCCGCGTTGTAAGCGGCCAGCTCCTGGGTCGCTTGCTGAAGCTCCTGCTCGGCGCGCTCCAACGCTCCTTGGAGCCCGACGATCTCGGCTCGGTGGACCCGGCAGACCCCTGGGAACCCGCTGATGGCCTGGCGTTCACACCACCGATGCGCCGCCTCCGTCCACTCGCTCGCTCGCCGATAGTCCGTCGTGTTGCGACAGGCAGCGATCATGCCGCAGTAGGCGACGCCGGCCGTGAACGGAGTGAGCTCGCCATTCACGGCGGCGATGGTCGCTTCCTCCATCAGGGGGAACCCCTCGTCGGTGCGGCCGAGAGCGATCAGGAGCCGTCCTTGCTGCTGGAGTCCCCACGCCTGGAGGTCCGGGTCTCCGAAGCGAGCGCCGATCTCGACCGCGTTTGCCGCGAGCTCGACGGCTCGATCGAAGTCGCCGGACGCCTCCGCCACCCAGCTCCGGGTCAGTGCGAGATACCCGTGCGCATAGCTCTCCGGCTGCCCGTCCAGAAGCCGCTCACCCCTGTTTGCCCAGGCGGACGCGATGGACTGTTTCTGCTTCATGAAGTACTCGCGGCCGAGATCGAAGGCGATGGCAGCGGCCCTCGACTTGTTCCCCCCATCGAGGTGAGCCTTGAAGGCGCGTTCCCTGGCCTCCGTGGCCAGGTCGGGCTGGGCGGAGAACCATGCGGCCTGAGCCAGACGTTCCAGGTCCTCCGGCTCCATGGAACCTTCACGGTCGGCCTGCGAAAGGAGGTCGAAGGCGTCCCTCCATTGATGTGCTTCGAGCGCCTCGCGGCCCGCGGACAGGGAGGTCGAGCCGCCTCGTTGCTTCGTCTCCATGGAACGGCATTGTCCCACCGCCACGGCAGCGCGGCTCGCGCCAGCTCGCCGGTGGTCCCTGGATGTCCTCTCCTGCGGGCGAGGCGGCTCTCTAGTCATCGCCCAAGTGACACCCTAGGCTTAGGAGGCATGCTGGTTGCGACCGATAATCAGGTGAAAAGCTCACTTCGAGGGCGGGATCGTTGAACCTCGTCTTGGTCGCGCCGGCTTCCGAAGGTCCGGGTCCGCTGGACGACCTCCTGCAGGATCATCCGGACCTGAACGTCGTGGCGCGTGTGGACTCTGCCCGGGACGTCCCCGTGGCGCTGCGGGAGTTGCCGACTCACGTCGGCCTCACCGCGCTGGTCTCCCTTGAGCTGACCGGTACCCAGGATGCTTTGTGGTTGATCCGAACGATCCGTCAGTACTTCCCGAGCTTCCGGATCCTTGCCTTCGGGACCAGCACCGGACAGACCACGATCGAGAACGCCTTTTTCGCCGGCGCGGACGGGTATCTCGACACGACGGCTGACCCGGATCGACTGGCGGAAGCTTTGCGCCAGACCAGTCGAGACATCGTCCTGGTCGAGAGTCCCAACGGTCAGCCGCTCGATGAGGTCGACACCTTGCTCGAGCCAGAGCCTTCGGCTCTTCCCGAGTTGCCGGTGGAGCCGATCCAGGTTCCAGAACCCACTCCAGAGCCTCCGCCAGAGCCGGTCCGACCGCCCGAGCCGGTCCGCCCGCCCGAGCCTCCGCCAGAGCCGGTCCGACCGCCCGAGCCGGTCCGCCCGCCAGAGCCTCCGCCAGAGCCGGTCCGACCGCCAGAGCCGGTCCGCCCGCCCGAGCCTGTACCACCCCTCGAGCCCGCGCCGACTCCAATCCCGAGCCCTCTTCGGCCTCCCCAGCAGCCGTGGACGTTCAGCGGTCAGCGTGGATCTCGTGCAAAGGACAGGCGACGGAAGCGAGAGAAGGAACAGAAGGAATTGGTGGAGCCGGCTGACGGGGCGATTCTGCTCACCGGGCTCCCCAGGCCCGAGGGTCAACCCGTTGCAGATCGACAACCTTTCGATGAGCCTCAGCAGGATCAACCGACGCGCGAGCGGCGTGTGCCATTCGAATACGTGGACCCCGCCGAGGGGACCGTTCTCCTGGAAGGGCCGCGGGTCAAGCGACGCAGGCTCTTCGACCGCTGGCGCCGTGGCGAACGGGCTTCCGAGGCAGGTGAGCAGGCGCCCGGGCTCAAGAAGGACGCCTCAGCGGCCAAGAAGCCCATCCCGTCTTCCGCTGGCCCGGCTCAGCCGCCGGATTGGAAGTCGGACTCCTTCGTATGGACCGCCGAGCCGAAGCGGCCGCGTACTGAAAAGCCCCGGCGCCGACGGTCCAGGGCCGAACCTGCATCTGGGCAGGAGCCGATCGTGGAATCACCCCAGCCTTTTCCAGCGCCTCAGCCGAACCGGCAGAAGGCCTCGAAGGCGAGTCCGCGCGGATCCCCGACTGAGCAGGACAAGCTCGAGAAGCCTCGCCAGGGGACCACGACAGTTCAGGTCAAGCACCAAGCCGATCTCGAGGTCGGACTCAAGGCGGCGACCGAAGAGGTGCGATCACCCTCCCCCCCGAACCTCGAAATCTCCGAGCAGGAGAGCTATTCCCAGGAGCACAGTCCTCCTCCTAGGAAGCGCAGAGTGTGGGGCCGGCGGGGCAAGACGAAGAAGGTTCCACCTCCCGAGGTGGCGGTTGTCGAGCCGCGACCCGAGCTCCAGCCCGAGCCGAAGCCGCAACCCGAACCCGAGCCGCAACCCGAGCCCGAGCCGGTGCTCCAGGCCCCCGAACCCGAGCCCCAACCCGAACCCGAGCCCGAGCCGGAGCTCCAGGCCCCCGAACCCGAGCCCCAACCCGAACCCGAGCCCGAGCCGCAACCCGAGCCCGAGCCGCAACCCGAGCCCCAACCCCAGCAGGAAGAGCGCGACTTCACCAGACCAGAGTCCGACTATTTCGAACGAGACGGGATCGGGCTGGTCGTCGTCGGCATCCCCGTCTCTGAGCGGGATCGGGTGGCCAGGGCGATGGATTGCGAACCGGAGCTGATCCGATGGCTCCCGAGCGCCACGGCCGCCGAGGCGTTCCTCTCGGACCATCGAGGATTCACGTTCGTCCTTCTGCTGACGCCCGCGATCAAGACTCAGGATGCGTTCGGCATGGCCGACTACGTGGCCAGTCTCGATCCCGCCACCGGGATGGTCCTCTTGGGCGATCGTTCGGACGAGGATTTCCTCTTGGCCGCGCTACGAGCGGGTGTCCGCGAGGTGGTCGATCCGACCGCTCCGCCAACCGAGCTGGCCCAAGCCCTGGAGCGAGTGATGGAGGCCTCGGCGCGTATCCGTTCGACGCGAGGCACGGCACCCTTGGACCCGGTCCCCGGGACCGGAACGATCATCTCGGTCTTTTCGTCCAAGGGAGGAACCGGGAAGACGTTCCTCGCGACGAACCTGGCGGTGGCCCTGGCTGCACAGTCGGGCGCGGACACGGCGGTGGTGGATCTCGACCTCGCTCTCGGCGACACAGTGTCGTATTTCGGTGCGGAGGCCCCGCTCGATCTCCTCGGGATGACGGGGTTGGCCGACCGGGCCGACCGTGTGGCCATACGCCGGGCCGGCCTCCAGGTCGGCGATCACCTCTGGGCCTACGCCATGCAGCCCGATTCGATCTCCCCTGCTCGTCTGTCCGGCGAAACCGTGGCCAAGATCCTCAGGTCGCTTCAGCGCAATTTCACCTACACCGTTGTGGACACAGCGCCGGCCTACAGCGATCAGTCCCTGGCTGCGCTGGATCTCGCGAACGTGATCTGCCTGGTGACCGTTCTCGACGTCGTTGCCGTGCGCCACCTTTCCTCGGCCTTCAACACTCTGCTGTCGCTGGGGATCCCACCCGGCCGGTTCCTCGTCGTGCTGAACCGAGCCGGCAGCAAGGTGAAGCTCTCCGCAGCGGACGTGGAACACGTGCTCAAGTTCGAAGCCGACGCCCTCATCCCATCCAGCCGACTGGTTCCTCTGTCCCTGAACAGAGGCCGGCCCGTGTACCTCGAAGACCCGAAGTCCAACGTGGCCAAGGGGATCGGCGATCTGGCCAGGCGGATCAGAGAGCTCCACCCAGCCTCTACTCGACAACCTACCCCCGGGTAGGTTATGGTTTAGCCCGATCCTTCCCCGGGTACCAGAACGCTAAGTTACCGAGCGGTAGGTGTCTCGCAGGCGCCGTGACCTGCCGAAGTGGTGGCATTTCACCCTCGCAGCCCTGGAGGACCGATGAGTCAGACCAGCGGCCAAACCGGACCGGACCAACGCATCAAGGCGGAGGCCGAGGGGCTGGCGCGTGAATGGGCGGAGAACCCCAGATGGAACGGCATCGCGCGACCCTACGCGCCGGCCACCGTCGTCCGGCTCCGCGGCTCTGTCACCCCCGAGCACACGCTGGCGCGACGCGGGGCGGATCGCCTCTGTCAACTCTTGAACGACGAGGACTATGTTGCGGCCCTCGGCGCCTTGACGGGGGGGCAAGCCGTCCAGATGGTCAAGGCCGGCCTGAAGGCGGTTTACCTGTCCGGTTGGCAGGTGGCCGCGGACGCCAACCTGGCCGCGGAGACCTATCCCGACCAGAGTCTGTATCCGGCCAACAGCGTTCCCGCCGTGATCAGGCGTCTCAACAACGCGCTACTCCGAGCGGATCAGATCCATTGGGCAGAAGGCGACGATCGGAACCACTGGCTCGCGCCGATCGTTGCGGATGCGGAGGCTGGGTTCGGAGGGCCGCTCAACGCCTTCGAGCTGATGAAGGCCATGATCGAAGCCGGGGCTGCCGGCGTGCACTTCGAGGACCAGCTCTCGTCGGAGAAGAAGTGCGGCCACCTGGGCGGAAAGGTGTTGATCCCAACGAATCAATTCATCCGCACCTTGGTGGCGGCGCGCTTGGCTGCCGATGTCAGCGCCATCCCCACGATTGTCATCGCTCGGACGGATGCCCTCTCAGCCACGCTCATCACCAGCGACGCCGATCCTGCGGATCGTGAGTTCCTCACCGGTGAGCGGACCCCGGAGGGGTACTTCAGGGTGCGGTCGGGGATGGAACCCGTGATCAAGCGCGGGCTCGCCTACGCACCCTATGCCGACCTTCTGTGGTTCGAGACGTCCACGCCGGATGTGGACGAGGCCCGGATCTTCGCCGAGGCGATCCACAGCCAGTTCCCGGGCAAGATGATGGCCTACAACTGTTCCCCGTCTTTCAACTGGAGACAGCACCTGGACGACGCCGCCATCGCGAGGTTTCAGAAGGAGCTCGGCGCCATGGGCTATCGGTTCCAGTTCGTCACCCTGGCAGGGTTCCACGCCATCAACGCATCCATGTTCGAGCTGGCCAAGGGATACGCGACCGAAGGGATGACGGCCTACGTGCGCCTGCAGGAGCGGGAGTTCGAGCTGGAGAAGCTCGGGTACTCGGCGGTGAAGCATCAGCGGGAGGTCGGAGCCGGATACTTCGACGAGGTCGCGATGGCGATCTCCGGCGACGGCGCCTCCACGCTGGCCATGAAGGGGTCGACCGAGGAAGAGCAGTTCACCCTGCGGGGCCGGTGACGATGGCCGACATCACGGTCAGGCACGCCGGCCCTGAGGACCTCGAGCCCCTGCTCCGACTGGTGCAAGCGCACGTCCGCGACTACTACAGCAGGCCCGCGCCGTCGCCCGACAGGGTGCGAGCCCTCCTGGGAACCTTGCTGTACGAGAAGGAGGGAATCGTCCTGGTCGGGCACCAGGACGGCACCCTGGCAGGATTTGCCATTCTCTACTTCACCTTCAGCACGGAACACGCGGACAAGATCGCCGTCCTGAACGACATCCATGTGGTCCAGGAGCTTCGCCGTACGGGGGCCGGCTCGGTGCTCTTCGATGCGTGCCGCGCCTACGCCAAGGAGAACGGGTTCGCCTACCTCACCTGGCAGGTGACGAAGGAGAACACGCAAGCTCAGGGGTTCTTCGAAACGATGGGCGCGACCAGGCAGGACTGGGTGTCCTACTCGATCTGACGGGCGGTACCGAGCATGCGGCTGCCGGACGTAGAGGGCGTTCAGATCAAGGGCCCCGTTGAAGACAGGGCGAAAGAGACCCTGACGGGCGAGGCCTTGGGCTTCCTGGTCGCTCTCCACCGAGAGTTCAACGATCGTCGCCAGGAGCTTCTGGCCAGGCGCTCGGAGCGGCAGCTCGCGCTCGACGAGGGGGAACAGCCGAGCTTCCACGCAGCGACCCGAGGCATCAGGGAGGACGCCTCGTGGCGAGTCGCCAGAGTGTCGGACGACCTCGTCGACCGCCGGGTCGAGATCACCGGACCGACCGATCGAAAGATGGTCATCAACGCCTTGAACTCAGGAGCCAGCGTGTTCATGGCCGACTTCGAGGATGCCAACGCTCCAACCTGGGACAACATGGTTACCGGGCAGGCCAATCTCATCGATGCCGTGGAGGGCTCGATCTCGCTCGAAACGCCCGGAAAGACCTATCGGCTGGGCGGCCAGCCCGCGACGTTGATGGTTCGCCCTCGGGGCTGGCACCTGGAGGAGCGGCACGTGCTGGTGGATGGAGGGGACATGTCCGCGAGCCTGTTCGACTTCGGGCTGTGCATGTACCACTGTGCGCGCCGGCTCGTGGACCGGGGGTCGGGCCCGTAC
>JBKPAF010000067.1:0-35559 GCA_046726275.1 Actinomycetota bacterium
TTGGCTTGCTCTGATCTGGAGAGAACCAGTCCGACCAACCGAGCCTGAGGAGGCGATCAAATGAACCTCGGACTGCGATCGATCCTGCTGCTGGCCGCCGTGGTGGTGTTCCTCGTGGCGATCTTCATCGACAAGAACCAGTTCGAATGGCAGACCGCGGGCCTGGCCCTGTTCGCGGCCTCGTTCTTCGTGGGCGACAGGGGCGGTCTGAGGTTGGGCGGCCGCCGGCGGTAGCGCCGGCTCACCTCAGGTCAGTCGAGTCTTACAGCTCTCCCTCCCCGGCCACGACGGCCTCCCGGGCAGCCGAGGGACCAGGTGACCCGCGCCACAGGATCGAGCCCACCCACAGGAACCACAACGGGCTCACCACGAACCCGGAGAGAACGGCCGCGGTGAGGAGCACCGGGCTCTTCGGATTCAGGACGATCAGCCGGCCCAGGTAGACGATCAGCAGGAGCACGCCCCCCACGAACGCCAGGTACCCGAGACGCTTGGGGAACACCGCACCCCGAAGGATGAGCCAGCCGATGACCAGCAGCGCCAGAGCAGTGAACCCGAACGTGAGCAGACCCCTCGGATCGACGAAGTTGGCGGGGAAGTTTGACACGCTGGCCGCGGGACGCTTGGCGAGAAGGGCGAGGTCGAACCCGCCGTGGATGGTGGATCCGAGCGCACCGGCCACACCGAGCAACAGACCCAGGAGCGCGAAGCTCGGGTCGGTCACGCGGAGACGCTGATAGAGGGCGATCATGACCACGGTGGAGACGAGCCCGCCCCCCAGCAGGAACAGAGCGCTCGCGTAGTCGGCACCGCGCGGTTCGGTTCGCACCGTGAACACGAAGGCGATGGCGTATCCGATCGCGCCCAGGGCCACCAGCACGGCACACGCTCCCGCGAATCGCTCGTACGTCCTCGACACTCTTCCCCCCCTCCTAGAGGGAGCTCCGGAGGTCCCAGAGCTCCGGGTAGAACCGCTTGTCCAGGGTCGTCTTCAGGTACGGGACCCCAGCCGACCCTCCGGTTCCCGTCTTCGACCCGATCTGGCGCTCAACCATGACCACGTGGTGCAGCCGCCACTGGCGGAACAGCTCGTCGTGGGTGAGCAGAGACTCGGCCGTGTAGAAGATCTCCGGATAGGTGTCCTTCCCTTTCATCATCTCGAGAAGGCTCTTCCGTCTTGTCTCCTCGTCATCGGACGGCATCGGGAGGCCCGAGCTTTCCATCAGCGACCGGAACGCATCCCAGAGGGTGGGATCCTCGAGTCGCTTCTGCAGACGGGCTCGATCCTCCGGAGTCTGGGCCAGGCGCTCGAGCAACCCCGGTTCCTTCAGCCCCGAGAGGAACTCGATCTCGCGGAACTGCACCGATTGGAATCCGCTGGCCGGGGCGAGGAGGCCCCGGAACTCCATGAAGTCCTGGGGTGACATGGACTCGATGATGCTGAGATGCTCGACCAGCATCCGTTCGATGGACTGCACCCGCTCCAGATAGTGGCGAGCGGTGAAGGACCGGCCCGCGAAGAGCTCCTCCCGGGCGGTCTCCAGCTCGAACAGGATGAGTTTGAACCACAGCTCGAACGACTGGTGGACCACCATGAAAAGGAGCTCGTCGTGAGCCGGGGGTCGGGAGAGCGGACGCTGGAGGGACAGGAGGTCCGGGACGCGAAGGTAGTTCCCGTAGGAGACCTCCCCGCTCTCCTCCTCGACCCCCGGAATCTGTTGCCTCTCGTCGCTGATGTCCCACCTCGCCGGCGAGGACGCTCCACGTCGTGACCGGACGATCGAAGCTTACCCGGTGGCCTGTGCTGCCCGTATAAAGTGAACGAGATGGCGAAGACGCACGTCGAGCGCGACCAGGCGGAGCCCCGCCACTCGGACCGAGCAGGCCGCGAGCAAGAGAAGCCAAAGCCGTCGGACTTCCTGGACCTCGAGGCGCAGCTCACGGACGAGGAGCGGATGATCCGCGACGCCGCACGGGACTGGGTCCGCGACCGGGTCCTTCCCGGCATCGAGGGGTGGTTCGAGCGGGCGGAGTTCCCCAGGGACGTTGCCGCCGAGCTGGGTGGCCTGGGCCTGCTGGGTATGCACCTGTCGGGCTATGGCTGTGCAGGTGCGGGCGCGGTGAGCTACGGGCTTGCCTGCATGGAGCTGGAGGCGGGCGACAGCGGTTTCCGGAGCTTCATCTCGGTTCAGGGATCGCTCGCCATGTTCCCCATCTGGAGCTACGGCTCGGAGGAACAGAAGCAGGAGTGGCTCCCTCGAATGGCCAAGGGAGAGGTGATCGGGTGCTTCGGCCTGACCGAGCCCGATTTCGGTAGCGACCCGGCGCACATGCGCGCCAGCGCCCGCAGAGATGGAACCGACTGGATCCTGTCTGGCACGAAGATGTGGATCACCAATGGCGGCATCGCGGACCTGGCGGTGGTGTGGGCTCGCACGGACGAAGGGATCCGGGGCTTCCTGGTGCCGAAGGGGACCCCCGGATTCGCCACGAAGGACATCGAACGCAAGCTTTCGCTCAGGGCGTCCGTGACCTCGGAGCTGGTCTTCGATGATTGCCGGCTCCCGAGCGACGCCGTCCTCCCCGGCGTCACCGGTATGCGGGGACCGCTCTCCTGCCTGAACGAGGCCCGGTTCGGAATCGTGTGGGGAGTGATGGGCGCGGCACGGACCTGCTATCAGACGGCCCTGGCGTACGCGAAGTCCCGGGTGCAGTTCGGCAAGCCCATCGCGGGGTTCCAGCTGACCCAGGAGAAGCTGGTCACCATGCTCCTCGAGCTCAACAAAGGATCGCTGCTCGCCCTGCATCTGGGCCGGATGAAAGACGAGGGACGTCTCACCCCTGAGCAGGTCAGCTTCGGCAAGCTCAACAACGTCCGCGAAGCCCTGCGCATCGCTCGCGAGGCCCGGTCCATCCTCGGCGCGAACGGCATCACGCTCGAGTACCCGATCATCCGCCACATGAACAACCTGGAGTCCGTGTACACGTACGAGGGCACGAACGAGATCCACACGTTGATACTGGGTCAGGCCATCACCGGGATCGAGGCCTTCGCGTGAGTCCCTTCCGCGGATCGTCCGGATTCACCGAGGAGTGGCGGCACTTCGATTTCCGGGTGGACGAAGATCGCGTGGCCACGGTCACGTTCACCCGTCCGGAACGGCTGAACGCGCTGACGTTCGAGGTCTACGCGGATCTCCGCGACCTCCTGGGCGAGCTTCCTCATAGGGAGGATGCTCGAGCGCTCGTCATCACCGGCAGCGGGCGCGGCTTCTGCTCTGGTGGAGACGTCAACGAGATCATCGGGAAGTTGCTGGAGATGGACGCCCGGGATCTCCTGGACTTCACCAGGATGACCGGGAGCGTGGTCCAGCGGATGCGAGAGTGCCCGCTCCCCATCATCGCCGCGGTCAACGGCGTCGCCGCCGGTGCCGGCGCCGTGATCGCGCTCGCCGCGGACATCCGGCTCCTCGCGGCCTCCTCCTCGTTCTCCTTCCTGTTCACGAACGTCGGTCTGGCCGGAGCCGACATGGGCTCGGCCTACCTCCTGCCGCGCCTGGTCGGATTCGGCCGGGCCACCGAGCTCCTGCTCCTCGGAGAGAAGATCGACGCCTCGCGGGCCTCGGAGATCGGGTTGGCCACGGCCGTGGTGGCGGACGCCGACCTCCCCTCCGAGGCCCAAGGCCTGGCCCGCCGTCTCGCCGGGGGCCCGTCCCTGGCCTACGCGGCGACGAAGTTGCTCCTCTCCAAGGAGATGGACATGAACCTGGCGGGCTCGATCGAGCTGGAAGCTATGACCCAGGCTCTGCTTATGAAGAGCGCCGATCACGCCGAGTTCTATGAAGCGTTCCAATTGGGGCGCGACCCGAAGTGGACGGGGCGTTGAATGACGAGGAGGACCCTGTGAGCCCGGGCCAGGAGGCATCGATCCATCAGGAGCTGAGGGCGGTTGCCGCCGGCGATGCGGTCGCGCGGCGGACGGCCCACGGACCGACCAGCCCTCACCTCATCCTGAACCCGGTCTGGTTGCCCCCCGCCAAGGGGTTCGCCCACGTCGTCGTGCCGACCCGGGGACTCCTCGTGTTCCTGGGAGGCCAGGCCGGGCACAAGCCGGACGGCACGCTCGCGGGCGACTCCCTCCTCGAGCAGTTCGACCAGGCCTGCGCCAACGTCGTGGAGGCGCTGGCCGCCGCCGGTGGCAAGCCGGAGCACATCGTGTCGATGGAGATCTTCGTGACGGACGCGGACGAGTACCGGGGCTCACTCGAGCAGATCGGCGAGCAGTGGCAACGCCATTTCGACCGGCACTTCCCCGCGATCAGCCTGTTGGAGGTCAAGGGCTTATTCGATCCCTCCGCGCGCGTCGAGATGATGGCGACAGCGGTCATCCCCGACGACGTCGCCGAAGAGGAGACGGTCTGACCTCAGCGGGATCTGTACAGCTCGCGGGAAATGATCTCGCGCTGGATCTCGCTGGTTCCCTCGTAGATCCGGGGAGCCCGGACCTCACGATACAGATGCTCCAAGAGGTGACCCCGCTCCAGGGCGGCAGCGCCGTGGATCTGGATCGCTGAGTCCACCACGAACTGCGCGGTCTCTGTGGCGAAGAGCTTCGCCATGGCCGACGACCGCGTGACCCCGGAGGCTCCGGCGTCGTAGGCGGCGGCGGCCGAGTAGACGAGGAGGCGCGCAGCCTCGGTCCTGGTGGCCATCTCGGCGAGCAGGTGAGCCATGGCCTGGAACTCCTTGATCGGTTTGCCGAATGCCTGCCGCGACGCGGCGTGCTCCACGGAAGCGTCCAGCGCGGCTTGGGCCATCCCCACGGCGAAGGCTCCGACGCTGGGGCGGAACCGGTCCAAGGTCTGCATGGCCACTTTGAATCCGCCGTCGACCTCTCCGAGCACGTCCGAGAGCGGGACGAAAGCCCCGTCGAGCTCCATGGTCCCGATGGGATGGGGAGAGATCAGCTCGAGAGACGTGCCGGACACCCCGGGTGAGTCTGCCGGTAGCGCGAAGGCGGTTACGCCCTTGGCGCCCGCGCCCATGGTGGTGCGAGCGAACACCGTATAGATGTCCGCGTCGGGAGCGTTCGAGATCCACGTCTTCACGCCGGTGAGCCGGTAGCCGATGCCGTCCTGCTCGGCCGAGAGCTCGATCGCAGCCGCGTCGGATCCGTGTTCCGGTTCCGTCAGCGCGAACGCGGCGACCGACTGGCCACGCGCGATCTTTGGGACCCACCGCGCGGCCAGCTCCTCTGCCCCCGCCAGCAGGATCGGGTAGCCACCCAGACCTTGCATGGCCAGCGCGTTCTCCGCCTCCGGCGATCCCTGGGCCAGCCCTTCGCGGAGTAGACAGACCTCGAGCGCCGAGACGTCGCCGGGCTGGGTCCCTCCGAATCGCTCCGGGAAGAGCCGGGGCAGCAGCCCGGCGTCGTTCAACGCGACGAGCAGCTGGCGGTTCACCCGCCCGGGCTCTCCTCGCGCGGCCACCTGTGCCAACGAGTCACGGGCGATCCGGCGAGCGTCGTCGACCAGCCGTTGGTGGTCCGGGGCCAGGGCGAACGTCACGGGGAGCGGTTTACCACGGGAATGGCGGCACTCGCTACGATGCTTCGCGACTCAAACCGATGGGAGTTCACATGGACGACAGGCCGTACTGGAATCCTCGCCACGAGACGATGCCCAGGGACCAGCTCGAGGGACTCCAGGTGCGGAAACTCCGGAACCTCCTGGAGTGGACCGACTCCCAGGTCCCCTGGCACTCGAAGCGGCTGCGCGACGCGGGCGTGACCGCGGACCAGATCCGCTCGCTCGAGGACCTCCGCCGGCTTCCGCTCATGACGCGGGACGAGTGGATGCAGGGACAGCTCGAGCAGCCTCCGTATGGCCCGATCCTGGCCGCACCGAATGAGGTCGCGACTCGATATCACATGACCTCCGGCACGACCGGCAAGACCCCCATCCGGGTCCTGGACTCGATGAAGGACTGGGAATGGATCGCCGAGATGTGGTGCTACGGCCTGTGGGGCTTCGGGGTTCGCCCCACGGACACCGTCTTCGTCGCGTTCGGCTATAGCACGTTCATCGGCTTCTGGGGCCTGCACTACGCGTCCGAGAAGCTCGGCTGTCTCACCCTTCCCGGCGGCGCCATGACCACGGACCAGCGGGTGAAACAGATCATGGACATGGAAGCTACGGTCGTCGCGTCCACGCCTACCTACGCCCTGCGCATGGCGCAGGAAGCCAAGGCGCTCGGGATCGACCTGGCGGCCGGGCCGGTCCAGCGACTGATCCTTTCCGGCGAGCCTGCCGGCTCGATCCCGGCAACGAAGAAGCTCATCGAGTCCGAGTGGGGGGCCAGGGCGGGGGACACGGCCGGCATGACCGAGCTGGGAACGATCATGATCTTCGAGTGCTCGGAGCAGCCGGGCGGCACGCACATCATCGAAGACCACTACATCGAGGAAGTGCTCGACCCTGACACCGCGGAGCCCGTTCCCTATGGAGAGATGGGCGAGCGGGTCGTGACGAGCTTCGGGCGCGGCTTCATCCCGGTCATCCGGTATCGAACCAGGGACTTCGTCCTGAAGGTCCCGGGCTCGACCTGCCCCTGCGGCCGGACGTTCGACATCTTCGAGGGGGGGATCCGGGGGCGGGTGGACGACATGAAGCTCGTCCGGGGAACCAACGTGTATCCGCGCGCGGTGGAGGCCATCGTCCGGGAGCATCCCGAGATCGACGAGTTCCAGATCCACCTGTTCACCGCGGAAGGCCGCCGAGACGAGATCGAGCTGCTCGTCGAGATCCCGGATCCCAAGGCGGACGCGGAGGGCATCCTTTCCCAGTTGCAGAAGGAGCTGGCCGATTCCCACGAGGGCCTCCGGTTCGGGGTGAAGAGAGCCGACAACGAGTCGCTTCCGCGCTTCGAGCTGAAGGCCAAACGGGTGCAGGACGATCGGACCCTGATCGGGACGGAGGGTGATCTGAGGGGGCAGGCATGATGAAGAACCTGTCGGGAGACGATCTGAACCCGGCGCAGGAGAAACTGGTGGAGGCCTACCGCCTCCTGTCGAACGTCCTGATGGGGCACCGTGAGCAGCTTGCGCCGTACGAAGAGCGCAACGCCGTGAAGGCCCTGGCCGCCCTGTGGCAGGTCATGAACGGGCTCGACCTCGACCCGGGGCAGGTCTACGACCTGGGAGCCTGAACCGTCTTCGGGACGCCTACCCAAGACAGGGTAAAAGCGCCCAGCTACTCAAGGGCGGACCGCGATTTCGCCGATGTTTCTAGCGGGGCTCGACGATGCGGTGTTCGTTCTGTGGTACGGGGCTCGCACACGATGCGACGCGATGCTGGCTGTGCCATGCGGGAGTCGACCCCGGCGCCCCGGCCGACGGCCCCGCGGACCTCGACTTCCTTCCCCACCCCGCCCACGTCTGGACGGGACAGCGATCACTGGCGCCTCCTCCACGCCAGGCCCGCGTGCCCGTCACACGGCGGTGGCGCGACGGAGTCTTCACGTTTCGCGGTGAGATCAGGCTGTTCGTGACGCTGCTCGCCTTGCTGGCGGCAATCCTCCCCTACGCCGCTACCGGCAACCGCACGATCCTGGTGGCCTTCGGAGTCCCGTTCGCCCTGGTGGCCGTGTGGTCGTTGAAGCACATCTGGCGACGAGCCCGGCTCGGGTGAGCGCCAGTACCTCGCGCGAGCTCGCCTCCTTTGACCCGGTCGCCCATCCTCAAGGTCCAGCGCCCGTCCGGCCGATGGGTTGAGTGATGGCTCGGTGCGTTGCCTGCGGGGCGCTCCTCGGTCCCGACGCGGAGTGGTGCGGCCAGTGCTACGCGCTGGTTCGTCCGGCGCGACCGGAAGCGCCCGACCCGGCCATCGCCCAGGCCGAACTCGGTGGATCCGCCCCGGTCAGCACCAACGGAGACGCGGCGATGCATCCGCCGGCCCCCACACGACCGTCACCTGGCGCGATCCCCTCTCTCAGCGCGGCTGCAGCCTTGGCAGCGATCCCTCCGGACCTGCAGATCACCCTGGCCTCAGCCGGATCCTCGAGCAGCCTCATGTCCCTCGGAAATCGGGGGAAGGCGTGGGTCACGGCGTCGATCATCGTGGTCGCCGCGTCCTCGGAAGCGTTGTTCTACCCGTACGCGAGGTACATGGTCGTGTACGGCCTGTTCGTGAGCGTGCTCTCAGGCCTGGCCATCTGGCGACTCTGGTCCCGCCGCTCAGTCAAGCGCTGACAGCACGCATAGATCGGCTCGTCCCGCCGCCAGGAGCGTGTTGATCTCGTCTCGGCTGGTGACGTTCCCCCCCACGAGCGTGGGCGTCCCCGCCTCGTTTCGAACCCGGTCGCTGTACGTCGCGAGGAACATCCTCCCGTAGAGGGGACTCGCCCGGAGCGTCGTCTGCCCGGCCTGCACGTGGATCAGGTCGCATCCCCGCTCCCTCAGGAGCCTGGCCGTTGCGATCGCCTCGTCGATCTCCACACCCCCCCGAGCCCAGTCCGAGACCGACAGGGACACCGCGAGCGGCCGGTCCTCGGGCCAGACGGCACGGACGGCATCGAAGAGGTCGAGCGGAAAGCGCAGGCGATCGGCGAGGGTGCCGCCGAATCGATCGGTCCGCGTGTTCGAGAGCGGAGAGATGAAGCTCGCCGGGAGATAGCCGTGGGCGAAGTTCAACTCGAGCAGATCGAAGCCGGCCGCGGCGGCCATCCGGGCCGAGCGAACGAAGCGGTCCTTCACGCGGTCCATGTCAGCGACATCCATCTCCTTCGGCACCCGACCCCTCGGCGCATACGGGATAGGCGAGGCCGACAGGAGCGGCCAGCCATCCTCCCGCAGGGGCCGGTCCACCCCCTCTCGTCGGGGACGGGTCGCACCACGGCGCCCCGCGTGGCCGAGCTGCAGTCCGAGGAGTGCATCGCCGTGGGTCCGGACCCGCTGGAGGACCTCCCTCCACGCCCGGGCGTGCTCCTCCTCCCATAGGCCCGCAGAGCCGGGAGTGATCCGCCCGCCGGGAGAGACGGCCACGAGCTCGGTGAGGACCAGTCCTGCGCCGGTCCTCACGGCATCGGCCAGCTGATCGGCATGGCGCGACCCGGGGGTTCCGTCGACGGCTCCGTCCTCACCCGGAGGCGACAGGACCACCCGGTTCGGCGCCGTCACGCCCTTCGTCTCGAAAGGCGAGAACATCGGAGGCGGCGCGACCAGGAGTGGGGCGCCGTCGCCCGCGCTCGAGCCCCGGGCGCTCTCGGCGAACCGGGCATCGACCCGGCCGACGAGATTCGGATCCCGCCGTTGAAGCTCCAGATGGCTGATCCTCCCGCTCCGCGTGAGCAGGTTGAAGGCGAACTGCACCGGTTCGAAGGTGGCGTACCGACTGACACCCTCGAAATAGGCCGCGCTCTCCACGGCGGCCTGCTGGAACCGCTCGACCAGCGGTTGGCGCTCCATCTCGTAGTCCGTGAGTGCCGCTACCAGGTCGTTCGGCCTGCGCTCGAGCGCGTCGGCCAGGGCGATGGCGTCCTCCATCGCGAGCTTCGTCCCCGATCCGATCGTGAAGTGCGCGGTGTGAGCGGCGTCACCGATCAGGACCGTGTTGTCGGTGTGCCAGGTCTCGCATCGGACGGTGACGAAGCTCATCCAGATCGAACGGTTCGACAGCAGCGAATGACCTCCGAGGTCGGAGGCGAAGAGCTTCTCGCAGAACGCCAGGCTCTCCTGTTCTGACGCGCGGTCCAGCCCGGCCCGCCGCCACACGGGTTCCGGGCACTCCACTATGAAGGTGCTGGTGAAGGCGTCCACGGGATAGCCGTGCACCTGAAACAGTCCGTGCTCGGTCTCGCGGAAGATGAACGTGAACGCCTTGAACACGAGATCCGCCCCGAACCACGCGAACTTCGTCCGATGGGGTTCCAGGCTGGGCCGGAAGACGGCCTCGTCGGACCGGCGCACCAGGCTGTTCACACCGTCCGCTCCCACGAGCAGATCGGCCTGGCCGATCTCGGTCAGATCGCCCAGCTCTCGCTCGAATGAGAGCTCCACGCCGAGGTCGGCGCACCGTCGTTGCAGGATGCTCAGCAGCCTCTTGCGAGAGATGGCGGAGAACGCGTGGCCACGAGATCGGACCGTGTCGCCTCGATACCGCACATCGATCGCGGTCCACTTGGCGAACGTATCGGTGATCTCGTCGAACGTGACCCGGTCGGCATCCCGAAGGGCGCCCAACGCCTCCTCGGAGAACACGACACCCCAGCCGTAGGTGGCGTCGGGGGGATTGCGCTCGATGACGGTGATCCAGTGAGCAGGCTGAGCCTTCTTCGCCAGCAGCGCGAAATAGAGGCCGGCCGGCCCCCCACCCACCACCACGATCCGCACGCCGCCGGCGCCCTATGCCAGGACGTCCGCCAGCTGCTCGAGCTGGTCGAGCGCAGCCACGGTCGGGAACAGGACCAGCTCGTCGCATCCCGCTTCCTCGTATCCCCGGACGAAGTCCACGACTGCCTGCGGGCTGGTGAGGTTGGAGGCTGCGATCTTCTCGGCGAAGGGCCCCGTGAACGCGTAGTAGTCGCGGAGGTAGACCGCACCCGGCGAAGCGGCGGCTTCCCCCAGAGCGAAATACCCCTGGCCCCACAACAGGGGGCGGCCGGGACGACCGGCATCCACCCACGCCGCCCTGGCCCGGGCGGCCGCACCGGCGAACGCGCGAGGAGGTCCGCCTCCGTGCACGTAGCCGTCGGCGTACCGGGCCATCCGGGCGAACGCCTCCCCGCTCAACCCCCCCACCAGGACGACCGGCCCCTCGCGACGGGCCGTTCGCGGACCGATCCTCCCCTCCTCCCAGTGCTCCCGGATGGCCACGAGATGCTCGGTCAGGACGTCCCCCCTTCCCAGATGCTCGACCCCAAGCGTCCGGTAATCGTCGTGTCGGGCACCGATGGAGAGCCCGAGGATCAGCCGTCCGCCGGAGATGGCGTCGATGGAGGCGGCTTGCTTGGCGAGGAGAGTGGCGGGCCGGAGCGGGCCGATCACCACCATCGTGACCAGACCAATGGCCGTCGTGGCGGCCGCCGCGGCGGCGAGGGTGGTGAAGGGTTCGAGGCTGTCGTACACCGGGCGGTCCAGGACACCCAGACTGGTGAACGGTCCCGCCTCCGCCTTCCGGGCCCAGTCGACGATGAGCCGGCCGTCGAGACCGGGGGCCGTGTTGGGCAGTCCGATCCCGACCCGCATGCGTTCAGAATAGGGCCCGATGGTGGAACCGATCCAGACGCCCCCGCCTGCCAGCATCATCGTCCAACGTCGGATCGAGTGGCCGGATACGGACGCCTCGACCAACTACCACAACACGGCGGCCTTCCGCTTCATCGAGGTGGCGGAGACCGCCCTCCTCGACCGGCTCGGCGTTCTCGACGACGTGTACGGACGGCTTCCGCGCGTCCACATCTATGCCGACTTCCTGCGGGCCCTCCGGTTCCGAGATGTCGTCGACATCGAGATCAGCGTGGAGTCCATAGGATCCAGCTCCATCACCTACGCATTCGAAATGCGATCCGGGGGACTGGTCGCCGTTCGAGGGAAGGCGGTGGCGGCCCTGCTGTCGGAATCCGGCGGGACGCCGGTTCCCTGGCCAGAGGAGTACCGGAGGCTGCTCCTCTCCGCCGGCCCGCAGCCCCCCGAGCGTCTCGTCGTCGACTGACGTGCCATCGGCCGCTGAAGCCTGGACCACGGCCCTGGGTTCGTGGGCCATCCCCGAGGAGATCCTGGCGCAAGCCCCCGAGTCGCCTTGGCACTTCCCCGTGAGCGTGTTCGCCAGGCGGGGCGAAGCGGCCAGATCGCAGGTCACTTTCTCGGATCAACGCGCCCTGGAGTCCCTTCCGGAGGGTGGCGCCGTCCTGGACGTGGGGTGTGGAGGCGGGGCGGCCTCCGCGCCGCTCATGCCCAGGGCGTCACTGGTCATCGGCGTGGACCCGTCGGGCGAGATGCTGAAGGCCTTCCTCGAGAACGGCCGGTCATCTGGAGTGAACGCGGAGGCGATCGAAGGCCGGTGGCCGGAGGTCGCCGAGCACACGTCGGTGGCGGACGTGGTCGTCTGCCACCACGTGGCCTACAACGCCCCAGACCTGGCTGGGTTCGCACAGCGACTGACCGATCACGCCCGCGTCCGGGTGGTGCTGGAACTCACCCGGCGCCACCCGACGAGCGACCTCGATCCCCTGTGGCTGCGATTCCATGGGCTCGTCCGGCCCACCCGCCCCACGGCGGACGACGCGGAAGCCGTCATCGAGGAGCTCGGCCTTCGACCGGAGCGGAAGGATTGGAGCGCGGAGCGGCCCGGAGCATACGAGTCGGTTCAGGAGATGGTTGCTCATGTCCGCCGGCTGGTGTGCCTCCCTCCAGAGCGAGATCCGGAGATCCGGGAGGCGATCGCCCCTCGCATCGTCGAACGGGGCGGCAGGTTCGGGTTTGCCGCCCGGCCCGTCACGACTCTGTGGTGGGACGGCACCGCGAGTTGACGTTGGTTCGTGTCGGGCAGGTGAACGCCGGGCGGCTTGAGAGTGAACGTCGTAGGGTAGAATCTTGCAACCCGAGCTCTAGTCAGGTGGAACCCATGAGATCGAAGAGCCCATCGATAGGTTGGTTCGTGCTGGTCGTCCTCTGTTTCTGGCTGCTCGTCGTTCCCGCCGCCAACGCATACGTCGACCCGGGGACCGGGAGCTACATCTTCCAGGTCCTCATCGGGGTGTTCCTCGGCGCCGCCGTGGCGGTGAAGGTCTTCTGGAGGAGGATCTGGGGCTTCGTCACCCGGAAGCCGGTAGGGAGCACATCGAGCCGGACGGCCGGGCCAGACAAGGAAGATTGACCCCCTCAGTCGTCCCGAGCTCCTTCCGGGATCCCAGCGGGTTCGTCTTCACCCGAGATCAGGAACTTCTCAGGCAGGTCGACGCTTCCTGGCGTGACCAGTACGACCTCCTCATGGGATCGGGCCTGTACTCGGCCCTGGTCGAAGCTCGTCTGCTGGTCCCCCACGAGGAGGTCGAGCTGTCGAAGGCGGCCGGCCCCGACGCGTATCGCGTGCTCAGGCCCGAACGGATCCCCTTCATCTCCTACCCGTACGAGTGGAGCTTCGGCCAACTGAAGGACGCGGCTCTCATCACCCTGCGCATCCAGCGGGTCGCCCTCGTCCACGGCATGTCCCTGCGCGACGCGAGCGCCTTCAACATCCAGTTCCGGAGCGGGCGCCCCGTCCTCATCGACTCGCTCTCGTTCGAGAAGCTGCCCGAGGGAAAGCCCTGGGTCGCCTACCGCCAGTTCTGTCAGCATTTCCTGGCCCCGCTGGCCCTGGCCGCGTACCGCGACATCAGGCTCACCCAGCTGGCCCGCGTCCACATCGACGGGATCCCGCTCGACCTGGCCGCCGGGCTGCTTCCGTTCCGGGCGCGCTTCCGGGTGCCTCTCCTCCTCCACCTGTTCCTGCACGCCAGGAGCCAGGTGCGGCATCAGGCCGATGCGAACCAGGAGGGGTCGAACGGCCGTCGAACCCGGCCCTTCACGAGCCAGGCGTTCCGCGGGCTCCTCGACAGCCTCGAGAAGGCGGTGACCAAGCTCACGTGGCGGCCGGCGACGTCGCCCTGGGCGGGCTACTACACGGAAGCCGACAGCTACAGCACCGAGGCCATGGAGCACAAGCAACAGCTCGTGGAGGTCTTCCTGGATCGGACCTCCGGCCGGACCGCCTGGGATCTCGGGGCAAACACCGGACGGTTCAGCCGGATGGCCGCGGCGAGGGGGATGCACACCGTGTCTTTCGACCTCGACCCCGCGGCCGTGGAGTCGAACTACTCCCAGGCGGTCCGGGAGGACGAGACCGCGCTCCTGCCTCTTGTGGTGGATCTGGTCAACCCCAGTCCGTCGATCGGATGGGAGAACCATGAGCGACAGTCTCTGCTCGAGCGAGGTCCCGCAGACGTCGTGCTCGCCCTGGCTCTGATCCATCACCTCGCCATCGGCAACAACGTTCCGCTGGAACGACTGGCCAGCTTCTTCGGCGGGCTCTGCACGTGGCTGATCGTGGAGTTCGTGCCGAAGTCCGACCCGAAGGTGCAGGTCCTCCTGGCCTCGCGGGAGGACGTTTTTCCCGGCTACACGCAGGAAGGCTTCGAGCGTGCGTTCGGAGCACGGTTCGATATCCAGGCCGGCGAGCAGATCAAGGACTCCGATCGGGTCCTGTACCTCATGCGGGCCAGGGATAGCAGGTGAGCGCCCCGGCCACCACCAGAGACGCCACGCGCCGCCGAGGGCTGGTGATCCATCCGGTCCTGTTCGGCGCGTTCCCGATCCTCTATCTCTATGCGCACAACATCCAAGAGGGCGTGTCCCTCACAGACCTGTTCCGATCCCTCGCCGTGGTGGTGGGGGCGACACTCATCCTGCTCGTCCTTGGCCGCCTTGCGCTCCGGGACCTCCGGAAGGCAGGGCTGATCGTCTCGGCGGTCGTGCTCCTGTTCTTCTCCTACGGCCATGTGTATCTGGCCGTGAAGGACTGGGAGATCGCCGGCTTTGTGATGGGGCGCAACGCCATCCTTGGACCCCTGTGGGCCCTCCTGGCCATCGCCGTCGTGCTCGCCGTGATGCGGACGCGCCGGCGGCTCGACGAGATGACCTCGGTCCTGAACGTGGTGGCCGCGGGGTTGGTCCTGATCAACGTGTTCAGCATCTTCCAGTATCAGGCGCGCACGCGTGCAGACGAGCAGGCGGCCATCAGGCAGAGCGATGCCGGGTTCCATGGTCACCTCCCCGACCCGGACGAGATCCGGAAGCGGCCTGCCAGCATCGACGGGCGAAACGCACGCCCCGACATCTACTACATGATCTTTGATACCTACGCCGGTGAGACCGGGCTACGAAATGTGTTCGACTTCGACAACACGGCGTTCCTGCACTCGCTGGAGAGCCGGGGCTTCTATGTGGCTCACCGAAGCACGACGAACTACCCGCGTACCTCCTTGTCCGTGGCCTCGTCCCTCAACATGGAGTACCTCGACTTCCTGACCAGTGAGCTGGGCACGAACACCGATGACGTGAGGCCGCTGTCCAGGTTGATGAGGTACAACCGGGTCGGCCGTTTCCTGAAATCGATCGGGTATCGCTACATCCAAATCGGTTCCTGGTGGGGACCCACCAAGCGCAGCCCCATAGCCGATCAGAACGTCACGTACGGAGGGGTCTCGGAGTTCGACAGGGTTCTGTACGAAACCACCGCCCTCCGGCCGGTCCAGCAGGAAGAATTCCGGCGACGGGAATGGAAACGAGTCCAGTTCGAATTCAAGGCGGTCGAGAGCACCAAGCGCCTCGACGGTCCGAAGTTCGTCTTCGCCCACATCCTCGTCCCTCACTCGCCCTTCGTCTTCTACCCGGACGGTCGTTACAAGCCGGAGGAAGACGTGGGCCGGTACACGAGGCAGGAGAACTACCTCCACCAGGTCGAGTACGTGAATCGGCGGCTTCAGCGGACACTGGATGTCCTTCTGCGCGGGAACGAAAGCTCCCATCCTGTGATCCTCGTCCAGTCTGACGAAGGACCGTACGAAGGCGCGCCGAGCGCGTGGCCCAACCCCTCCGACAACAACCTGATCAGGAAGTTCCCCAACCTCAACGCGTACTACCTACCGGGCCAGAGTCACGCCGACCTATACCCACTCATCACCCCGGTGAACTCGTTCCGCGTGGTGTTCCGGCTGTACTTCGGCGCCGACCTGGCGACACTCCCGGACCGCAATTACGTGTTCAGGAGCTTGAAGCACGTGTACGACTTCAGGGACGTCACCGACCGGGTACGCGCGCTGATGTCGAGGTGATGCTCGTTCGTCAGGAAGCCCGCCGAGAGACGTAGTCTCGGATCACGAACTCCCCCAGCCCCTCCCCCGCGGTGAAGAAGACCCGCCCGCTGGTGAGCCTGGCCAGCCGCTCCATGAATCGGGTCAAACCGGGCGTCTGCTCCAGCATGAACACGTTGATGGTCACGCCCGCTCGAGCGAGTCGCATGGCCTCCGTGAGCGTCCGATGGATGGTCTCTGGGACCGGTGGCCAGTTGAACTCGGCGACGCCATCCTCGAGATGAGCCGTGGGCTCGCCGTCCGTGACCATGATGACCTGCTTGGTGGCCCGCCGGTGCTCCCCGAGCAGCCGCCCGGCGAGGTTGAAGGCGTGCTGCATGTTCGTACCGTAGACACGCTCCCACCCCGTGCCGGCTAGGTCTTCCGGCCGCATCCGACGCGCGTAGTCCGAGAACCCGATCAGGTACAAGGTGTCGTGGGGGTACCGCCCCTCGATGAGCGCGTGGAGCGCGAGGGCCATGCGCTTGGCCGGGACCCAGTGGCCCCGGAGGGGCATCGAGAAGGAGAGGTCCAGGAGGAGGGCGGTGGCCGCCTCGGTCCTCGTCTCTGCCTCCACCAGCTCGAAGTCGTCCGGGTGCAAGCGTGGATTCGGCGAGGCGCCTCCCCTCACCAGGGCATTGAACACGGTCTTCTGAACAGCGATCTCCCCAGCGTCGCCGAAGCGCCACGGACGGCTGGCCCCGGTCGGCTCGGCCTGGCCCCCCGCCGGCCTGGCGTCGTGAGCGCCCTCCCGGTCCCGCTTGAGCTGCTCGAACAACCTGACCAAGGCTCGCTCCCCGAGCTTGCGAGCTCCCTTCGGCGTGACGCGGAGACGCCCCGAGGTCCGGGTCACCAGGCCCGCCCGTTCCAGGGCCCGCTCGACCTCGCGCAGGCGGCGAAGGTCCCGCGCCGCGTCCTCTCCGAGCGTTCGCCGCAGCCGCTCCTCGTCAACGTCCTCCAGCGAGGCCCCCGCATAGTCGGCCCGCATCGCCCGGTCGAGATCTTCGTAGTCAGAGAGGCGTTCGAGGGCGTCCACGGTGGCCTGCATGGGCATGGCCTCCTCGCCTCCTGCCAATGCCGGCTCTCCCCAAGGCAGGTCGGGGAACATCTCCGACAGCGCACCGGCCAGCCGGTCGACCTGAAAGGCCAGGTCCAGATCCTCGAGGACCTCCCGGGCCAGAGCCTCGAGCTCGGCCCGCTGTTCCGGGGACAGTGAGGCCAGCAGCCTGGAGAGAGCGGCCATCCGCCGGGCCATCTGCTCGAGCAGCTCGTCGAGCGACTGGGGGTTCCCGGGGAACAGGTCCCCGTAGCGCTGCATGAATCCGGGGAAGTCGTACGGATCCCCCCGGTCCTGGGCTTCGATCATGTCGCCCAGCTCGGCCAGCATGTCCTTGAACCTCTGGAGCTGCTCCGGAGAGAGATTGCGCATCCCTTCGGCCATGCTTCGGAAATACGACCCGAGCACCTGATCTTTCAGCCACTCCATGAGCTGGTCGAAGTTGCGCTGGGCATCCGGGTCGACGAACCGGTAGTCCTTCAGCTCCTTGATCTGCCCGGCCGGGTCAGGAGGAAGAGAGTCCAGGAACTGCTCGCGGAGCCGGGCGTCCTCCTCTGCCTTGAACGTGAGCGCGCGCCGCTCGGTCTGCAGGATGTCGTCGAGTCGTTGCTGGATCTCTTGGAGCGGACCCTCCAGGTTCAGCCGCTCCTGCTCCCGTCGCCTGGCCTCCCGCACTCTCGCCCGGAGGGCGTCCATCCCGGTGAACCGGCCCCGCATGCCCTGCCGGAGCAGGCGCGACAGGGCCCGGTCTGCGCCCTGACCCGCTAGGAGGTCCTCCGACATGGCGTCGAGGAGGTCAGAGGCGGACAGATCGGGCCCGAGGGGATCCTGGGTTCCGTCCCACCGCGAATAGCGGAATCGCATCGCTACGAGGGTACGCCCGTTCCCCTCGCCTTCGCAGAGCCCCGGTGCTCAGGGAGAATAGAACGAGATGTCGGAGCGCACCGAGACAGGACAGACTTCCGCGGGCGCCACGATGCGCGAGGAGCGCAAAGTCGTGACGGCCGTATTCGCGGACGTGGTGGGGTCGACCGCCATGTCCGAGCGCCTCGACCCGGAAGAGGCCAGGCTCATCGTCGGAGAAGCGGTGGCTCGGATCGTCCACGCCATCGAGGAGTTCGGCGGGACCGTGAAGGACCTGGCCGGGGACGGCGTCCTGGCGCTGTTCGGGGCGCCCGTCTCCCACGAGGACGACGCAGAACGAGCCACCCGGGCCGGGCTCCGCATCACCCAGGACATCGCCGCCTACGCCGCGGAGGTCTCGCGGGCGTGGGGAGTCGAAGGCTTCGCGGTCAGGGTCGGAGTGAACACCGGTCCGGTGGTGCTCGGGCCGGTCCGCGCAGGCGGGCGCGTCGAGTACGGCGCCTTCGGAGACACGGTCAACACCGCGGCGAGGCTCCAGGGGGCCGCGGACCCCGGAACCGTGCTGGTCGGGCCATCGACCTTCCGCATCATCGCCGAGCTGTTCGACTGGGGGGAGCCTCGTCAGTTGGAGCTCAAGGGCAAGGCGCAGCCGGTCCAGGCCCGCGTGGTGGATCGGGCGCGACCGGCCGCGGTGCGGGCCAGAGGGATACACGGCTTCCAGGCGCCTCTGGTCGGTCGGGAACGCGAGCTCGCCACCTGCCGTGAGGTCATGGACGAGGTCCTGGCAGGATCGGGCAGCATCCTGTTCATCACCGGCGAGGCCGGGATCGGGAAGAGCCGATTGCTAGCCGAGATGCGCGAGCTGGTGGAGTCGCCGGACGCCGCGGTGGATCGGCCGCCGGTCTGGTTGGAGGGTCGGTGCGTGTCCTACGGCGAGTCTCTTCCCTACTGGCCGTTCCGGGACCTCCTGCGCGAGTGGCTCGGAGCCGGCCCGGACCAGCCCGAGCTGCGCGTCCGGGTAGCGCTCCGGCGAAACGTCGACCGGTTGTTCGGGGACAGGTCCCCGGAGGTCTATCCGTATCTCGGAGCCCTGATGGGGCTCTCCCTGGAGCCCGAGGCAGCCGAACGCCTTGCCGAGCTCTCTCCCGAGGCGCTCCAGTACCGCACGTTCGAGGTCGTCGGGACATTGCTCCGACGGCTTTCGGAAGATCGCCCCGTGATCGTGACCGTGGAGGATCTTCACTGGGCGGACCGGACGTCCCTGCAGCTGGTCGAACGACTCCTGCCGGTCACCGAGGAGGCAGCCGTCCTCCTGGCCTTCACCCATCGCCTCGAGCGGGACCATCCTTCGTGGGAGGTGAAGGAACGCGCCTCCCGCCAGCTTCCCCATCGAACACGGGAGATCGTCCTGGAGTCGCTGTCCGAAGACGCCGACCGGGACCTCCTGCACGCCCTGGTGGGTCCGAGCACATTGCCACCCGAGCGAGAGGCCAGCCTCCTCGCCCACGCGGAGGGCAACCCGTTCTATCTTGAGGAGCTGATCGGTTCCCTGGTCGACGCCGGCGCCCTCGTCCGGGCAACGGAGGGTGATGCCCATGGCTGGCGTTTCGACCACGAGGTCTCCATCGAGCTCCCGGAGACCGTCGAGAAGGTGATCCTGGCCCGTATCGACCGGCTGAGTCCACGGTGCCACGACGTGTTGACCGCGGCTTCGGTGCTCGGGCGTCGGTTCGGCCTTCCCCTCCTCCAGGGCGTCGCCGGCGAAGACGTGGAGGTCCGCGAGGCGCTCTCGGATCTGCAGCGACTGGACCTGGTCCGGGAAGGCCGCCGGTGGCCGCAGCCCGAGTACCGCTTCAAACATGCCCTGATCCAGGAGGCCGCCTACCGGACTCTGCTGGCAGACAAACGCACACAGCTCCACCGGAGGGCCGCGGAGTGGCTGGAGGCCCGCCACGCCGACAACCGGGAAGAGGTCTACGGGATCCTGGCCCATCACTGGCTGGCCGCCGACGACCCGGACAAGGCCATCGACTACCTCACTCGGGCAGGGGACACGGCCAGGCTGAAGTACTCGCTGGACGAGGCGATCGGCCACTACCGGGAGCTGTTGCCGCTTCTCGAAGAGCGAGGCGAGGGACAGGCCATGGCCCTGGTCCTGTTCAAGCTCGCCCTCGCCCTGCACACATCGCTCCGGTTCGCCGAGGCCAACGAGACCTATCAACTCGCCTTCAGGCACTGGCGTCGGACGGACCATCGTCCCGGATCGCCGGAGGCCGGGACGGCCACGCTGCGGGTCGCCACGAGCTACCTGCCGAACGACTCCGACCCCACTTCCGCCATCGCCTGGCCGAACATCCAACTCTGCATGCAGCTCTTCGATCGACTGGTCGAACAGTGGCCGGAGCGAACCATCGTTCCGTCCCTGGCGGAGCGATGGGAGATCTCGGACGACGGCCTTCGGTATGTCTTCCACCTCCGGGAAGGACTGCGGTGGTCCGACGGCGAACCGCTCACGGCCGGGGATGTCGAGTTCGGCATCAAGCGGGTACTGAACCCGGAGCGGCCCGGTTCCTCGGTGGCGATCTACTTCGTGCTGGAAAACGGCCAGGACTATTACCTGGGCAACAACCGCGATGTGGATCGCATCGGCGTCAGGGCGCTCGACGACAGAACCGTCGAGTTCCGCCTGGTCGCTCCGGCCCCGTATTTCATGAGCGTCATGAACCGTCCGGACGGCGGGCCGCAGCCCCGCCACGCCATCGAAGCCCGGGGGCCGGACTGGACGAGGCCCGGCTCGCAGGTGGTGAGCGGTCCCTTCAACGTGACCCGGTGGGACGAGGACGAGGTCTGGCTCCAGAGGTGGCGGCCTGCCCAGGATGGCTCCACCGCGTGGCACGCTGGCAACGTCGCCCAGGTCGAGTACGTGCGCTGCCTCCCGGGAGAGGCCATCGAGCCCTACGGGCGGGGCGACCTCGACCTGATCGCGGTGCGATACACGCCTCGGCTGGCTGACCTCGTGCCTGCCGAGGTTCCCGATGCTCATGTCGGGCCTGCGGCGTGGTCGGGCTACCTCGCGTTCGACCACCGGGCACCCATCGGATCGAACCTGGAGCTGCGCCGGGCGCTCGCCCATGCCCTCGATCGAGCCGCTCTGGGCGCCGCGATGCCGCTCAACATGGTCCTGGCGACGGGGGGCATCGTCCCCCCCGCCCTGCAGGGACACACCCCGGAGATCGTTCTGGAGTTCGATCCCGATCGAGCCCGCGACTACCTCGGCCGATCCGGATTCGGCGGCGACCTCGCGGTGGCCTGCCTCGACGAGGATCTTCCTCTCCTGCACCCCGTGATCGAGTCATGGCGGGCGGTGCTCGGACTCCGGGTGGAGCCTCGCCCCTGGAGGCTCGCGGAGGCGGGAACGCTGAAGGATCCGACCCGGATCGCTCCGATCTACTTCACCGGATGGCTCCCCGGCTATCCCGACCCCGAGTATTACCTACGCCTGCTTTTCCACTCGGACAGCCGGACCAACGAAGGGGGATTCGCGTACCCGCCGTTCGACGACCTGATCGAGCGGGCGCGGCAGGAGCGGATCGACCCTGCCCGCCTGGAGCTCTTCCACCAGGCCGACCGTATGGCCGTGACCGACCGCGTCGCGGTCATCCCACTCGTGTACGGCCGCAGCCTGGCCATCGTCAAGCCGTGGGTCAAGGGGTGGTGGGAGTTCGGGAAGTCGTCTTCCTCGTTCGCCGACCTCGTTGTCGAGGGCTCGTCGCCGCGTGCCTCCGACTGACGCGCGAGCCCGAGGATCAGGGAAGTCCCAGGCCCGTCGTGAGCGCTCGCAAGGTGAGGCCGAAGACGAAGAACCCGGCGACGGCGAACACCTTCCATGTGTCCTCTTCGTTGTCCAACCCGCGGCCGACGACATGGGCGACCACCAGGACGATCGCCGGGAACACCGCGCCGTAGAAGAAGTGCAGGAGAGAAGGAAGGCGGTGGCCGGTGAGGAGCAGGACGATGCCGGCGACGAGTTGAAGGACGAGGATCACCTGAAGAGCGGCGAGGATGTGCCAGAACCAACGATTCGGCTCGCGCTTGATGATCAGCGCGACGACTCCCCATAAGGGAAGGACGGCGGTCAGCCCCACGATCGCGTAGCCGATGAACTTGTGAATGGTGGGCATGCGGCGAGGAGCGTAGCAGCGGGCCGAGGATGAGCTCAGTCCTCGATCAGTCGACACAATGGGCCGTGATTCTCGTCGGCTCCCAGTGGGGTGCGTTGATGGCATCGCCGACGAACCACGGGTCCCGTTCCCGATCGAAGTAGATTCCGACGGCAAGGAAGTCCTTGGGACGCGGATACCTGTCGTCCTCCCGTTCGTCACAGCCAAGACTCCTGACGTACGGTTCGTACCCATAGAGATGAGCGCGGCCGATCGCGTCGTCGAGCTCCGGGGATCCCTTCTCGGCGATCGCCAGATACAGCACCCAGTAGCTCCGACCCTCCACCAATCTCGACTGAGGCGGGAACGTGTCCGTGGGTATCGGTGAAGGGATCCGTGGGCGTTTCGGCGCCGGTGGCGGGTCGGCCGGTCGGATCCCCGAGCTGACGCAGGTCCACAGGACGCTCGAGTCACTGCCGATGACGGGACCGATGTTCACCGACCCGACGACCCGTGACTCGCGGACGATCTGGACCCAGGGGTAGCGGTCACCCGGATAGCCGGTCCGGGAAACGTCATCACCCGGCCGGAGGCCGACCAGTCTCTCCCTGGTGGCCCGGACGGGCTCAACCGGGTCATCCGATCGCACGGCCACGGTGAGTCCGTAGCTGCGGTCGGGTCCTCCATTGCAATCGAGCTCAGAGGGAACAGGGACGAAGATGTTTGCCGGATCCACCACTTGGAGCTGTCCTTCCCTGGACCTGGTCTCATCAGGCGGGAGGCGCCTCCCCTGCGGGATGCAGACGATCCGAGTGGGACCAGGAGGAACAAGCCATCGCAACTCCTTGGTTCCAGGAGGGACCGAGTTGTCTCCAGGGCCCACGAACTCGGAGACCATCCCGGGCCTGACCTCGTCGGGGTTACCCGGATAGAACACGAACGTGGTCCCGGTGACGTTCTGGATGGAGAAGTCGACGCCATCTGCGCCCAGGCGAACCTCCGGCGTGAGGACTAGTGTTCCCGACTCATCGCAGACAACGCGCGCTACCGGGGGAACGGGTGGTGGCGGTACCTCTCTTGGACGAGGCGGGCCTTCAGGCCCGGCGGCGCAGGCGGCGGCCGTCATCCCGACACCCACGAGCAGCACTAGGCCTCGCCGCAAGGTTCACCCGGAGAGTTGTACGTGTCGAAGCCGACGCGAGGACGTGAGTCGTCAGCGGAGGCGGCCGGTCCCCCCGCCCAGTCCCTCGTAGCGATACGCGCCGGCGCGGCCCGCTGAGTCCTTGTTCAGCCGGCGAGAGAGGTGCAGCCCCTCGAGGGCCAACTCAAGGGCGGAGGCGGCGACTCCGGGACTCTCCTCCTCCACACCCAGCCGGCCCAGCAGTTTCCCCAGACCCGGAAGGTCTCCGAACTGGCCAAGGAACTCGGTTGCTGGGGTGAGGTCGGACGTCTCGGCGGCGAAGTGATCGTCGAACCTCGTCAGGAGCTTCTGGAAGTCGAACCCCGCCAGCCTCCGACGGAATACCTCGAGGACCGCGTTCTTCGAGGCCCGTAGCAGAATCTCCTGCTCTCTCCCTTCCTCGATCGTGTCGAATTCGACGCGTCCGAGCGACCCGGCTAGGACCGCTGGGAGATCGACCAGTCTAGGGACAGCCTCGGGCTCTCCCGTCCTCGCGGCCCGCCGGACGGCCGAGCCGATGAGGGTCTCGAGGTTTCCGATCGAGTACCGGACCGAGATCCCACTGAGCTGGTTGATCTGGGGAGCCCGGCGGAGCTCCGCGGTGAGCGCAGCGAGGACCTCCTTCATGAACGCCGGAACCCGGACGACGGCACCCCCGCCCTCGACAGGAGGCCTGGCCTCCTGCTCCATGATGGCGATCTCATCGCCGAGGGTCTCGGGGTAGTGGGTCCGGACCTGCGTCCCGAACCGGTCTTTCAGGGGCGAGACGATCCGGCCTCGATGCGTGTAGTCCTCGGGATTGGCCGTTGCCACCAGGAGCAGATCGAGCGGCAGCCGTACCTGGTAGCCCCGGATCTGCACGTCGCGCTCCTCCAGGATGTTGAACAGGGCCACCTGGATCCGCTCGGGAAGGTCTGGAAGCTCGTTGATGGCTACGATGCCTCGATGGGTCCGAGGGATCAGGCCGTAGTGGATGGTCAGCTCGTCCGAGAGATACCGTCCCTCGGCCACGCGGATCGGATCGACGTCTCCGATCAGGTCGGCCACGCTCGTATCGGGAGTGGCGAGCTTCTCCGCATACCGGCGGTCACGTGGGATCCAGTCGATCGACACGGCGTCGCCCTCGGCCGCCAGGAGCTCGCGACAACGAGCGCAGATGGGGCGGAGAGGGTGGTCGTTGACCTCGCAGCCCGCCACGACGGGGGCGACGTCGTCGAGAAGGTCGATCAGATGGCGGATCACCCGGGTCTTGGCCTGTCCCCTCTCCCCCAACAGGATGATGTCGTGACCGGCAAGAATCCCGCGTTCCATCGCTGGGATGACGGACTCGTCGAATCCGACGATCGAAGGAAACAGCGGCTGTTGCCTGCTCAGCTTCATCAGAAGGTTGTGCCGGAGCTCTTCCTTGACTGTGCGATCGGTGTAACCGGAGGTGCGGAGCTCACCGATGGTGGTTGGGCGAGAGGCGACAGACATCGATGCCCAGGGTACCGGAAACCACGATCAAGGCCGGCGCCCGCCTCCTGGCCCGACGATCTGGAGATTCTGGGCGATGGCGTCGAGGAGGTGGCGGTTCACCAGGGCGTCGCCTTTCACGGCCAGCTGGTAGACGACACCCGAATCTGACCACCCGAGTACGAGGTAGTCCTCGAAGGGTTCACTTCCTTGTGGGCAGACCATGACCAGTGCTGGGAAGTACCGCGACGCATTCGAGGGACGGACCACGGACGAGGCGACGATGCTCGCTCGGGGACATTTCAGGATGCCGGGCGCGACGCTCGGATCATCGCCCCGAGTGGCGGTGATGACCAGGTGAGAGCCGCCGAGGATCCCGGCCCCGTACCCGGGAGCGACGGCGAAACCAGCCTGGTCGAGCAGAAACGTTCCCTGGAGCACGCAAGGCGGACGGGTGAGGCTCCCCAATGAGGCACGGTCACCGCAGCGAGCAGGATGCGATCCCGCGCCGGCGTTCGGCAGCCGCGTCGGGCACGGCACGCCGAAACCGACCCGACGTGCGGCCCTCCTGCACTGCCCCGCCAGGTCCACGACGACCAGGTACATCCCGTCCACGACCAGTCCGCCGGAGGTGGGAGGAGCAAGCACATGGCCGGCGGCCTCGGCGTCTCCAGGGATCGAATAGCAGCGATCCGGTCGAACCGTTCGAGGCGGCAGAAGCGGATGATTCGGAGGGAAGTACTGGTCGTTGCGGGCCTCGTACGCGGCGTAAGGCCACCGAGGGGCGCACAGGTAGCCGTTCGGGAGGGCCAGCGGAGCTCGCCCAGCGCCGGTCGCCGGTGACGGCACTGACGGCGGAATGGTCACCAGCCGTTGGTCTTCGCCGAGACTGCCCAGGAACCACAGCGTCGACCAGACGGCCAGCACGCCCACCGCGGCAAGGAGGAACCGCATCAGTCGGCGGCCTTCCATCGCGTCAATCAGAGGAACACACTGGGGGCCGGAGCGCTACTGAGCAGGGCGGTTCCGGGAGCTCGCCGGAGTCGTCTAGGCTTCCGCCACCATCGACTGAGGGGGCCTTCATCAGATGTGGGGACGACCGCTGCTCTACGAGCGTCTGACCTGGCCGGAGGTTCGGCGAGCCGCCGGAGAGAACCGCGTGTGCCTGATCCCGGTGGGAACGCTGGAGGACCATGGGCTGCACCTGCCCGTGGACACCGACGTTCGCATCATCACGGAGATCTGCCGCCGGGCAGCCGAGGAGGCGCCCGACGAGATCGTCCTGCTCCCCACCATCCCCCACGGCTATGACCCTCACCACATGGACTTCCCTGGACCCATCTCGATCGGGTGGGACACCTTCACCAACTACTGCAAGGACGTGGGGACCTCGCTCGCCCATCACGGCTTCACCAGGATGCTCTTCTACAACGGGCACGGCTCGAACCAGAACCTGGTGGAGATGGCGGCCAGACTCACGATGATCGACCATCCGGGAGTCCTCGCGGCGGCCGCCTTCTACCTGGTCAGCCGGAAGGGCATCGAGGCCGTCGAGGAGATCCGGGAGTCCGGCTTCGGGGGAATGGCCCACGCCGACGAGCTGGAGACCTCCATCTATCTGGCCATCGACCCCGACGCCGTGGACATGACCAAGGCCGTGGACGAGCAGGGATATCCGGCGGGCGAGAACGCCCGCCTGGAGTGGTGGGCCGACGGGGCGCTCCGACTCATGCCGTGGTGGTCCTCGTTCAGCCGAACCGGAGTCCAGGGGACCCCCTCGGTCGCCACCGCGGAGAAGGGCAAAGCCTTCCTGGAGGCAGCCGTGGCCGAATGCGTGGGGTACGTGCGGGAGCTCCTGGAGAAACCGTTACCGGAGCGGAAGAACCCTCGGGAGACGCCGTGATGGATGTGGCGGAGCTGCGCGAGTGAAGGCAGCCACGCTGTTCGGAAAGCCCCTACCCGACGGGGGAACCATCGGCGTGGCCGCGCCGTCGAGCCCCTACTTCAATCGTTCCGAGGTCCTGCGCGGGGTGGAGTGGTGGGAGGGCCGCGGGTATCGGGTGAAGCTGACCGACAGCGTGTGGTCACGCGACGACTACGTCGCGGGCTCCCCAGATCGCCGCGCCAGGGATCTCATGGACGTGTTCGCGGACCCCGAGGTCGACGTGGTCCAGTGCCTTCAGGGCGGCTTCGGTGCGGTCGAAGTCATCCCGTTGATCGACTTCGACGTGATCGCGGCCAGTCCGAAGGCGTTCTGCGGCTTCTCGGACATCACCGCTCTGCACGTGGCCATGCTCCAGCGAACGGAGTTGGCGACCATCTACTCGAATGGCCTGATGGGGATGGGCTGGGAGAAGACGCCGCAGTTCAACAAGGACCGGCTGCTGGCGGTGCTGCGGGACGGCGGCGCGGGCGAGGTCCCTCGTGATCCGGAGGACCCGTACGTCCGGGCGATCTGCGGGGGAAGGGCGACCGCGCCGATCGCCGGAGGAAACCTAGACCTGCTCGTGCGGAGCCTGGGCACGCCGTACGAGGTGGATCTGGAGGATGCCATCTTCTTCTTCGAGGCCGTGGAGGATCCGCCGTGGATCGTCGACGCCGACCTGATCCAGTTGAAGCACGCGGGGAAGCTGGATGGGGTTGCCGGCGTCGTGGTCGGCGACATGGAGAAGAGCGACTGGCGCGAGGAGCGTCCAGAGTGGCCGCGGACCAGGTCGCTGGAGGACGTGCTGGAGAGGCACTTAGAGCCGTTGGGTGTACCCGTCTTGTACAAGTTGCCCCTCGGACACGGAAAGCATCTGGCGGCGCTGCCGCTCGGGGTGACGGCGACGCTGGACGCGGATGCGCGGACGCTGACGATCGACCAACCCGCGCTCGTGTAAAGAGGACCACTCGTGGTTCCGACGCTGGCCTTTTCAACGCGTCAACATCACGCGTTTGGCCGGTTAGCTGCTCGACGCTTTCGGACGGTGCCTTGTGGCTGCGCTGTCTCGAGCCACAGCCGACGCCAGCCGGCGAGCGTCGATGCCGATCTCTCGGAGGTTGCCGCTGATCGGGTTGGTGAAGCCGATGAAATAGAGGCCAGGTGCTTGCGGGTGGGTCTCGGGGCCGTGCGGCCCTAGAAGCCCCAGGTGACCGACCAGTGGCTCCAGGCCGCGGGCGAACCCAGTGGCGTCGTAATGCCGTCTCCACCCGTCACCGACCCGGTCCGTCCGGTCCAGGAGGACCGGATCGATCCCCCGGGCCCGGAGCATGGCTCCTGCCGCCAGTCCGGCCGGCCCAGCTCCCACAACCACCGCCTGGTGCCTCACGGAGCTCACTCACCAAACGATAGAAGACCCCCACGTCGTCATCGGGGTCCTTCTTCAAATCTTGGACTGAACGGTCATCAACCGCCGGAAGGAGGAGCTTGTGTCGGCTCGGAGGACCCCACTCGGACAGGACGGGCTGGCCGAGCCGGACCCCCGGAGAGGTATCCGCCTGCAACCATCGTCTGGAACTGGTGGACGTTGTCCTCTTCTATGGCGAGCGGTCCCTGCCTGTACCCGCTGGACTGCGCCCCACGCTGGACCGACTCGCAAGCATGCCAGTCCTGTCGGTTGGTCAGGTCCCAGAATTCGACCGCGTACGACGGATCGAAGCCTTCCTTCTCGGCCGCCACCGGTGGGAACAGCCACTGACATTCGATGCGGGTCAGGTCAGACTCCAGCGGCTCAAGACGATGCGTCATCACGTAGTCCGGGTGAGGGCTGATCAACAGGTTTGGGAAAAGACCGAAGTAGAAAACCTGCCGGGCCTGGACGGCGCTCAAACCCGGGATCGGCGCGCCCTTGCTCTCTCCATCGAGAGACATCGTCTCAGCGTCGGGCATGAGGTCCATGGAACCACCCACCCAGAAGCCGTCGGGCTCATAGCTCTCTCCGCTGGATGGCGGAGTGACCCGACAGAGTTCAGGGTGGATGTTCGTGCAGTGGTAGCACTCGTGGTAGTTCTCCACGATGATCTTCCAGTTCGCCCGTACGTCATATTCGTGCGTGGCGCACAACACGAGGCGCTCCGGGCAATAGTCCTCCATCAAACCCGTGAGGTTGCCCACGTACTCCGTGAAGGACACCGCCTCTCCCGAAGCATCCACGAACACCCACCCGAGCCACTCCACGACCCGGGCAGGAATGAGGCCCTCGTATACAGGATCGGCAGACGATAAGTGTCTGAATCGGGGGGCTGCACGGAGTCCGCCGTCCAGCCCGTAGACCCAGGCATGGTACGGACACCGGATGACCCGCTGCGTCGATGACGCGCCGTATTCGACGAGTTCATGCCCTCGGTGTCGGCATACGTTGAAGAATCCTCGGAGCAGGCCCCTCTCGGCACGAACCAACAGGATGCCTTCCGAGCCGATCCGAACGCCGATCTGGTCCCCGACATTCGCCAGTCTGGACGACCTGCCAACGCAGAACCAAGCGCCCTCGAAGAAATGCCTTCGCTCCCATTCGAGAACTTCATCCGAGGTGTATGCGGAAGACGGAAGCGTCCTGGCCTGCCCCAGGGGCTCGAGCACCGGACTGAGAGCCGCCTGCTCGATCGGCGCGTCAGCAGTCCTGGCCTTGAAGGCACTTGTCTCCGTCGAGTCGGTCATCCACTCCTCCAGCACCGCGGGGTTGACCGCGAGAGACTACACAGCATGGAGCCCTCAAAGCCTCGCCCTTCAGACAATCAGGTCCAGACGGACACCCGGGGATGGTGGTTTCGGGAAGCCATCGATCATGACCCCGGCGAGCCAGCCCCGCCGCTGGACGAGGACCAGGCTTCCGATGTGGTCATCGTGGGCGGTGGGTACACGGGGATGTGGACTGCGTACTTCCTGAAAGAGTCGGAACCCGGGATCCAGATCAGCCTTCTCGAACGAGAGGAGTGTGGTGCGGGACCCAGCGGGCGGAATGGAGGCTTCCTCAGCGGTTGGTGGGACGAGCTGCCGGAGTTGGTTCGTCGCTTCGGCGACGAGGGAGCTCTGGCCGCATGCCGCGCGGTAGGCCGCAGCGTTTCCGACATCGGGGTGTGGTGTCAGCGCCACGGCGTCGACGCGTGGTTCACCCACAAGGGATACCTGCAGGTGGCTTCTTCACCATCCCAGGAGGGAAGCTGGTCCGACTCGGTTGCTGCTGCTCGTCGACTGGGAGTCGGCGAGGAATTCCAGCCGCTGTCTCCCGCCGAAGTACGAGAGCGCTGCGACTCGCCGGCCCTGGGAGGCGGTGTCCTGATGCGCGATGGCGCCGCCGTGCACCCCGCCCGGCTGGCTCGGGGCCTGCGCAGAGTTCTTCTGGAACGGGGGGTCAGAATCTACGAACGCACCAGGGTCGATCGGCTCGAGCATCGAGCCCCAGGTTCGCACGGCCCGGGAAGATCCGGTGTTGTTGCAGTGACCGACACCGGAACCGTCCGGGCCGAGCAGGCCGTCATGGGGATCAACGCCTGGGCCACGCGATGGCCCGGCCTCCGAAGATCGATCGTCACGTGGGGAAGCCACATCGTGCTCACCGCGCGGGCTCCCGAGAAGCTGGCCGAACTTGGGTGGGACGGAGAGTGCATCAGCGACTACCGGACGGCGCTTCACTACTTCCGGACCACTCCTGACGGCCGGGTGGCCTTCGGGGGAGGGGGTGGACGGGCCTCGTGGCTGGGTGGGGTCGGACCCGGCGTCGACCTTGACCCCGCGTCCATAGGGCGGGCAGCCCGCGGCCTCCGCCGTATCTTCCCGAGCCTGCACGATGTCCCTTTGGAGGTCGCTTGGGGCGGTCCCATCGACGTCTCCCCGACCCACCTGCCCTTCTTCGGCACATTGCGGCCAGGCAATGTGCACTTCGCCATGGGCTACACGGGAAATGGCGTGGCTCCAAGCCATCTGGCCGGCCAGATCATGGCCGCGCTGGTGTTGGGACGGAAGGATGGAGTGGCAGCCCTCCCCCTGGTCGGGTACCGACCTCGAGGTTTCCCGCCCGAGCCGCTCCGTTCCCTCGGGGCGCACATCGTGCGCCACGCGATCATCCGCCGCGATGCAGCTCTGGACACAGGTGGCCGCGTCAGTCCGATCGTTGACTTTGTGGCTGGAATGCCGAGGAAGCTCGGATACAACCTCGGTCCGGAGTAGAACTCAAAGGCGTCAGCAGGATGACTCTCGTAACGAACGATCTTCTGACACAAGGTCGCCATCAATCCGGGTGAGGTCGGCGTGGACCGAATCTCCCTCCACGAGGGTGAGGATCACCCGGGCCTCCCCGATCTCCCCGGGCGGCACGGAAGACAGATCCCTGTCGATCACCGCAAGGTCGGACACCTTGCCGACGTCGATCGAGCCCGTCGATTCGTCGAGATGGTTCACGTAGGCCGACCCGCGCGTGAACGCCTCGAGCGCCTGATCAAGGCGAAGGCGCTCGTGTGGAAGGAACGGTTCGATCTCTTCGCCCTCCTCGGCCACGTAGGGGATGCGGGTCACCGCCACCTCGATCTCCTTCAGGGGATCCGGGGTCGTCACCGGCCAGTCACTGCCCATGGCCAGCCGGCCACCCTCCTCGAGGATGCCGGCGAACGGATACTGCCAGCCCGTCCGTTCCTGCCCGAGGAAGGGCAGACACAGGTCCCGCATCTGCCGGTCCAGGCATGCCCAGAACGGCTGGGCGTTTGCCGTCACGCCGAGCCTGGCGAAGCGAGGCACGTCGTCCGGATGGACGAGCTGGAGGTGAGCGACGTGGTGCCGGCCGTCGGTCTGTCCGTTGGCTCCGAGCGCAATTTCGAACGCATCCAGGGCCTCCCTGACCGCTCGGTCGCCGATCGCGTGGATGTGGACCTGGAACCCCTCCCGGTCAAGCATGGCCACGTACCGGTTCAACGCTCGGGGCTCGATGAAGGAAAGGCCCTTGTTGGCCGTCGGCAGGCCTTTCGCGTCGAGATAGGGCGAGAGCAGGGCGGCCGTGAAGTTCTCCGGGATGCCGTCCTGCATGATCTTCACCGAGGTGGCTCGGAATCGGCCCACCGAGCCCGTCGCCCGCTGCTCGACGAGCTCGTGCACCTGCTCCTCGCCCCGGTGCCGGTCCCACCAGAGGGCCCCCGTCACCCTCGCCGTCAGCGCACCGCGCTCCGCCAACCCCCGGTACGCGCCGAGCGTCGCCGGAGTCACATGGGCGTCCTGCCACGCGGTGATTCCCAGCGAGTGAAGGTGTGACTGCGCGGCCAGGAGTGCGGCCTCGAGCTCCTCCTGGGACGGCGCCGGTATGCACCGGGACACCAGCTGCATGGCTCCCTCGTGGAGCGTTCCGGAGGGGGCGCCGTCCTCTTCCCGTTCGATCCTTCCGTCGGGTGGATCAGGCGAGTCCCGCGTGAGGCCGGCAATCTCCAGGGCTTTCGTGTTCACCCAGGCGCCGTGTCCGTCGCGGTTGGGCAGATAGACCGGCCGGTCCGGGACGACGTCGTCGAGCAGGGAGCGATGGGGAGTCCCGCGGGGGAAGTGGGCGAGCGACCACCCGCCGCCGAGGATCCAGGGAACGTCCGGGTGAGCAGTCGAGTACCGCCGAACAGCCTCGACGTACCCCTCCGGCCCCGGGAGGTCGTGCAGCGAGCATCGGGACATGACCAGCCCGCCTCCGTCGGGGTGGATGTGGGCGTCCTGGAACCCCGGCACGACCATCCCTCCGGCGAACCGGACGACTCGAGTTTCCGGGCCGATCCAGCCGTCTACCTCGCCTTCCCGGCCCACGGCCACGATGCGGCCGCCCCTGATCGCCACGGCATCAGGCGCCCCCGCATCGTCCGGCCCCGACCTCCCCTGCCGAAACACCCGGGCCCCGGCCAGGACGACATCGGCGGGGCCGCTCACTCCAGGCCCTTGGTGCGGTTCCTCACAACGGGCTCACGCCACACGCGCGCCCACCATCCCGATGGCCAGGAAGACCATGCCGGCCGCCATGGCCCGCAGCGCTGCCTCGGGGGCGTGCCGGAGCACGGACTCGTCGAGGGGAACCTCGGCCCCGTCCTCCAGCCGCATGTGGCCCTCCAGCGAGACCACGGCGCGGCGAAGCCGCCGGACCGGCGTCGACAGCCGGCGCTGCGCGGCCGAAAGGACCAGGCAGGCCAGGGTCACCGGGATCACCGGCCACCGGAACGTCCCGCCCTGAGCGAAGAATCCCGTGGCGCAGGGAAAGGCACCCCACGCGACCGCGAACCAGGCGTCCGTATGGAACCTTCCGCCGGCCACCTCCAGGTTGTAGGCGAGAACGATGAACGCGCCGAACGCCACGAACGGGACCAGAACGGGGGAGACCACCACGGCGCCCACCAACCCGAGGAAGACCGCCCCGATCAGGCCCGCTCCCGCGAGGACCTGGAGCGTTCGATCCGAGATACGGGTCTGGAGCGGCCGGCCCGCGTACTCGTCCAGGGCATGGGCGGCGATGCCCACCGCCAGGAAGAACGCGATCAAGCTGACCACGAGCCTCGCGATCGAGAAGCGCGGGGCGACCGCAGCCCCGATCGCAACGTACGACAGATGCCAAGCGGTGTACGGGGGGTGAAGCAGGGTCACGTAGTCGCGCCACCCCCCGGGCGTCAGGGCGTAGAACGCGGGCCGGTCGTCACCCGCCACGCGAAACCCCTTTCGACCCCCACACGACCACGCCTCCACCCAGGCTCATGACCCGCGCCTCGACGTCGTCGATCCCGGCGGCCCGCCACATGTCCAGCTGCTCTTCCATCGGGTACGCCCGATAGAAGCGGGAGATGCTCGGCTCGAGGAACCTGCCGACCTCGTACCAGGACCGGGAGATGAACCTCCCCACGACCGGCATCACTCCGCGCGTGTACAGGTGCCACAGGCCTCGCCAGACGGTGTTTCCCGGAACGTGGAACTCGAGATTCGCCAACGTCCCTCCCGGGCGAACCACTCGCGCCACCTCCCTCAAGGTCGAGGCGGGATCCTCCACGTATCGAAGCAGGTAGGTGAAGGTCACGGCGTCGAACGTCCCGTCCGGGAACGGCAACCGCTCGCCGCGGCCCAGGACGAAGGAGATCCGGTCACGGAGACCCGCGCGAACCACCCGCCAGGCTCCACGACGCACCATGGGTTCGCTCACGTCGAGGCCGACGATCCGGGCGCGAGTCCACCGGGCCAGCTCGAAGGCAACGGCACCGGTCCCGGTGGCGACGTCCAGCGCCCGCCCGGCAGGTGGCACCGACACCCTGGACACCATGAACCGTCTCCATCTCGGATCCTGGCCGAAGGAAAGGACGGCGCCCACCCGGTCGTACGTGTCCGGGAGCCCGGCGAAGAGCTGTTGCGCCTGCCGGGTCACCGGTGACGGTCGCGTCTGCACCCCGGTCATTGCCGGAGCCTACCCTCTCGCGTCGAGTGCCACCTCCGCGCGGGTGCAGCTAGGATTGAGGGCGGATTCGCCCCGCCGTGAGGTCGCCCGCCGGGGTCCCTCAGTCCCTGCGCGCGGAGGTGCAGACGATGGCACAGAAAGTGCGGATCACGTACGCAACGATGACCGCGGACAACCCCGAGCTCCATGCCGCCTACGAGCAGGGAATCGAGACCGCCAGGTCGTGGCTGGGGCAGAAGCATCCCTTCTACGTGGGCGGCGAAGCGCGGGAGGGCGAGGGCTACGACGAGGAGCGCTCCCCCATCGACCGGGACATGGTGATCGGCTACTTCGCTCGGGCCACCCGCCAGGACACCAGGGACGCCATCAAGGCGGCGAGGAAGGCCTTCCCCAAGTGGTCGGGTACGCCGTGGCAGGAGCGCGTCCAGATCATGCACCGGGTCGCGGACAGCATCTCCGACCACGTGTACGAGTTCGCCGCCCTCATGGCCATGGAGGTCGGCAAGAGCCGGCTCGAAGCCCTGGGGGACGTCGAGGAGACCGCCGACCTCATCCGCTACTACTGCAAGCAGATGGAGGAGAACGACGGATTCGAGTTCCCCATGGGGTCGCTCTCGGAGAAGGAGCACAACCGGAGCGTGATGCGTCCCTACGGGGTGTGGGCCGTGATCAGCCCGTTCAACTTCCCCATGGCGCTCGCTGGAGGTCCGGTCGGCGGAGCGCTGGTTGCCGGGAACACCGTGGTCCTCAAGCCGTCGCACCAGGGGTACTTCACGGCGCTGAAGCTGTACGAGGCCGTGCGCGACGGTGGCGTGCCGGCCGGCGCGTTCCACGTCCTCACCGGCCCCGGCTCCGAGGTGGGTCAGGAGCTCTGGAAGAACAGGAACGTGGACGGCCTCACGTTCACCGGGTCTTACGCCGTGGGCATGCAGATCTACAAGAAGTTCTCCAGGGCCTACCCGAAGCCGGCCATCTGCGAGATGGGTGGCAAGAACCCGACGATCGTGTCTCGAAAGGCCGACCTGGACAAGGCCACGGAAGGGGTCATGCGCTCGGCCTTCGGGTTCTCAGGCCAGAAGTGCTCGGCGTGCTCGCGGGTCTTCGTGGAGCGCCCCGTGTACGAGGAGTTCACCAAGCTGCTGGTTGAGAAGGCCTCGAAGCTGAAGGTCGCCAATCCCCTCGAGCCGGACACGTACACCGGCCCCGTCATCAACGAGAAGGCCGTGGAGACCTTCGAGAAGGCCGTTCAGGACGTGAAGAGCGGCGGCGGCAAGGTGCTGATCGGTGGGGAGCGGATCGCCCAGGGCGACCTGGCCCGCGGTCTGTTCGTCCAGCCGACCGTCGTGGAGGCTCCGCTCGACAATCGAGTGTGGAAGGAGGAGCTGTTCGTCCCGTTCGTGGCAGTGACGCCGGTGGACTCGCTGGACAAGGCGCTGAAGCTCGCCAACGACACGGAGTACGGGCTGACTGCCGGTTTCTACTCGGAGGACGAGAAGGAGATCAAGAAGTTCCTCGACGGTATTCAGGCCGGTGTGGTGTACGTCAACCGCAAGGCGGGCGCGACCACCGGGGCATGGCCGGGCATGC
>JBKPAF010000068.1:0-10646 GCA_046726275.1 Actinomycetota bacterium
GCCCCGAGCTGGGGTTGCTCTCCCGGTGGACGACCTCGCTGGGGACTCGGATGAAGTCCCCCGGCCCGGCTTCCACGACCTGCTCTCCTCCAGGCCCCGACTCCATGCGCATCAGCCCTGAGAGCACGTAGATCGCCGTCTCGTGGCCTCCGTGATGGTGCCACCCGGAGAGCATCCCCGGCTCGGTCCGCACCAGCCCCGCCCAGATGGACTCTGTCGAGAAGGCCTCCTGGCGGGCCATCCCTTCCGTGGGTTGTCCGGGGCGGAGCTCGGCCGCCCGGACCACCTCGATCTCTTCGCCCAAGTACCTCTCCCGACTAAGGGTTGCGCGCGGCTACGATCCGCTCGGCGATGGCTCTGGCCTCCTCAAAGCGAGCCCTGTCCACGAACAACCTGACCCCGTACTCCCACACCTGGCTGAGCCAGCCGGGCTCCTTGTACCACCATACGATGCCGGCTTCCTCCAGCTTGCCAGCGATCTCGTTGGCGGTCTCCCGCGTGTACTGGCCGAGGTGCACGGTCGTGATTCGTTCCTCTGTGCCCATGATCTCATTCTCCATCGTCGACTGGCGTCCGGCGGACCCCTACGGCGCCTCCGGCGCGGGGCCACACTCGGCCCCGAGGAACACCCGCAGAGCCAGGAGGGTCTGCCCGTCCATCAGGGTCTCCACGCACGCGGCGGTCCCGGCCGTGGCATCCGCGCGCGGGTCTGCGGGCCGCCACGCACCATCCTCGACGTGAAGGAAGGAGGTGGCGCTCCCTCCGAGCCTGCGAAGCGTCACTACCGAGCCGAACGACTCCCTCAGCCCGAGACGATCGTCTCGCAATTCCGTGATCTCGCCCCCGACCCACACGATCGGTGGCTGGTTCGGGCCGAGGTTCCCGCCGGGCGAGGATGGGATCGGCGGCAACCGCGAAGGAGAGGACGGCGCCGAAGACGACTCGGTGGGCGTCGGCCCGGGGGAGGTTGCGGACGGTCTCGGGGGGCTCGAGCACCCCGCCAGGAAGACGGCCAGGAGGAGCACCTGCGCGACGGACGTGGATCGGTTCGCCTAGGAGCCCTTCTTCGCCTTGATGGCCGACGTGATCTCGGGAAGGACCTTCAGCGCGTCTCCCACGATCCCCAGGTCGGCGTACTGGAAGATCGGTGCATCCTTGTCCTTGTTGACGGCGATGATCCGCTTGGATGTCTTCATCCCAACGAGATGCTGGATTGCCCCGGAGATCCCGACCGCGATGTAGACCTCGGGGCTCACGGTCTTGCCTGTCTGCCCGATCTGCATGGCGTACGGGACCCACCCCGCATCGACCACCGCCCGTGAGGCTCCGACGGCCGCGTTCCCGATTGCGGCGGCGAGCTCCTCGAGCAGCTTGAAGTTCTCGGGCTGCTGCAACCCCCGCCCCCCGGCGATGATGACCTTGGCCTCCTCCATCTTGGGACCCGCCGCCTCCTGCTCGTGGCGCTCGACCCTGCTGGCCCTCTTCAGCTCGTCGGGAATCTCCACCTCCACTGGAACCACTTCTGCGGAGCCTCCGCCATCGGCCGGCAGGGGCTCGAAGGACTTGGGGCGGACGATGACGAGCTTCGGGTTCGGACCGGAGAGGGTGACGTCCACGATCTGCTGGCCGCCGAAGATCTGAGTCTGTGCGTAGTCGGGGCCGAGGATGTCTGTGGCGTTGGACATCAGCGTGGAACCGGTGCGTGCTTGCAGGCGCCCCGCCACGTCGCGGGAGTCGTAAGTGGGGGAGAACAGGATCAGCTCCGGCTGGTGCTGCTCGATGAGGTGGTGCAGTGCGTGGACCACCGGCTGGGCGATGAAGTCCGCGTACACGGGGTCGTCGCTCGCGTAGAGAGTCGACGCGCCGTGCTCGCCGACCACACCCGCCGCCTGGGTGGCTCCTGGGCCCAGGGCCACGACCGCGACCTCGGTCCCGAGTTCCCGCGCCTTGGTCAAGTTCTCCAGGGCCCCGGGTTCGACCTTCCCGTCGGGGGCGACTTCGGCGTAGACCCAGATGCCGGGCACTAGATCACCTTCGCCTTCGACAGCAGGTCGACGACCTTGGCCGAGGCCTCGCCCGCGTCCTCGACGATCTCGCCGGCTTCCTTCGCCGGTACCGGCTCCACCCCCATGACCTCCTGGGTGGCCTTGGCGTCCTCCGCCGAGATGCTCAGGTCGGCCAAGGTCAGGTTTTCCATCGGCTTCTGCTTCGCCTGCATGATGCCCTTGAGGGTTGGATAGCGCGGCTCGTTGGCTCCTGCGGTTACGGTCACGAGGGCGGGCAGCGCGCATTCCACCACGTCGTACCCCATCTCGGTCTGTCGCTCGATCCGGATCGAGCCGTCCTTGGCCTCGATGTGCCGGGCGAACGTTGCGTTGGGGATGCCGAGGAACTCGGCCACCGTCATGGGAAGCGTGCCCGTGTAGCCGTCGGTCGATTCCACACCGGCGACCACCAGGTCGAACTCCCCACGCTTGATCGCGGCCGCCAGGACCCTGGCCGTGACCAACGTGTCGGCTCCGGGGAGGGAGGGGTCGGTGATGAGCGCCCCCTTGTGCGCGCCCATGGACAGGGCCCGGCGGATGGCCGCAACGGCCGGTTCGGGCCCCATGCTGAGCACCGTGACCTCGCCGGCGGTCTGCTCCGCGAGCTGCAGCGCCGCCTCCACCACGTGCTCGTCCCCGGGATCGAGCGCCCCCTCCACGCCCTCTCGAACCAGGCGGTGATCCGGGCCCATCTGAGGCGTCCCCTCAGGGTTCGGGATGTACTTGACTAGCGCGATGATGTCCATAGGGTCGCCAATCCTACTCAGCGGCAGGCCAGAGATACCACAGGACGAAGCAAGGGAAACGTCCGGCGCCTGTTAGCCTCGCAACGATGAGACACAGACCGTCCGTCCTGGTGGCCATGAGCGGCGGAGTGGATTCCTCCGTCTCGGCGGCGATGCTGCACGAGCAGGGGTACCGCGTGCTCGGCTCGCACATGAAGCTGGTGCACCTCGACGGCGTGGACCATGGGTGCTGCGGACCCCGGGCGGAGGCCGACGCCTCGGCGGTGGCCGAGGTCGTCGGGTTCGACTTCGAGCTCGCGGACATGAGCCCCACGTTCGAGCGCACGGTCCTGGCCGACTTCTTCGCCGAGCATCGGGCCGGACGGACGCCGAACCCCTGCGTGCGGTGCAATCAGTTCATCAAGTTCGACGCGTTCCTGGATCGGGCGGACCGACTCGGGTTCGACTTCGTCGCCACCGGCCACTACGTACGGACGTGGAGGGACGGCTCTGACAGGTGGCACCTCGGCCGGGGGCGCGACCGGTCGAAGGACCAGACCTACGTCCTGCACATGCTGGGGCAGGAGCAGCTCGCCCGCAGCCTTTTCCCCGTGGGAGGACTGTCGAAAGCGGAAACCCGGGATGTCGCCCGACGGCTGGGGCTCCCCGTGGCGGCCAAGCCCGACTCGCAGGAGGTGTGCTTCGTCCCCGGCGCCGACCACGGCGCCTTCTTGGAGCGGCACGCTCCCGACCTCGTCCGTACCGGCGAAGTGGTCGACCCGAGCGGCAGGGTTATGGCCCACCACGACGGGACCTTCCGGTTCACGGTCGGGCAGCGCCGAGGGCTTGGCGTCTCCACCGGGGAGCGGTCCTATGTGGTGGACATGGACGCGCGCTCCAATCGAGTCGTGGTGGGACCGGGAGAGCTGCTGGCGAGGGCGGGTCTGGTCGCCGATCGCGTCTCGTGGATCGGGGGCGACCCGCCGAGTGACGGACCCTTCGAGGCCGAGGTGCGCATCCGTTACCAGGGCGAGGATGTCGCTGCGGTCGTCGAGCCGGCCGACGACGGAGTCCGGGTGGAGTTTCGAACCCCCCAGCGGGCGGTCGCGCCGGGACAGAGCGTCGTCTTCTACAGAGCCGATGAAGTGCTGGGCGGGGGCCGGATCCGCGAGGCTCTGCACTGATCCACGCGGCTCGAGCATCCCCTCTGGTATCCGTACGAGCGTGTAGCCTTTCGCTTCGATGCCGCTGCTCAAGAGACGGACCCGCCATTTCGAGGTCCCGGTGCAGGACATGCTCCTCCGCATCAGCGGCCCGGAAGAGCTGTACGAGGAAGCCAGGGCCGCCGGCATGCAATTCTGGGAGCAGATCCAGTCCTACGCCATCCGCCATCCCGGCTTCCAGAACAGCAAGCGACCGCTCTCCGTCCCTGAGGACGCCCCCGAGATCGTTCGGCAGATGGCCGCACAGACCGGACTGGCCGGGGTGGGGCCGATGTTCGCCTTCAGGGGCGCGCTCACGGAGTTCGTCGGCCGAAGACTGGCGCCTTCGCTCCATGAGGTCATCGTGACCTGTGGGAGCGACCACTACGTCGTGTCGGCCAAGCGGGCCCGCCTGGTCCTGCGGGGGGGCGGAACGCAGGGGATGGCCCTCGTGATCAAGCCGGAGCTCGGCCCTCAGGGCATCTTCTCGAGCCTGGACCCCGCCCAACGCGACCCGGAGATGGCCGACGGGTTGGTGGTGGTGGCCCGGTCCTGCATCCTCGCCGACGCGGCCGCGGCCGCGGCCACGGCCATCCTCACCAAGCCGAACTCCTTCAGGGCTGCCCTGGGCTACCTCCGACGCCTGACGGGGGTCCACGGCGCGCTCCTGGTTCGGGGCGAGCACATCGGCGTGGCCGGGGCGCTCGAGCTCGCCGCCTAGAGGCCCGATGGCCGGGTCGACGAGAACCGCGGAGCCCGAGGAGCGACACGAGCGGGAGGAGCGCGAACGCTCCCAGGCGAAAACCCGCATCGACGAGCTCATCGAGCGCCTCCACTACCACGACTACCGGTATCACGTGCTGTCGGACCCAGAGATCTCGGATGCCGACTACGACGAGCTCGTCCGCGAGCTCAGGGCCCTGGAGGAACGCTTCCCCGAGCTCGTCTCGCCCGACAGCCCCACCCAAAGAGTGGGGAGCCGTCCGTCCGAGCTGTTCGCACCGGTCCGCCACCGGGCGAGGATGCTCTCGCTCGACAACGCGTTCTCCTGGGAGGAGCTGAACGCCTGGGGAAAGCGCGTGGAACGCGGGCTCGGAAGGCAAGCGGACTTCGTGTGCGAGCTGAAGATCGACGGACTGGCGGTCTCGCTGACCTACGAGGATGGCAGATACCTGCAGGGGGCCACCCGCGGAGACGGTTTGATCGGCGACGACATCTCGGCCAACATCCGCACGATCCGGTCGGTGCCCGTGAGGCTCCAGGGGTCGGGTCATCCCAAGATGCTCGAGGCCCGCGGCGAGGTGTACCTGCCCGTCAAGGCCTTCGAGAAGCTCAACGAGGAGCTGGCCAAGCGGGGAGACCGGATGTTCGCGAACCCCCGGAACGGCGCCGCCGGTTCGCTCCGCCAGAAGGATCCCGCCATTACCGCTTCCCGGCCACTGCGCCTGTGGTGCCACGGGGTGGGCGCTGTGGAGGGTCGCAGGTTCCAGCGCCATTCGGAGATGCTGAAGTATCTGGGGGACGCCGGTCTCCCCGTTGACCCGAACGTCGAGCAGGTCGGCTCGCTGGAAGAGGTGTTCGCCTTCTGCGAGCGGTGGCAGAGAAACCGACACTCCATCGACTACGAGATCGACGGAGTGGTGGTCAAGGTCGACCAAGTGTCCCTTCAGGAGGAGCTGGGGGCGACCAGTCACGCCCCGCGGTGGGCCATCGCCTACAAGTTCCCTCCCGAGGAGCGGACCACGAAGCTCGAGCGGATCGCCGTGAACACCGGCCGCACGGGGATCGTCACGCCGTTCGCCATCCTGGAGCCCGTGTACGTCGGCGGGGTCACCGTCGGACGGGCGACCCTGCACAACGAGGACGAGGTCAAGCGGAAGGACGTTCGGGAGAAGGACACCGTGATCATCCGCCGGGCCGGAGACGTGATCCCCGAGGTGGTCGGCCCGGTCCTGTCCAAGCGGCCCAAGGGCTCGAGGCCGTGGCGCTTCCCCAAGCGTTGCCCATCCTGCGGGACCGAGCTCGTCCGGAAGGAGGGCGAGGCCTACCGGCGATGCCCCAACCGGCGCGGCTGCCCGTCGCAGAACATCGAGTGGCTGTTCCACTTCGCGTCCCGGGGCGCGATGGACATCGAGCACCTGGGCTACAAGACGGGCATCGCCCTGTTGGACCTGGGCTTGGTCAACGATCCGGCGGACATCTACGAGCTGGACGAGAAGCAGATCGCGCTGCTCCCCGGATACAAGGACAAGTCCATCGCCAATCTGATCGCGTCGATCGAGGCCTCCAAGGATCGTGAGCTGTGGCGGTTGCTGGTCGCGCTCAGCATCCCGCACGTCGGCTGGCACGTCGCCCAGGTGCTCACTAGGGCCTTCCCCTCGCTCGACCTGCTCGAGCGGGCCTCCGTCGAGGAGTTGAACGCCGTCGAGGAGATCGGCCCGGAGATCGCCCGCAGCGTGCACGAGTGGTTCCACGACCGGGAGAATGCGCGGCTGCTCAGAAAGCTCCGCAAGCACGTCCGAACCGAGGAGAAGCCCGAGGTCCTGGCGAAGGCCGAGGGCCCGCTGTCGGGGAAGACCATCGTGATCACAGGTGGGCTCGAGGCATTGCCGCGGGCGCAGGCCGAAGAAGCAGCACAGGATGCCGGGGCCAAGGTGGCGTCCAGTGTGTCGAAGAAGACGGACTTCGTTGTGGTCGGCGAGAACCCTGGATCGAAATACGACCGGGCCCTCCAGCTCGGGGTCGAGACGATCGACGAGCGCGAGTTCCTGAAGCGACTGAGAGGGTCGTGACCCTCACCGTCGAGCCGATGAGCCCCGAGGACTGGCCGTCGGTTCGACGCATCTACGAGGAGGGGATCGCGACCGGCGACGCCACGTTCGAGACTGAGCCGCCAGATCAGGCGGTGTGGAATGATGCACACCTTCCCGATCACAGGTTCGTGGCCAGGGAAGGCGGCAACGTGGTGGGATGGGTCGCCCTGGCTCCGGTGAGCCGCCGTTCCGTATACAGGGGTGTCGCGGAGGTCAGCGTGTACGTCGCCGACGGTGCGCGAGGACGTGGGGTCGGGCGAAGGCTTCTCTCCACTGTCGTCGAGAGCGCGGAGCACGCCGGCATCTGGACCCTGCAGACGGGAATTTTCCCGGAGAACCAGGCCAGCCTGGCCCTCCATCGCGGGATGGGGTTCCGGGAGGTCGGGGTCCGCGAGCGGATCGGCCGGCATCGCGGAGTGTGGCGCGACGTGATCCTTCTCGAACGGAGGAGCGCGATCGCGGGGACGTGACCGTCCCTCAGCGTTCGAGGATCTGCCCGGGCCCGACCCGCGCTCCCTCCGACGACACACCCGGCGGGATCGACGCGCCCTCGGCCAGCACCGCTCCCTGGACGATGGCTCCTGCCCCGACCACGGCTCCCGGTCCCAGGAGAGACTCGGTCACCTTGGCTCGGTCCTCCACCGAGGCCCCGGCCATCAGGACGGAGTCCTCGACCTCTGCCTCGGCCCCGATCCTGGCGCCCGGACCGGCCACGACCCACCGGCCCAGATGGGCCCGGAGCGAGACATCTGCGCCCGGGTCCACGTGTGGGGCGGCGTACTCGAGTCCAAAAATCCTGCCTTCGAGCGCGTCGAACGTGGCTTGGAGATACTTCTCGGGCGTACCCAGGTCCATCCAGTAGGCCTTCGAGACGAACCCCCGCAGGATGGCGCCCGAAGCGATGAGCCCGGGGAACACTTCCCGCTCGATCGACACGGGACGGTCGATCGCAACGCCCTGGATCGCGCCCGGCTCGAGCACGTATGTCCCGGCATTTACGAGTCCGGGCACCTCGTCGGCAGGCTTCTCCACGAACTCCCGAACATGGCCTTCGTCGTCGAGTTTCACCAACCCGTACGGCCTGGCGTCGTCCACCGCGTCCAGGGCGATGGTCGCGGCCGCGCCCGCAGCTCGGTGGTGCGCGAGCAGGGCGCTGAGGTCCAGATCCGTCAGGATGTCGCCGTTCAGGACCAGGAAGGTTTCATCCAGACCCTGAGCGGCGTTGGCGACGGCCCCACCGGTGCCCAGAGGGTTGGGCTCGGGGACCCACGTGACCGCGGGGACGTGTTCGCTCCCAGCCAGGAACTCTGCGAAGACCTCCTCGAGGTACGGCGACGAGAGCAGGACCTCGTCCACGCCGTGCCGCGTCAGGTGGTCGAACACGTGGCGGAGAAAGGGACGGTCCACCAGCGGGATGAGCGGCTTGGGGATCGTCTCGGTGAGGGGACGAAGGCGGGTCCCTTCCCCGCCCACCAACAGGACAGCCTTCATCGACGGTCGGCGCTCACTATCCTGCACGGAGGATGCGCATTCTGTTTCTGACCCCAGAGTTTCCGTTTCCTGCCCGGAGCGGCGGGCTGATCAAGTCTGCCACTCTCCTCGAGTACATGGAGCCGCGTCATGAGGTGGACATGATGTGCCTTCGGCGGCGGGGCTCAGGTGAGCGGCAGGTTTCGTGTTTCTCGGAGGTCGAAGGGATGCCGACCGACGACGGTCTCGAGAAAAGAACACCGGCGAACCTGTTCCGCAGCTGGGTAGCGGGCATGCCGCTCAGTATCCAACGGAATCGCAATCCCACGTTCGCCAAGTTGGTCACTCAGCGCTCGCTCACGCGCTACGACTCGGTCTTCGTCGACGGCTGGCTGATGGCCCAGTACGTCCCACCGGGTTTCACTGGTCTTCGAATCCTCCACGAGCACAACGCGGAGTACGTCATGTGGCATCGCCAGATAGCGATGGAGTCAAACCCTCTGCGGCGCGCCCTCGTGCGCTTGGAGTCCAGGCGCGTGCGCCGCTACGAATCCTCCATCCTCGGGCAATTCGATGTGATCTTTGCCGTATCCGAACAGGATCGCCAGGCCCTGTGCGATCTTGCCGCGCCGTCCGCGCGCGTGGAGCTCCTGCCGAACGTGCCCGAGCAGGGCCTCCTGGATCTCCCTGCCCTGTCCCCGCCCAGGGGTGAGCCTGTGTGCCTCTTTCTCGGGACGCTCAGCTGGCCACCCAATCTCCAGGGACTTCGTGAGCTGCTCCAGCACGTCCTCCCCCTGCTGAGGCGGAAGCTGCCCGAAGCCAAGCTTCTGATCGGGGGCCAGGGAGCACCCCCCGATCTTGCTGGGCTGGCGGAACGCGTCTCGGGCGTCGAGCTGGTGGGGAGCTTCGACGATCCGGAGCCCCTCTACCGTCAGGCCCGAGCCTTCGTCGAGATCGCTCGCGGCGGCAGCGGGACGCGAGTCAAGGTCCTGAATGCACTGGCTCGAGGCCTCCCCGTTGTGGCGACGCCCGATGGTATCGAGGGTCTGGACATCCGTCCGGGGGTGGAGGCACTCGTCGGCTCCACACCGGCCGAGATCGCGGACGTGCTGCTGCGCGTTCTGACCGATGACGCCGTATGGACGTCGCTCGCCGAGGGTGGCCGCAGATTGGTGCGCGAACGGTTCACGCCTGGTGTGGCGTTCCGGTCGCTGGACGACGTGCTCGCAGCCACTCACCGGTAGAGAGGGGCACCTTCACGCTGACCGCTCGGTCAGCGCCCGGAAGGGAAACTCGATCGTCGCCTGCAAAACTCGGGGGAACCGAGACGGTTGCTGCAAGAATCGCCAGAACCACTCGAGTCCTACGGATCGCAGCCATCTTGGGGCGCGCGAGTAGCGACCACCCCAGATGTCCACCGCGCCGCCGATCCCCATCATGATGCGAACGCGGGGAAACGCCGCCCGACGGCGAGCGATCCAGTGTTCCTGCCTCGGGTGTCCTGTCGAGACCAGGATCACGGCGGGCCGGTCCTGGTGGATCCGTTCGTCCAGGGCCGCGTCGTCTTCGGGGTGAACTGCCGTTCCGTCATCCGCGAAGCGAACACCGTCCGCCGCGGCCACGACGTCAAGGCCCGGAAGACGCTTCCGCCATTCCTCGGCCGCGCGATCCCCGATGCCTCCCCGTCCTCCCACGAGCATCACGCGATCGCCGCGCTCCGAGGCAAGATGGATGACCATCTCCGCGACGTCGATGCCTGCCCACTTACGGATGCTGCGGCGGCGCAGGCCCTGGGCGAGCACGATGCCGATGCCATCGGGCAGCGAAAGGTCTGCCCCGTTGAGGACAGCCGCGTAGTCCGGGTGTTTCCGCGCGTACAGCAGAATCTCGGGGTTCGGAGTGAAGACACAATGCGTTCGATCCTCCTCGAGGAATCTTCGGCACAACTGGCTGAGGGATTCCAGGGAGGAGAACCGATCCAACCGGACCCCGAAGCTGGACGATGTCTCGGGCGACGTTCTCACCTCAGCGCTCCTGCTGATGAACCAAGCACACAATAGCCGGGGCGCTTGGCGAAAGGTTGGACTACAAGCTTGGCTCGAGACGAAAGACCCCCTTGAACACAGAGAGGACGTAGAGCTCACCGTTCGCGTCCTCGCCGAAGGAAGCCAGACCCTGTACCCGAACTGGGAGAGACCGTCTTTGGACGATCTTGTCACCTCGCCGAACGAGCGCCCGTACGGTTCCGTCACAGAAGTCACCATAGACATAAGCACCCTGGAGACCCTTGATCGCAGCACCCCTGTAGACATAGCCCCCGATGACCGCACACCGCTTACCATCGTGGCCATACTCGGTGAGCGGTGAGGCGACCCTTCGAGGGCGCTTTCC
>JBKPAF010000069.1:0-11481 GCA_046726275.1 Actinomycetota bacterium
CGGTCGCTCGTCTCGACGCGCACGGGCCCGGTCTCGCCCCACCACTGAGCGCTCTCGATCAGTGCGAGAAGGATGATGCGGAGACGAGCGGGATCGACCAGGGCGACGGCCTCGGAGCCCACGACTTCCACTTCGAATCGAGACCATCTTCCATATTCCTCTCCGACCTTCTTCGCCTCGGCCTGAAGGTCTGTGGGCACCGGCGCGAGGTCCAACGTTCCCGCCTGCATCCGGGCCGCGTCGACAAGCTGGGTGATGATGGCTTCCATTCGGAAAGCGTCGCCGGCAACCCCCTCGATCATGGCCAGCCGCTGCTCCTCGTCCAGCCGCTCCCACCGCGACAGCAGGGTTCCGGTGAAGCCTTTCATCGCCGTGAGGGGCGACCGGATGTCGTGAGCCGCCCCGGCCACGATGCGGGACAGGAGGTCGGCTTCCCCCTCGGCGGCAGCGCGCTGTCGGGCCGCTTCGAACAGCACCAGCGTCCCCGCAGCCGCCAGGTTCAGGGACTCCGCCTGCCCGGAGATGGGAACTCGAACCGTCCGGTCGGCCGAGGCGAGCGCAGACCGAGGCAGGCCACGCGCCTCGTTCCCGAACAGGACCGCGGTCGGGACCCGCAGGTCCACGTCGTACACGGAGCCCTCTCCTTCAGCGTCGGCGGCGAGGATCGCGAACCCGCGATCGCGGATCGCTGCCACCGCCTCCTCCACGTCCACGTCCCTGGCTACGGGGAGGTGAAAGAGGGAGCCGGCCGTGGCCCGTACCGTCTTCTGGTTGTACACGTCCACCGAGGACGAGGTGAACACCACACCCGCAGCTCCAGATGCGTCCGCCGAACGGAGGATGGTGCCCGCATTGCCAGGATCCCGAACTTCCACGAGTATCGGAAGGAGCCCTTCAGCCTGTTCGATCAGCTGGGTGAGAGGCAGGTCGACGAACTCCGAGACCGCGACCACGCCCTGGGGCGTGACCGTCGAGGTCAGATGGGCCATCACCTCCGGCGTGACGGGCCGGACCGGGATCCCGGCCCGGCCGGCTGCCTCGATGACGCCCGCTAGTCGCTCCTCGGTTCCGGCACTGGTGAAGACCTCTTGGAGCCGGGCTCTCGAGGCGAGGGCTTCGGCGACCCCCTGGGCGCCTTCGACCAGGAAGAGGCGATCCTTCTCGCGCATCGCCCGTTTCTTGAGCCTGACGGCCCTGGCCACGCGCTTGTTGTGGATGGAGGTGATCATCCCCGCGCAGGGTACAGCGGAGGAACTGGCGACCGGGTGAGGCTACGGGCTACGCCGTCGAGGCCGCTCGGGCCCGGGCCCGCTTGGGCTTGGCCTGTGTCTCGAGACCTTGGCGGGCAACGTCGAGGAGTTGGTCGAAAGCCGCGGGGTCGTTGACGGCCAGATCGGCCAGGATCTTCCGGTCCAGGTCGAGGCCCGATTCGTGCAGGCCGTGGATGAAGGTGGAATACGTCATGCCGCCGGCCCGGGCTGCCGCCCCGATGCGGGTGATCCACAGCCTCCGGAACACGCCCTTGCGATCCCGCCGGTCTCGATAGGCGTAGACGCCGGAGTGCATGAGCTGTTCCTTGGCTACCCGGAACCGGCGATGTCTGGACCCGCGGTATCCCTTGACCTGGTCAAGGACCTCTCGGCGCTTCTTCTTCGCATGGACGCTGCGCTTCACCCGTGGCATCGATACTCCTCAGGACTCACTCGCCGATGAGCCGGCGAACGCTCTTCGCCTCGGGCCCGACCTCGGCCATGCCAGAGACCCGCCGCCTGCGGCTCGAGGACTTCTTGGTCAGCATGTGGTTGCCCGAGGCCTTGCGACGCATGACCTTGCCCGTCCCGGTCACGCGGAACCGCTTCGCCGCGCCGCGGTGCGTCTTCATCTTCGGCATGCTCTTACCTCAACCCTCTCCCTCGCGTTCGCTCATGACCGCCGTCTCGGGGACGGCTTCGGCCTCCGGCCTGGCTGGCCTGGCCGCCCGCTCCGGTCGCTTGATGGGCGAGAACAACATGACCATGTTGCGCCCGTCCAGCTTCGGGAAAGACTCTACGGTAGCAAGTTCTTTGAGGTCTTCGGTGAGCCGGTCCAACAACCTGCGGCCGAGCTCGGTGTGGGCCATCTCCCGGCCACGGAACATGATGGTGACCTTCACCTTGGCTCCGGCCCTGAGGAACCGCTCGATGTGCCCCTTCTTGGTGGCGTAGTCGTGGGGGTCGATCTTGGGGCGCATCTTCATCTCTTTGACCTCGACCCGAACCTGCCGCTTCCGCGCCTCCTTCAGCCGGACGTCCCGTTCGTACTTGAACTTGCCGTAGTCCATGATCCGGCACACCGGCGGACTGGCCGTGGGAGCCACCTCCACCAGATCGAGGTCCAGCTCCTGGGCACGCCTGAGGGCTTCCTGGATCGTGACGATCCCGATCTGTGACCCGTCCGGGCCGACCAGCCGGACCTGAGGGGCCCGGATCCGGTCGTTCACGCGTGCTTCAACTGAGACTCGACATCACCTCCTGGAGGAGTACAAGTGAGCGCTTCGAAAGGGAGAGAACGGGCCCTCGGGGCCCGTTCTCACTTGGCTTCCCAGTGGGCTAGACGGGCTTGACGTTCGCAGCCTGCTTTCCCTTGGGACCTTCCACGATGTCGAACTCGACCGACTGGCCCTCGGAGAGAGTCCGGTAGCCGTCACCGACGATCGCCGAGAAGTGAACGAACACGTCGTCCCCGTCGGGACGAGCGATGAAACCGTAGCCCTTCTCGTTGCTGAACCACTTCACGGTGCCCTGCGTCAACCTGGTACCTCCTTGCACTTCTCGGCGGACCGTCCCCGCCTGACGCGGGCGCGAGCGTAGCATGAGGCTCCTGGCCCGGCAATGCGGTTTTGTCGATCAGGAAACAGCGGACGACTGGAGCACAGAAGGGCGCTACCACTCGGGCTGAAGGGGGCGTCCGTAGTCGTCCTGGAGCCTGAACGTGTCGTCCTCCGTGGTATAGCCGTACGCCACCTCGAGCACCCTTCCCCGCTTGTCCGCGACGTTCCTTATCCGGTGCGGCTCCTCCGCCGAGACGACGAACTCGTCTCCGGGGTGGGCCTCCACAACCCGGTTCCCGATCTGGATCACCAGGCCCGGATCCAGGACGATCCACATCTCATCACGCAACTGGTGGTAGTGCTCGCTGGTCTCCTGGGCCGGCTCGATGGTGATGATCCTCACGGACGAGGGCTGGTTCAGGGCGTACGTGGTGACCTTTCCCCAGGGCTTCTCGACGATCACGTCTCAATCCTCGTGCTTCCCTGTCGGCAGCTGGTCGAGGACGCTCGCCATCTGCATGGCCACCATCGCCGCGTCCCAGCCCTTGTTGCCGTGCTTTCCCCCGGCCCGGTCGAGCGCCTGCTCCATCGTGTCCGGGGTGAGCACGCCGAAGGCGACCGGCACGCCTGTCTCCAGGGACACCTGTTGGATGCCTGACGCGGTCTGGCCGGCCACATGGTCGAAGTGCGCCGTCTCTCCCCGGATGACGGCTCCCAGGCACACCAGCGCGTCGAACCCGTCTGATCGCGCGAGCTCCTTGGCCACCAGGGGGAGTTCGAACGCACCCGGGACCCAGACCACCAGGAGGTCGTCGTCCGAAATGCCGTGCGCCCGGAAGCACGCCAGGCATCCCTCGACGAGCTTGCCGACCACGACCTCGTTGAAGCTCGACGCGACGACGGCGAACCGGCGGCCTCGGGCATCGAATACGCCCCGGACCTCGTTCACGGCCGAGTCGACCCCTCTCCTCCGTCCGAGCCCGACGGAGGAGAGGTCTCCTCCAGGTTGTTCAGCAGATGGCCGAGCTTCTCCCGCTTCGCTCTCAGATACCGGAGGTTCTCCGAAGTTGGTTGGGTCTCGAGGGGTACCCGCTCCACGATCGAGAGACCGTACCCCTCAAGTCCGGCCCTCTTGAGCGGATTGTTGGTGAGCAACCGCATCGAGCGGACCCCGAGGTCGTACAGGATCTGCGCGCCGATCCCATAATCACGCTGATCGGCGGCGAACCCCAGCGCCTCGTTGGCTTCGACGGTGTCCTTCCCACCCTCCTGGAGCTCGTAGGCCCGGAGCTTGTGGGTGAGCCCGATGGCCCGTCCCTCGTGGCCCCTGATGTACAAGACCACCCCTCTTCCGTCGGATCCGATCTTGGCCAGCGCGTCCTCCAGCTGGGTCCCGCAGTCACATCGCAACGAGTGGAACACGTCCCCGGTCAGACACTCGGAATGGGCACGTACCAGAATCCGTTCGCCATCTCCCACCTCTCCCAGGACCATGGCCACGTGGACCCGGCCATCGACGAGGCTCTCGTAGGCGTAGGTCTTGAACCGCCCGAACACCGTGGGGATGGTGGCCTCGGCAACCTTGCGGACGAGCTTCTCCCGCTGGCGCCGATACCGGATCAGATCCGCGATCGAGATGATCTTGAGCCCGTGAAGCTTGGCGACGCGGCCCAGCTCCGGCAGCCTAGCCATGGTGCCGTCCGGATGCATGATCTCGCAAATGACCCCAGCGGGAAGGAGGCCGGCCAGCCTGGCGAGATCGATGGCCGCCTCGGTATGCCCGGCCCGCTTGAGAACCCCGCCCTCCTGGGCACGGAGAGGAAAGACATGACCCGGCATCTGGATGTCCTCCGGTCTGGTGTCCTGGCTGCACACAGCCCGGATCGTGGTTGCGCGGTCGTGGGCGCTCGTCCCGGTGGTGGTGCGTCCCTTCGCATCGATCGAGACGGCGAAGGCGGTCTCGTGGGAGCCGTGCTTGGCGGCCACCATGAGCGGAATCCGCAATTCATCCAGGCGCTCGCCCTCGCACGGCATGCAGATGATGCCCCGTCCGTGGGTGGCCATGAAGTTGATGGCCGCTGGGCTGACCTTCTCCGCCGCCATGACGAAGTCACCCTCGTTCTCCCGGTCGGCGTCGTCGACCACGATGATGACTCGCCCCTGGCGGATCTCCTCCACGGCTTCCTCGATCGAGGCGAAGCCGTTGAAGGCGAGGCCCTCCGGGCCGGACTCGAGCTGGGTAGCCGCGGCGCTGGCCGTGGGGCCGGTGGTGTCCGTCATCGGGCTCCCCTCAGAAGTCCCTCGACGTATTTGGCCACAACGTCGACCTCGACGTTCACCCGGTCGCCCTCCTCCGCAGATCCCAGATTGGTGGCTTCGAGCGTATACGGGATCAGGGCCACCCCGAATCGCCCCTCCCGGACCTCCGTGACGGTGAGGCTGACACCCTCCAAGGCGATCGAGCCCTTCTCGACGACATAGCGGGCCAGGCCGTCCGGAACTTTCACGGTGATGACTTTTCCCGGGGGCGAATCCACCATCGACTCGATCTCGCCGACCGCGTCGACGTGCCCCTGAACCAGGTGGCCCCCTAGCCGAGTCATCAGCGTGACGGGTCGCTCCAGGTTGACGAGGTCTCCCGGGATGAGGCCGCTCAGACCAGTTCGAGCGAGCGTCTCCGGCGAGAGGTCGAAGGCCAGCGCGCTCGCGCCCCCCTCCGCGCGGCGCTCCACGACCGTGAGACAGACCCCGTTCACGGCTACAGAGGCTCCCGGTGGCGAGTCTTCTGCCACCTTGGAACAGAGGACCTCGAGCCGGGGGTCGGTCGACCTCACGGTCCCTCGCTCCTCAACGATCCCGGTGAACATCGCCCACCTCCGCCAGCACCTTCACATCGTCGCCGACGCGTTCGATCCGGAGGATCCGAATCGGGTGCGCGTCGGCGATCGTGGCGACTCCCTCGTTGCCGAGGATGCCGGGCGCGTCGCGCCCCCCGATCAGCTTCGGAGCGAGGTAGAGCACCAGCCGGTCCACCACCTCTTCCTCGACCGCGGACCAAGCCACCGTGGGCCCACCCTCGATGAGGACGTGCTGGATCTCTCGCTTGCCGAGCGCCTCCATGAGCGGTCGCAACGGCACTCGACCCTCGGTCGTCGGCTCGTCGATGACCAGGACCTCCGCGCCCCCTGCTTCCCACGCTGCTCTGGCTTCGGCTGAAGATTCTCCGGTCGTCGCGACCAGGGTCGGAGCGGTTGGTTCGAAGAGGGAGCCCGTGGCGGGGGTCCGTCCCGTCGCATCCAGCAGGACGCGGAGGGGAGCCCTGCCACGATAATCGGGCAGCCTCACGGTGAGGGATGGATCGTCGACGGCAGCCGTCCCTGCGCCCACCACGATCGCGCCCGACGCTGCCCGCAGGCGGTGCGCGTCCCCCCGCGCGGCCTCACCGGTGATCCATCGAGACGACCCGTCCCGCGCAGCTACCTTGCCGTCCAGCGAGGCGGCCATCTTCAGGACGACGAGGGGCAGCCCGGTGCGGACGTGCCTCGCGAATCCGGCGATGAGCTCCTCGCACTCGGCGCTCAGAACCCCTTGACTGACCTGGAGCCCTGCCTCGCGGAGCATGGCGAAGCCGCCTCCGTCCACGGCAGGATTGGGATCCTCCACTCCGGCGACGACCCGCGCGATGCCCGACTCGATCACGGCGGGAGCACACGGCGGCGTCCGGCCGTAGTGGCTGCAGGGCTCCAGCGTGACGTACAGCGTGGCGCCGCGTGACCGATCCCCTGCCGCAGCGAGGGCGTTGACCTCGGCGTGGGGGGTCCCCGGACCTTCGTGCCATCCCTCCCCCACGACCTGACCGTCTTTCACGACCACCGCGCCGACCATGGGGTTCGGGGGGGCCAGCCCAAGGCCGTTCAGAGCCAGGTCGAGCCCCCGGCGCATGGTGCGGAGATGTTCCTCCTCGGGCCCCTCCGCCGGCCGTGCGGTTTTCGTCATCGTCTCGTTCGAGCCTTTCCCGGGACCGGGAGGATCGAGAGATGGCGAGGACTGCATCGCGTCGCCCGGTACCCCGGGCACCGCGACCAGGAGCGCGTCCTCTCCCATCCCGACTGTCACGGTCGGTCACGGACTTTCACCGTGTCCACCCCCGGCTGGCAGCCGGGGGGTCGCGGACTATACCGCCGGTGGGGAATCTCACCCCGCCCCGAAGACGAGCTGTTCAGTTGGGAAGAGAAGTATACCGTCGGGTAGGAAGGCTCAGCCGCTCGGAAGGCGGGGCTCAGGCGGACTCGGCGCGTCGGTCGACGGCGAACGAGGATCCGGTCTGGCTCTTGGCGAACTGTTTCATCTCGGTGGCCACCGCCACCGCCTCGCCGTAGTGGCCGAACCGGCGGTTCTCGGTCGTCGCCACGCCGACGGAGAGCGTGAGCAGCGGGAAGCTCTTCATACTGCCCTGGCGGTCCCGCACCTCGATGCTTCCGCGCTCCGCGTCCGCCGCGTCGTATAGGGACCGCGCCTGGTCGTCGAACCGCTCACACAGGGACTTGGCGACCAGCTCGGCCTGCTCCGGGTCCACCAGGATGACGAAGTCGTCGCCGCCGACGTGCCCGACGAACCCGGCGGGGCCCGCCACCTCATGGACGGTCTCGGTGACCAGACGGGCCAGTGACTGGATGGCACGGTCACCCCGGACGAATCCGTAGTTGTCGTTGTAGGCCTTGAAGTGGTCGAGGTCGGCATAGAGAAGCGCAAACGGCTGCTCCTCATTGACCCGCCGACGGATCTCCTCCTGCACCCGGATGTTCCCCGGAAGACCAGTCAATGGAGACAGCGCGCGCATCTCGCGGGCCCTGCGAAGGGTTCCCTTCACTCTCGCCAGGAGCTCCACGGGGTCGAACGGCTTGATGATGTAGTCGTCCGCTCCCGATGAGAGCCCGAGAACCTTGTCGGAGGAGAGCGCCTTGGCGGTCAGCATGATGATGCTCGACGTGGAGGTCCTGGGATCGCGGCGCAGCCGTTGGGCCACCTCGAACCCGTCGAGCTTCGGCATCATCACGTCCAGCAGGACGAGATCCGGGCGGAGCTCGATGGCCCTCTCCAGGCCTTCCTCGCCGTTGGAAGCTACGGTGACCTCATAGCCGGCCGAGCGGAGATTCACCTCGACGAACCGGGCCACATCCGGATCGTCGTCCACCACGAGCACGGTCTCGGCCATCAGGTCACCTCCCCGCGATTGCAGCCAGCCGGCGGGCAGCGCCGGCGGGGTCGGCGGCCTTGAAGATGGAGGAGGCCGCGGCGAGGACGGTCGCACCTGCCGCCAGGCAGCGCGGTCCGGATCGCTCGTTGATCCCCCCATCGACCTCGATCTCGACGGAGAGTCCGAGGCGATCGATCTCCTTCCGGGCAGATTCGATCTTCGGAAGGGCACCCTCCAGGAACGGCTGCCCCGCCCACCCCGGATTCACGCTCATCACCAAGACACGGTCGAGGCTCTCCAGGTAGCGGAAGGTCTCTTCAACGTCGGTCTCGGGGTTCACCGCCAGCCCGGATCTCATCCCCAGCGAGCCGGCGAGCTCGATGACTTTCGCCGGATCGTCCACCGCCTCCCGGTGGACGGTCACGATGTCCGCCCCGGCATCGGCGAAGTCCTTCAGGAGATCCTGTGGCCGGTCCACCATCAAGTGGCAGTGCAGAGGCAGGCCCGTCACCTTGCGGACCGCCTCCACGACGACAGGCCCCACGGAAAGAGGGGGCACGAAATGGGCATCCATTGCATCTATGTGTATGAGTTCGACATGCGGCTCAACCAGCTTTATCTGCTCGGCGAGATTGGCGAAATCGGCCGAGAGGATGGAGGCGGCGACCTTCGGATCGGCCACGGCCGGATTCTATCCCGGCATGAGCAGAGCTCCCGGGACCTCGATCCGTCTGAAGCCTGCATAGAACATGGCGTCGGTCCCGTGGCGGTGCGGCCACAGTCTGTGGTCTGGTGCCGGCCCCTCGGGCCCAGGGACCTCGGCCGGTTCGAAGTCGGGCCGCTTGGACAGGAACGCCCGGACGGCGGCATCGGTCTCCGCCCGAGGAAAGGTGCACACGGAGTAGACCAGGCGACCGCCCGGTCGGATCAGCTCGGCCGTAGCCGTAAGGATTGCCACCTGGAGCCTGGCCAGACGGGCGAGGTCACGCCGGGCCGGCCGCCACAGGAGCTCTGGACGGCGGCGGGCGGCCCCAAGTCCGGAACAAGGTGCGTCCACCAGAGCGGCGTCGAACCTGCCCTGAAGGGCCGGCCGCCGCGCGTCCTGAGCCAGGACGCGCATCGGAACCCCAAGGCGCAGGCCGGTACGAACGACCAGTCCCGCCCGAGCCGGGCGCGCATCGGCCGAGACCAGCAGCCCCTCGGGCCCAACGAGGCAGGCCAGGTGGGCTGCCTTGCCTCCGGGTCCCCCACAGGGGTCATACACGCGTTCCCCTGGCCTGGCCTCGAGAGCGGCCGCGACGACAGCCGAGGCTTCGTCCTGGATCGCGAACCATCCTTCCTCGTAGCCGGGCAGCAGCGCCGGCGGGGTGTTCCGAACGTGTAGGCATTGCCTGTGGAGCGATCCTTTCCGCACCTCGAAACCGGCGCCCCGGATCGCAGACTCCAGCCGTTCGGGTGACGTCCGGCAGGTGTTCGTCCGGAGGCACAGGTCCGCGGGGGTGGCCAGGGCGGCCGCGGCCACCTCGACTTCGCCTTCTGGCAGGACGCGACGAAGCTCCCCGACGGCCCAGGCGGTGAGCCCAGTGCGCTCGGAGATCGCCTGGTCGTCACGACCCTCGGCAGCCGGCATCGACGAAGGGGGCAAGGCCCGGAGAACAGCGTTCACGAAACCACGCGATCGCGCTCCCGCCAGGTCGACGGTCTCGGAGACGGCCGCATGCGGTGGGATGCGCGTGAACAGAAGCTGGTAGGCCCCCAGTCGGAGGAGAGCGAGCGTGGCCGGGTCGATCTTGCCGATGGGACGAGAGGATGCCCGCGCGATGGATCCGTCCAGCCGAAGAAGCCGGCGAAGGGTTCCATAGGCGAGGTCCGCGGCCATCTGACGGTCCCGGGCGGTGAGGCTGGACCGAGACAGCTCGGCCGACAGCGCCAGGGTCGAGTAGGCTCGCTCCTCGGTGACCCGGCGGATCACCCTGAGGGCGACGGCACGGGCGCCACCCGGGCGAGACTTGGAGGCCACTCCCTCAGCCCAGGATTTCGCCGTGCGGCCGGTGGCCACGGGCGAACTCGTCTCCGCTCATCCGTCGCCTCCCTTCGGGGGCGACCTCTTCCAACTTCACGAATCCTCGTCCACTGACCACCCCGAGGCTCCCCTCGACCCCAGAAACGACCTGGCCAGGGGACAAGGAGCTCCCAACCTCCAACAACAGGAGCTCGACGGTGACGTCGTTCGTGCTCGAGGCGCGAAGGACCTTGAGCGTCTTCCCTCGGAACGTCGTGGTGGCCCCGGGCTCGGGCGCCAGCGCTCTCACCTGCCGGACGATGGAGAGCGCTGACCTGGACCAGTCGATCACGCGGTCCTGTGCCTTCAACTTGGGTGCGTAGCTGGCCTTCGTCTCGTCCTGGGGCCGCCCGGCCAGGGAGCCCTCCTCCAGGGCATCGAGGGTCTGCACCAGGAGTTTGGCCCCCATCGCGGCGAGGCGATCGCCCAGCGATCCGGCATCGTCGTCCGGGGAGATGGCCTCTTCGGCCTGAAGAAGGATCGGACCCGTGTCCATGCCTTCGTCCATCCGGATCGTGGTCACCCCGGTGACGGACAGGCCCTCCAGAATGGCCCGCTGAACGGGGGCCGCTCCTCGCAGCTGCGGGAGAAGCGAGAAGTGGACGTTGACGGGCGCCACCTCAGGGAGATCGAGGATCGACTTGGGCAGGATTTCGCCGTAGGCCACCACCGCGAGGACTCCGGGTGCGGCGTCCTCGAGGGCCTCAAACCCGGGACCGGACTTCACCGTCTCGACTTCCTGCAGGGGAAGACCCCGCCGGCGCGCGGCCTCGGCCACAGGGGTTGGCTCCAGGCGATTCCCCCGCCCCGCCGGACGAGGGACGCGGGTGATCACGAGCCCCACCTCGTGTGAGGAGGCAGCGAGCGCCTCCAATGAAGGGACGGACCAGGGCGCGTTGCCGAGGAACACCACCCGCACGAAGAAGCGTCCTCTCCCTAAGTGGGTGAGCGGCGGAACCGGCCCTGCCTCTCGCCGAGGTCATGCTCCCGCAGCTCGCTCATAGCCTTCCTCCGGTCAAGTTCCGAGAGGCGATCGATGAAGAGCAGGCCGTTGAGGTGATCGGTCTCGTGCTGGAAGACCCGCGCCAGAAAGCCTTCCGCCCGGATGGTGACCGGCTCACCCTTCAGGTCGAACCCATCCAGTCGGACGCGTTCTGCCCGCGCGGTCGGATACCAGAGGCCCGGGATGGACAGACACCCTTCCTCCTCGACGACCTCTCCCTCGAGCTCGGACAGGACGGGGTTGGCGATGGCCCCGGGGTTGTCTCTTCTCTCCGCGTCGTAGACGAAGAAGCGCAGGGAAAGTCCGATCTGCGGAGCCGCGAGTCCCACGCCCGGAGCCCTGTACATCGTCTCGAGCATGTCCTGGTGGAGTCGGTGCATCAGCTCGTCGAAGGCTGTCTCTTATACACA
>JBKPAF010000070.1:0-18865 GCA_046726275.1 Actinomycetota bacterium
GTACCACTGTGCGCGCCGGCTCGTGGACCGGGGGTCGGGCCCGTACTTCTACCTGCCGAAGCTCGAAAGCCATACAGAAGCCCGACTGTGGAACGACGTGTTCAACTTCGCCCAAGACGCTCTGGGGATCCCTCGAGGCACGATCAGGGCGACCGTTCTCGTCGAGACGATCCTGGCTGCGTTCGAGATGGAGGAGATCCTGTATGAATTGCGGGAGCACTCGGCCGGTTTGAACGCGGGCCGGTGGGACTATCTCTTCTCCATCATCAAGAAGTTCAGGAGGCGTGAGGGCTTCCTCCTCCCGGACAGGAACTCGATCACGATGACCGCGCCGTTCATGCGTGCCTACACCGAGCTGCTGGTTCGAACGTCCCACCGGCGAGGGGCCCACGCGATCGGCGGGATGGCCGCGTTCATCCCCAGCCGGAAGGATCCGGAGATCAACGACCGCGCATTGGCCAAGGTCCGGGAGGACAAGGTCCGGGAGTCAGGCGACGGCTTCGACGGCACGTGGGTGGCCCATCCGGACCTGGTCTCGACGGCACGGGAGCCGTTCGATCACGCACTCGGAGACAAGCCCGACCAACGGGACCGACTTCGGGAAGAGGTGACCGTGACCGCGGACGACCTGCTGCGCTTCGAGGTTCCCGGCGGGGAGATCACCGAGGAGGGCCTGCGGGGCGATGTCAGTGTCGGAGTGCAATACATCGCCTCATGGCTCCGGGGGGTTGGCGCCGCCGCCATCTCGAACCTGATGGAGGATGCCGCGACGTCGGAGATTGCGCGCTCCCAGGTGTGGCAGTGGGTTCACCATGGGGCCACGCTCAAGGAGGGTGCCGGGGTCACCCCGGAGCTGGTCCGAAAGGTCGAAGACGAGGAGGTCGAAAGGATCCGCCAGGAGATCGATCACGACGCCTACGAGTCGGGGCGATTCGAGGATGCCCGGGCGATCTTCGAGGACGTGGCTCTGGGGGACGACTTCGTCGAGTTCCTCACCATCCCCGCCTACCGGTTCCTCGACTAGGGTCGGTTACCCCTCACTTCAGTGAGCCGGTTCTCGGTGCCGACATCTCCTCTATGGAGAGATTGGTGCTGACCGTGGCCCTGGCTGCCGGCCTCGCCGGAGCCTCGTGCTCTTCCTCGGCCACGACACGCGGGATCACCACCATTGATCCGTCGGCCGCCCGTGCCTGCGCGGGGCTCACCCAGGTCCTTCGGGACCGGAGGAGCGGGGCCCTGAGCCTGACCGACCTCCGGGCCAGAGTCGGCGACATCAACACCCAAGCCCAGTCCTCGACCAACCCGTTGATCCGCGCGCGTGCGGTCGCCCTGTTCGCTGACGTGACGGTGATGGTCACCAATGGAGAGCCGGGCAGGCTCGACGCCGACCTGGCGGCGATGAACCAGGTGTGCACGGCGGGCGGCGGGTAGCTTCGATCCGACGAATGCCCGAGTCAGTGTCGCGTCAGTAGAGAGCCCGGAGTCCCACCACGTCGCCGAGGCCGAGGGTCGCCTCCGCGCCCTGGCACGCCTTGATGATCGGGCTCATGGTGAGCGAGCCGTGGGAAGACTCGGAGACGTGTCCGAGGCCGAACACGTGCCCGAACTCATGGGTGGCTGCCGCCTCGATGTTCCACTTCCGATAACAGCCGGAGGGTCGATTGATGTACCACTTGTAGTAGCTCTTGTTCAGCTTCACGTCCGCCTCGACCACTCGACCGTTGTAGGTCCACCAGCAGGTCATGCCTAGATAGCCGGACGGAAGAGTCCCGAACCCGATTGTGTTCACGCGGTCCCGGCCCAGGCACGCCGCTCCCGAGCTGATGTTGGGAGCCCGGCTGGTCGTTCCCCGATACCAGTGCGTGGCGCTTATGAGGTCGGGCAGTCCGCAGTTGTTGTCTCCATTGACGATGTTGTAAACAGCGCGACGCAGGGCATTGGCAGTGCTGACCGCGTTGAAGCCTTTTGGTCTGGAGCTGGCTTGGAATCGCCAGTCGAAGCGACCGGACCACCGGTGTCCGTTCAATGAGTAGGCCCCGTCTGTGCATGCGCTCTGAATGTCGGAGCCGCTGTCGTTCGCGGCCCCCGGGCCTGCGGACGCCGCTGCTGAGCCCGAGGCAGTCGTCGAGAAGTACTGCGGAGGCGAGGAGCCGAAGACTCCTGCGGCCACCAAGGCCAGACCCAAGATGAGGCGCTCAGTCTTCACTAATCGTTTTTCTTGGGGCTCTAGCGACGTTCCGGGCCACCTAACCCGACGCTTCCCCCCCTCGTCAAGTAATCGGCTGGTGTATCCCCCGATCTGAGCAACCCAAGCATTTGCCGCGTTTTTCTTGCCGACCGGGCTCCTTCCGGAACCGACTAGTCCATACAGTCCATTGTGAATATGGCCCGGGTTGGGAGGGCCTTCTGGCCTCTGGGCCAGGCTCTGCGGTCCCTCAGACGCCGGGCACGTGCCGGCTGAGGAAATCCAAAATCGTTCGGACCTGGCGCACTCGCTCCTCGACGTCGAACGAGGAGTGCCCGGTCGGGAAGAGATAGACCTCGTGTGGATGGCCCCGGGCGCGGAGTCGCTCCACGTAGAGCATGACTTGTCGGATGGGGCACCGGGTGTCGTTCTCGCCTGCGAGGAACAGGATCGGCGCCCTGACTCGGTCGGCGAAGTTGACCGGGTTGCGGTCACGCATCAGCTCCGGGACGTCCTGAGGCGTCCCGCCGAGGAGCGCCCGGTCATACGCCTGGAGGAGGGGGGACAGATCTTCGTAGCCGGCCTCGTAATCACCGACCGGCACACCGGCGATGCCACACACCCACAGATCGGGATGCTTGCCGAGCTCCAGGAGGGTGACGAATCCGCCCCAGGACCACCCGGCGACCACTGCCCGATGCGGATCGGCGATCCTCCTGCGCACCAGGTCGGCCAGGCCGGCGTTCACGTCCTCCAGCTCCGGGCCGCCGATGTTTCCGATCAGGACGTCCCGCCACTGCCGTCCGTACCCGATGGAACCGCGGTAGTTCACCAGTCCGACGGCGAACCCTGCGTCGACGTAGGCCTGGACCTCGGGCTGCCATCGATCTGAGTCGAGCGACGTGGGCCCCCCATGGACGAACATCATGACCGGGAACGGCCCGTCGCCTTCGGGTGTGACGTGGAACCCATGGACCATTTGGCCGTGCTCGTTCCGGAAGTGCCAACTCTCGTACGGCCGGCCGGCGGGCGCCTGCTCGCCCTCTGGCGAGATCAGCTCTTCCCCGGCCAGCGTGAGGGCTCGCGGCCCCCGGTCTCCCTGCATGTGGACATACCAGATCGACCCGTCGGGCCGGACGTGGGCCTTCGCCACCCTGCCTTGGGGGGTCTCCAGGTCGGTGAGCTCGGCCGTGTTAAGGTCGTACCGGTACAGGCGGTCCCGCCCCTCGTGGAGGTTCGCTAGAAGGAGTGCCGACGCGTCTGGCCACCAATCCTGGACGGTGACGATCCCGGGAACCTCGACCCGCAGGTCGAACCGGTCACCGCTCCTTAAGTCCCAGAGGGCCGGCCGCTCGTCGCCTTCGCGTTCGTGAGAGATCGCCAGGCGATGGTCGGTTGGGACGGGAGCCCAGCACGCGGCGTGGAGGGCCATGGCCGGGTCCACCTGCTCGCCCAGGACGGCCCCACTCCGAGGATCGACCACCCTGAGAGCCGGATGGATGAGGTCACCATACTCCCCGTGCTCCAGGCAGAGCAGGGACCCATCGGCCGAGAGCCCGGCCCGATTGAACCCCCCCAACCAGGCTCCACCGATCGCCATCGACTCCGTGCTTCTGGTGAGCTCCTTCGCGGGTTCGCCATCCACGGCGGCGTAGACCGCGAAGCCGTCGCGGCCACTGATCGCTACGGCGACCACTCCAGGCGCCTGGGCGAGGCCCTGGTTCCAACCGTGGGGCAGTCCTTCGACGAACGGGGCAACGCTCCCTCCGGCGAAAGGTTGCACGAGCCACTGCCCCGATTCGTCTCCGGTCTCGTCCTGGAACCAGAGCACCCCCTCTCCGTCGAGGGTGGGCAGGCCGTCGGGCAGGCCGACTGGGTGGTCGGTTACACACCGTCGCAGGCCGGTCGCCCGATCCCACGCGTGGACCTGCCAGACGCCCGTCTCGTTCGAGGCGTACACCAGGCGGTCGGGCGCGAGCGGAGACCAGTCCGGCATCGTGAGAACGGGGGCGCGGAATCGACGCTCCCAGTCCGGCATGGGTTTTCCGCTCATGACGGCGAAGGCTATCAGCGCCGCCTCGAGATGTGGCTAGAGGTCCTGCTCAGCCGCCACTGACGCCGGATCCCGCCATTTCGACCTCCCACAGGTCGAAGTCGTGGCGCGTCCCTGGCGGGTCTGGACCAGGATCCTTCGGGCCACCCCCACCTCCGCCCCCACCGCGCTCAACGATCGTTCCCCTCACCAGTAGTCCGATCAGGTAGCCCATGCAGGCGCCGACCAGGCCGGTGGCCGTGAGCAACGCGCCATCCATGTTGCTTCCCTCCTTCGTCCCTTCCGTGCGGCGCCGGGCTCGTTCTTCCCTCGTGCCCGGGTCGCGACGCCTTCTAGCCCCGGCTTTGGGCCGAAAGGCCTAACTCCCCGGGCCGGTCCGTCACCTTCGCCCACTCGGAGGGGAACGAAACCTGTGGGCGCGAGCCCTGCCCCCTGGAGGAAGGGAGAATGACCCGGATGATCAAGCCCATCATCTGGGGACTGTCCCTGCTGATCCTCTCGGCGTGCACGTTCGGATCGAGCGAGCCTGCCGCCGTTCGCTCTACCTCACCGTCGGGCGGGTCGGCGGTCTCGCCCATGCCCGTGGGGTCGCCGCTCCCGTCCCCCTCTCCCACCACAGACGCCTTCACTCCGGCACCGGGTCGAAGGATCCCTCGAGATCCTGCCGCGCTGGCCCGCGATCTGGTCAGGACCACCTATGCCCTGCGGGATGCCATCCACGCCTGGACGGAGGATGCCGATCCGTCGAGGGGAGGAGCGCCGGAGAACGTGGTCCTCCTGGGGCTCTACCAGCAGCGCATCTATCGGCTCCTGGCCCGGAACGAGAACCTCTACGATCGGGCCCTGCCGAGACTCGGGGGACGGCTCCGAGAGCACGCGAAAGCGAACATCACCGCCGCGCGGGAGCTCTTCTCCATCGTCCGGCCGATCAGCCGTCCCAGCCGCTTCCGAACCGGGCCTCCCAAGCCCGCGGGAGTACTGCTTCGATGGTTCCGAAAGGCGGAGAAGAGGTTCGGTGTGGACTGGGAACTCCTGGCCGCCGTGATGTACGTGGAGTCGAAGTTCGGACGGGTCAGATCGGCCAGCACGGCAGGGGCGCAGGGGCCGATGCAGTTCATACCTTCGACCTGGGCGGCCTATGGGATGGGTGGGGACATCCACGACCCGCACGACGCCATCATGGGAGCCGCCAACTATCTGCACCATTCCGGCTCACCAACGAATGATCGGCGCGCCCTGTTCGCCTACAACCATTCCGCCGCGTACGTCGACGCCACACTCCTCTACGCCGGCCAGATGAAGCGAGACCCGCGCAACTACTACGGGTACTACAGCTGGCAGGTCTTCGTGCTCACCACGTCGGGCGACCGGCGCTTGACCGGTCCCGGCCTCTAGGCCTCGGAGGACGAGGAGCCCGGCCCCGACTCACCCACGCGGAACCCGATCCCATACACGAGGATCCCTCCCAGATACTGCCCGAGCAGGAGGGTGGCCACACCGATGACGTCGAGGACGATCCACAGGGGCTTCGCTTCGGCCAGATGCCGGTCCGGCCACCGGACGACGAAGTTCACCACAAACACGACCGCGGTCAGCAGCTGCAGATACATGTGCTGATTGACCTTCTTCCGGACCCCCGATCCGGCCCGGGTCGTGGCCCGGTCGACGAGCCCCGTGACGACGGCAACGAGCGATGCGCCGAAGGCACCGAGCAGCAGCCACGTCGTGGCGACCGGCGCCGCCGGAAACCGGCCGACCTTCGACAGGATGTCGAGCGCGAGCGTGGCGACGTAGAACGCCACGGGGAAGTGGACGAACATCGGGTGGCTGGGGTGTTCGAGCGGCTTGCCCTGCACGATCTCCTTCAGCGTCCACGGGCGGGTCTCGCCGGTCGAGAGCCGACGACGGAGCCTGATGGCCATGACGGTCTCCCTTGGGTCGGTGGTCGTCATTCTCACACGGCGGGCAGCCCGAGCCGAACACGGTGAGCGGCAGCCTTGTCTCGAATCCGTCAGGATTCCGCTATGGCCAAGAGAAGCGGGAAAAAGAGCGCGGCCCATCCCGAGATCGACCGCCTCTTCGAGCTTCCTCCGGAGGGTTTCATCGAGGCCAGAGACGACCTCGCTCGACGTCTGGCCGGCGAAGGCAAGACGGAGGAGTCACGAGCGGTGAAGGCCCTGCGCCGACCCACCGTGGCGGCGTGGACCTTGAATCAGCTCGCCCGCCGCCGGCCCAAAGACCTCGAGGAGCTCCTCGAGGCTGGAGCCGATCTCCGGAAGGCTCAACGCAAGGTGCTCTCCGGCGTCCGGAGCGCCGACTTCCGTGAGGCCTCCGAGGAGCGACGGCGACTCGTCAATCACCTGGTGAAGCTGGCGGGGGAGATCCTGGAGGAATCGGGACGGGGCTCGGCGGCGGTCGCCGAGGCGGTCCGGTCGTCCCTCGAGGCGGCGTCGCTGGACGATCGGTCGGGCGAGCTGATCAGGGATGGCCGACTGTCGAGGGAGTTGCCCGCTCCGGCGAGCTTCGGAGCGGTCGAGGGCCTGGGACTCGTTCCCTCGACGCCTGAGGAGGAGGAGACCACACCGCGATCCAGAGCGAAGCGGGGGGCCGAGAGGGAGAAGGAGGAGAGCCGAGCTCTCCGGGCTCGGCAGGCCGAGGCGGCCAAAGAGGCGAAGGAGCTCGGGGAGAAGGCGGCCCAGGCGCGACGGATAGCCATCAAGGCCCGGGAGCGAGCCGATCGCGCGGAGGCCCGGGCCAGACGGCTCCGGGAAGAGGCGGAGGAAGCGCGGCTCAAGGCCAGGGACGAAGGCCGGACCGCTCAGCAGGCCGAGGTGGAGGCGACTCGCGCCCAGGAGGCGGCCGACCGCGCCGCCAAGAGAGCGGAACGCTCCTGAGGTCGCCGCCCGCGATCAGGACTACGTTTCGACCGGCTCCTTCACATCCCGGTCGCGCTCCCAACCCTCGTTCTGCAACACCAGGTGTTCGATGGCTACGGCGTTGGCGGAGGCATCGAGGTCGGGAAGGGCCTGATACTCGGAGACCCAGCAACGAAAGACCTGGTAGGAGAGGACCGTCTGGCCCGCCTCGTTGCAGAAGTCGATGATGATGTCCTTGCGGAAGTTCGCCAGGGAGATCTGCGAGCCTGGACCCCCGCCATGGATCATGTTGGCCCAGTCCTCGAACTCGCTGTCGTGCGTGACGCCCCGCTCCAGCGTGATGGGCTCGTAGGTGGTCCTCCCCGGAAACTTGCGAAAAACGGTGGGGTCTCCCCCCTGGCGGTATGTGACCACCTCGGTAGTCCGTCTCAGTGCGGAGATCCTCGACACGCCTGCGACGTAATGACCGTCCCACCTCACCCGGAACTTGAAGTTCTTGTACGGATCGATCCGGTGGGGATTCACAGTGAACTGCGGCATGGCTCCTCCTTCCGCCTGTCCCGATGCTCGAAGACGAAGCCTACCGGGAGACTTCCGCGACCCATGCAGGCCGCGATACGTCGAACTGCGTAGCGGGACTCCGGAAAAGCGACGTTCGCAGCCGGGCCGTGGACGCCTAGCGTGGCCCCATGGCCAAGCCCGTGATCCATCGACTGAGGATCAGCCGCAAGTCGCGTCGAGACCGCCCCGTCCGACAGGACGTGCTCCCGCTGGACCCGAGAGACCCCGAAGTCGTGCGCGTGAAGGTGCGGCGAAAGCGAGGCTGAGGGCGGGGATCAAGCGCCAAGCCACTGGGCGATCGCCTGGCGGGCCTGCGGGTGGCGGATGTACCCGCTGTGCGAGACTCCCTGGCCGCGATCGAAGACCAACCGGCCGGCGGTGGGAATCGGGAAGGGCCGTGAACCACTTCCCTCGTAGACCCCGGAGGTCGGCACCATCAGGTCGTTGGCGCCCTGCTGGAATGCGTCGATGAGGGCGTCCTTCACGAAGGCTTTCAGTCCGGGTTCGCTCGGCTCGTAGTCCGAGGCCAGGGCGAAGTGACGATCGGCGCCCGCGCCTCTCTCGGCCAGCTCGTGCAGGAAGTCACCCCCGGGGACCATGCAGTCCAGACCCTTCAGTCCCTTCAGCGCGTTCACCGCGATCAGCTTGGCGATGCCGACGATCGACTCCAGGACGACCGTGACAGGGGTGTCGGGCAGCAGGTTGAAGAGGTTCGTGTAGCTGTCGATGAAGTCGTTCAGCCGCTGGGGATCGGCCAGGGGAGTGCCCGCGTTCGGGCTGGCCACGAAGACGATCTTCCCCACGTGGATGGGACGCGACCCTTCCTGTTCGGCCGCGAGCCTGCGAGCCACCAACCCGCCCCGCGAGACACACAGCACATCCAGGTCCAGATCCACCGACGCGGGGATAGTCTCCAGCAGCCACTCGATGTTGTGGCTCGGGTCGACGCTGACGGTCGGATGGTCGAACGCGAACACCCGCCCTTCGTACGCTTCGTGCAGTGACGCGACGAACGATGCCGGCGCGTGCGTGAACTCCACGTCGGATCGCGTGTGCGTCCCATGCACGAACAGCAGGGACCGTTTGCCGGAGATGGCGTTCCAGTCTGGTAGTGGCGCTTCCGGCTCGTGATAGTTCTCAGGGGTGATGGTGCGAAGGGCGTAGGGGCGGTGCTTCGCCTCCCACTTCCCCATCCAGGCGGAGGCTCCCTTCTGGACCAGGAGGCCGGCCACCTTGAATCCGACCACCCGCAAGACCTTCTTGCCGAGGCTGGTGAAGATCCCTCGGGTCCGAGCCTCTCGGGGCGCGGGCGGAACCCTCCGAGGGATGACGTACGTGCGGGCGGAGGGGATTACCCTCCCGCGGGTCACGGCACCGGGTACAGCTGACTCGGTACCCGGACTCGTGGCGAAGTGCCATGTGATGACGTCCGATTCATCGTGATAGACCACGAACTGCTCCCATCCCTCCGCGGGAGGGCGCACCTGAAGCTCCATGGCCGCCTCGCCGTGACGAGTGTCGAGTCCTCGCGTCCTCGCGCCGGTCGGGGTCTCCTGGGTGTCCTCGATCTCGATGAGCGCCTGCATCTCCGCGTCCTGCCGAGCGAGGGCGTCCGCGAGCGGATCGTCGGAGGGGGAGATTCCTCGGACCCGCGCCCGCCGGCCGGCAACGGATGACGCCACACCTCGAAGTCCGGGGGTGACCAGGACCACGTCCTCCGATACCCGTACCGCGTTCCCGTTGTGGTCCAGCTCCACGCTCACCCTGGTCCCCCTCGAGCCACGGCGTGCCGCGCCATGCGCCTAGTGCCAGTCGACCGACACGACCTCGATGGGTTCGGAGATGCCCCTGATGTTGACCTCTCTCGGCTCGGAAAGACCGAATCGGGACCCCATGGCTGTCTCCCGACTGGCCACGATCTCGCCACCCTCGCCCAGGTTCGCGATTCGGGCGGCCTCGTGGACACCCTTGCCGGTGAAGTTGCGACCGACCTGGGTGGCGCCCGCGGCGTGCACTCCGATCCGGACCGGCGGGCTGAATCCCTGCGTCTGGCGTTGCTCCGCCAGGCGGCGCTGAATCGCGACGGCGCAGGCGATGGCCTCCTCGGGAGAGTCGAATCCGACGAAGAACCCGTCGCCCGTGGCCGCGATCTCCTCGCCCTTGTGGGCGTTGAAGAGAGATCGAAGCGCCTCGTCGTGCCACCGCAGGACGGCCTGCCAGGCCTCGTCCCCTAGCGCCTCGACCAGGTTCGTGGACTTCACGATGTCAGTGAACATGAAGGTCTTCTGTACGCGCCGTGGGGCGGCCTTCCCTCGGAGCTGCCAGGGGAGAAGCTCCTCGACCTCCTCGATCTCGATCGCCTGGGTCGGGCACGACAGAGCGGCTTCGCGCAGCAGGTCCTCTTCGACGCTCGTCGCATCGATCACGTCCGCCTTGGCGAAGTCGCCCTCGTGCCAGTCGAAAGCCGTCGGGGCGAGCGTGATGCAGTTGCCGGCGCCCACACACCGGTGCCGATCGACTCGCGCCCGGAGCACGGTCAGACCACCTTCTCCCGGAAGGCGAAGACCGTCGCTTCGGCCCGAGACGAGGCCCCGATCCGGGCAAACATCTCTCCCAGCCGGCGGGCCACCAGCTCCTCGCTCTCGCCCATCTCCTCCGCGATCTCCTTGTTCGTTCGCCCTTCCATCAGCAGCCTGAGGAGGGCGGTTTCGGCCAGTTCCAGCGTCGGCCCGGCCTGGCCGTTCTGGCCTTCAGGAATGGATTCCATCATCCCGACCAGGCCCGCCAGCTCGCGGCCCACAGGGCCTCGGAACCAGTTGACCCGGATCTCCTCATCGAGCGTTCGCTGGGCGATCGTCGCCAGCATCACGGAGAGATACAACTGAATCGTCTGCTGCTCGGCCTCCGAACCCCCCGCCAGGATGGCCCGGGCGACCGGGCGAACGACATCGAGGTACAGGTCCTCGTGCATCGCGGACTCCAGGGCGTCGAACGCGGATCTCGCTGCGTCCAACGCCTGCTCGGTCTCTCCCCGCGAAAGCGCCACTTCAGCCAGTGCCGCGTCGGCCTGCGCCCCCCAGGGAGGATGTCCGGGCAGCAACTCCATCAACCCCTTCGCTTCGATCGCCGAACGCTCGGCCAGGTCCAGCAGTTCTTCGTCGTGCTTCTTCGCGCCCAACCGGGCGGCTTCGATCGCCAACCGCGCCAAGGCCTCGCACCGCGCCGCTGGCCGGCCCTGCTCAGTGGCGAGCTGGACGGCTCGCTCGAGATGCGTCCGCATGCCGCCCGCGTCTTCCGCGGCGGCCATGACCATCCCCCGCCACGTCTCGAGCTGCCTGGCCCTCAGCGGAGTGGGCGCCTCGGCCGCCGATGCGGCAGCCCGGTCCAGCCACGTCTTGGCCAGCTCGATCTCGCCCAGATCGAGGTAGGCCAGTGCCGTGCCTCCGGCGCCCACGAACTCGAGGGATCGGTCCCCTGTCCTCCGCGCGTGCCGATAGGTCTCCTCGCCTCGAGACAGGGCCAGGTCCGGGATGACCTTCGCCCGGGAGAACACATGGACGCCGTACAGCATCTGTCCCTCGGCGAGGGCGCGTTCGCTCTCTCTGGTGAGCGATTGCATTCGGGAGGAGAGCCGGCGGATCTCCTCGATGTGGCGCGCTGCCCCTGGCCCCAGGTGAATGTCCGGTCCCCAGTTCAGGTAGGCCATCGCGATGATCGTTGACATGGCGCCCCGCCGGTCGCCGATCTTCTCGAAGAGCTCGAGCGCCCGCTGGAACCGTTGACTGGCCGAGCGGGCCAACGGCGCCACCGGCGTCTCTTCGATGATCTTGTCCAGAGGTTCTCCGGAAGCCGCTCGGGCGACGACGGCATGGTGTTCGCCCGCTTGGATCCGCTCCACGAACCACGCGCGCAGCCGACTGAGGTCGATCACGCCCAACTCTCGGATCGTTGCGGCCAGCATGGCTTCGTCGCCCAGCTCCTCGGCCAGCACGGCCGCGCGTGCGTACGCTTCTTCGCCGCCGTCCAGGTCGCCGTCGTGGGGCGAGACGGTCGCACCCTCCCCGAGCGGGGTTGTCAGGAGAGCCTGTCCCAGCTCGAGGCACGCGGCGAGCTCCGCCTGTTTGTCGCCTCGGCTCGCGGCCAGCTCGCGCACTCGCCTTGCCAGCTCGGCCGCGCCTTCGTGTTCCTCGGAGGCACGAAGGGCTGCGGCCCGCCGGAGTTGCACGTGGAGCTCCAGGTGCAGGTCGCCGAGGGCCTCCGCCAGTGCCGCGAGCTCCGCCAGGCCTTCCAGCCTGTCCTCGGACCGGCGGAGCATGTCGAGGGCTTCGTCCCGGGCCTCCAGCAACGACACCCGGTCCTGAGGAGTCGAAGCGGCGGGGAGCGCCAGGTCCACGACCCGAAGGACCTCCTCGGGCGCGTGTGCGTCCAGGGCGTTCCTGGTGGCCTCTTTGGAGAACCGGACGCAGACGGTAGCGTCGCCTGCGGCTCGAGCGTGGTGGGCCAGAAGCGGGAGGCTCTCCGCTGCCGGATCGCCTGCCAGCAGCAGTTCGACGATCGCGGCGTGCGTGGCTCGTCGCTTGGTGGGCGTCAGCGCGGCCGCGGCGAACTCTCTGACCTGCTCGTGGGCGAAGCTGTAGTCGGCGGCAGAGCCCTCCGTATGTTGGACGAGAAGACCGGCATCCACCCCTGGGGTCAGAGCGTCGGCCAGGGAATCAGGCGGGGAATCGGTGTCGTCGACCCGGAGCAACACCTCCCTGAGGTCCTTGAGGCTGAAATGGCGCCCGAGCACCGCGGCCTTGGCCAGGACCGTCTTGGTCTCTTCGGGAAGACGGGCGGCCCGTCGAGAGATCAGGGTGCGTACCGCCGAGGGCACCAGCCGCTCCGCGTTCTTGGCCAGGCTCCACATCCCGTCGATCTGCTGGAGCATGCCGGCGTCTCGGTACGCCTGGGCCAGCTCCTCGACGATGAACGGGACCCCCTCGGCCTGAACGTGCATCGCCGCGGCGCCGGAGGCCTGGACGGTCCCGGCGAGAACCTGTTTCAGAAGCTCGGCCGTCTCCACCTGCGTGAAGCGACTCAGCCTGAACCGCCTGACCATGCCGAGGCGCTCCATGTCGGCCAGCAGTGTGACGGCCTCGTTGACGAAGGCGAGCTCCTCCGGACGGATCGTCATCATGAGAAACAGAGGACTGGCGGCGTCCGCCCGGACGATGTAGCGGAGGAGCCGCAGGCTGTCCTCGTCGGCCCACTGGAAGTCGTCGATCAGCAACGCCACGGGGCGGTGTTCGGCGAGGGACCGAATGGCGATCGCCGCCAGGTCGAAGGATCGAAGGAGTTTCTGGTCCGGGGGCAGGCTGCCGAGTCCCGGGTCGTCCCTGCCGGACAATGCATCCACGCTTCGGGACAGGGCAGTTTCAGCTGCGCTCCCGGGGGCCGCCGCGGCGGCGTCCGGGGAGCCCACGATGGAACGAGCCAGCAGGAAGGGGCCGCGGAGCTCCTCGTCGGCGGCCACGGCGATGGTGATGAACCCACGGGCGGCCGCGATCTCGCGCGCCGCGAGAAGTAGCCGGGTCTTCCCGATGCCCGGCTCCCCTTCCACCGTGAGCGCGGCGAGCCTGCCGGATTCGGCGGACACGAGTTCCTGCTGGATCCCGGACAGCTCGATGGGCCGCCCCACGACTGAGCCGGTCACCCGGCGGACCCGGAGTGCCAGGGGCGAATACGTTTGGAGAAGAGGGGCAAGGGCCGGCTGCTCGTGCTCGACGAGCTCGGCTGGAGTGGCGGTGTCGGGTAACTGCTTCAAGGCCCCGTCGTCGATGCGTTGATCAACCATGCCCCCGCTCGCCTGGGATGGAGTGGACCTCCGAGGCGGCCAATGTTACCGGTGCCGGGAGGCGACGACTAGGGCGGCGTGCCCGCCCGAGTCTGAGGTCACCATCCCGTCCCCTGGGGTGCGGGGGCTCAGGTAGCGAAGCGGTAGCCCCCGCGAAATGAGGGCGGAGGCACCCTTCACTCCATCATCGTGCGGGGAGAGAATCGGCCGGTGCTGACCTTCCTCGCCGCGAATCGAAGGCGGGCTGCATGGCTCGCCTGGTCGTCCTGCGTGGTCTCCATGGTGGTCGGTGGCGTCGGATTCGTTGTGGGACTTCTGGGTCCAGAAGGCGACGAGTTCCTCGCGGGCATCGGTGCGGTGGGGATCTTCGCCACGTTCCCTCTGGTGGGCGCGGTGATCGCCTCACGTCGTCCGGAGAGCTCGATCGGCTGGATCTTCTGCGCGATCGGGCTCTCGTTCGCGTTCGCCACCCTCTCCGGCGAGTACGCGAGCTACGCGCTTCTGCAGAAGCGAGGATCGATACCGGGGGGAGGGGTCGCATCCTGGGTCTCGACCTGGGCGTGGCCACCGGGGATCGTGCTCATGTTCACGTTCCTGCTTTTGCTCTTCCCCACCGGCCACGTTCCCTCGCGTCGATGGCGCCTTGTGGCCTGGCTCTCGGCAGGGGTGATGGCGCTCACGGTGATCCCGGTGGCCATCGCCGCATGGCCGATCCAGGGGCCGATCCTGACCAACATCGGAGAGGAGGCCCCTGCGGGGTCCTCGGCGGCATTCAAGCTTGCCTACAACCTGCAGGTACTGGGGATCCTCCTCCTGTTCGTCCTGGGGCTCGCGTCCGCGACATCGCTCGTGCTCCGGATGCGACGAGCTCGGGGGGATGAGCGGGCCCAACTCCGATGGTTCGCGCTCACCGGGGCGATCGTGGTGGTCGCCCTGATCCTGAGCAGCCCGCTGTTCCACGTTGGAGAACATATTCTCCCGCTGGTCGCCCTTGCCCTCCTCCCGATCGCCGCTGGGGGGGCGATCTTGAAGTACCGCCTTTACGACATCGAGGTCGTGATCAACAAGGCTGTCGTGTTCGGCGCCCTGGCCGCGTTCATCACGGCGATCTACGCCGCCATCGTGGCCGGGATCGGCACGCTCATCGGCCGACGAGGAAGCCTGGTGCTGTCCGGTCTGGCCGCAGCGATGGTCGCCGTGGCCTTCCAGCCACTTCGACAGCGGGCCCAGCATTTGGCGAATCGCCTCGTCTACGGCAAGCGGGCAACGCCCTACGAGGTGCTCTCGGACTTCTCCGACCGAGTGGCCGAGTCGTACTCGACGGAGGACATCCTCCCGCGGATGGCGGAGATCGTGGCGAATGGGACTGGAGCACGTCGGGCCGAAGTCTGGCTGGGCGTGGGCTCCGAGCTTCGGCTGGTGGCGGCGTGGCCGAGCGACGGCGCCCGGGAGCACGCTCTGGCGCTCGCCGGATCTGAGCTTCCGGAATTCCCTTCTTCGGACCAGGCCTTCCCCGTTCGCCATCAGGGGGAGCTGCTCGGTGCTCTCACCGTCACCATGCCTCCGACGGATCCGCTAACTCCCGCTCAGGCCGAGCTGGTGCGGGACCTTGCCTCTCAGGCGGGCCTGGTCCTCCGGAACGTCCGTCTCCTTGAAGACGTCAGGGCCTCTCGTCGACGGTTGGTCAACGCCCAGGACGAGGAACGCAGGCGCCTCGAGCGCAACCTGCATGACGGGGCGCAGCAGCAACTGGTCGCCCTGGCACTGAAGGTGCGTCTGGCGGAAGGCCTCGCCGAGAAGGATCCTCCCCGGTCGCGGGAGTTGCTTTCGACCGTCCAGACAGAGATGCAGGATGCGCTCGACACGCTTCGCGACCTGGCTCGGGGCATCTATCCGCCGCTTCTCTCCGATCAGGGACTGCATGTCGCGCTGGAAGCTCAGGCCCGGAAGGCTGCCGTGCCCGTGACGGTGGAGGCCGAATCGGTCTCACGGTATCCACAGGACGTGGAGGCGGCCGTGTACTTCTCCTGCCTCGAGGCTCTCCAAAACGTGGCCAAGTACGCCGAGGCCACGTCTGCCCGGGTCAGGCTCGTTCATCGGGACGCCGAGCTGACCTTTGAGGTCGCGGACGACGGCCGTGGCTTCGAGGCCGACAAGACACCCCTCGGATCCGGTACGCAGAACATGGCTGATCGGTTGGCGGCGCTGGGCGGCGCTCTGGAGATTCGATCCAGCCCTGGGTCAGGGACGACGGTTCGGGGCAGGGTGCCGCTGGGCGACCCCGACTAGGGCGACCCGGCTTCCTCCTCCAGGTGATCGTCCAGGGGGACCAGCCGTGGCAGCCCGGTGAGCTCCAGGACCGCGCGGATGGGAGCGTGGGTCGGCACCACGAGCCGAAGCAGACGGCGGCGGGCTCGCAGCCGGTCGGCCAGCTGCAGGAAGACCTTGACGCCCGCACTGTCCAGGTAGGTGATGTCCGTGAGGTCCATGACGATCGTGTGCGTGCCGTTGGGCACCGCAGCTTCGATGGCGGCGGACAGCTCGCGGGCATTCGAGACGTCGATCTCCCCCCGGATCCGGAGGACGAGCCTGTCGCCGCGCTCCTCCGTTTCGATCGAGGCGAGGTCGCTCACTTGGCAACCCTTTCACCGAGTCGTCGTCGCATGCGGACGATCGTGCCATCGGGTTCGCGGATCACTTCGACCGAGTCCATGAGCTCTTCGATCAGCTTCAGACCGAACCCGCCGTCCGGCGGCGGGGACTCCCTCCAGGTACCCGAGTCGCGTACGCGGATGTCCACTTCGCCGTGAGAGTAGTCGGCCTCGAGCTCCAGGTATCCCGTCCCGGCACCGTGGGGATGCTCGATGGCGTTGGCGCACGCCTCCCCGCAGGCGACGAGGATCTCGTAGACCTCCTCCGGTGAAGCGTCGGCCTCCCGCAACCAGCGGCGGAGGGTGTGCCGCAGCGAGGCAAGCACACTTGGCTCGGCCGGCACCCTCACCTCGAGTCGGCCGGCGAACGGGATAGGTCGGAGGGCAAGGAGGGCGACGTCGTCGGACACCTCGCCCTGGAGAAGAGAGTCCAGGATGTGGTCGCACATCGCGTCGAGGTCCTCTCCGACCGCTCGCGCCTCCTCTTCCAGGCGGTTCAGGCCGTCGCGGAGGGAGACGCCTCGCCGTTCCACCAGGCCGTCGGTAAAGAGGAGCAGCGTGGACCCGGCCGGGATCCACGCGGACGCTTCGACGTCGTATTCGGGGTGGGGCGCCGCGCCCAGCGGCGGCGCCAGGCCTTCCTCGAGGTACGTTCCTCGACCCTCCGCCGGTATGACCAGAGCCGGAAGGTGGCCCGCGTTCGAATAGGTGATCGAGCCGGAATCCTGATCGAACACCATGTACAGGAGTGTGGCCATCTCCGACGGGAGGAGTCGCTGGACGAGTTCGCGAACCCTCCGCACCACCCGGACCGGGGAGCGCTCCTCGAGCGCATATGCGCGGAGGGCCATCCGGAGCTGGCCCATCGTGGCCGCTGCCCGCAGCCCGTGGCCGGCGACGTCCCCGATGGCGAGGGCCACGTGGCCGTTCGGCAGAGGGACGACGTCGTACCAGTCCCCTCCGATCTCCATCCCGGTGGTCGCGGGGTGGTATCGCACCGCCAGGCTCACGCCCGGGATCACGGGCAGCGACTCGGGCAGGAGGCTTCGCTGCAACGTGGCGGCGATGCGGTGCTCGCGCTCGGCCCGTCGTTCCTCGGTGACGTCCTGCACTGTGCCGGTCATCCGGTGGGGTTCACCGTCCTGGTCGACCAGTAGCTTGGACTTTCCCAGCAGGACTCGCTCCTCTCCGTCCGGGCGGATGATCCGATATTCATTGGGGGGCAGCGGGTGGTCCCTTCTCTTTCCCATCGCGGACGCGAGGTTCAGCCTGATGCGTTCGAGGTCCTCGGGGAGGACCAGCTCCACGGCCTTCTCGAAGGTCACCGGAAACTCCTGAGGCCGGTATCCATGGATCCGGTACATCTCGTCGGACCAGGTGACGACGTTCTCGGGGATCAGATATTCCCAGCTCCCCACCCGGGCCACTTGCTGAGCCTCCGCGAGCTGCCTCTCACGCTGTTGGAGCCTGCGCTCGGCTTCCTTGCGTTCGTTGATCTCCCGGGTGAGTCGCCTGTTGGTCGCGGACAGTTCCGACGTTCGTCGTTCGACCCGGTCCTCGAGGCGCGCTGCGGCGAGTCTCAGCTCTTCGCGATCGCGCATCCGTTCCGAGACCAGCGCTGACAGGAAGAACGAAGTGAGGGCGACGGTCGCATTGAAGGCCTGGAGGGTTGCCATTTTGACCGCCAGGGAGCCTTCGGCGAACGGCCCCCAGCCGCGGTCCGCCGCCCAGGTCGCGATGACCGCGACGAGCAGGGCCGCGGGAGCCGACCCGCGCAACTGGAATCGCCAGGCGGCCCACGCCAGCACGGGGATCACCAGGAAGAGCGGACGGATCTCCGTGCTGACCCCGATGATCGTTGTGATCGTGAGCACCAGGAACAGGACCGCCGCCTCGATCCATTGCTTCCACGACAGGGGGGAAGTTCGGAAGAGCATCAGGCTCAGCAGGAAGGGGGCCACGACGAGGATCCCCATCGCGTCTCCCGTCCACCACACGGCCCAAGCGGTCCTGAACTCTCGCGCCTGAATGGCTCCGGAGACCACAAGAGTCGCGGCCCCGACGGAAGCGCTGACGACCGTGCTCAGGAGGGCGGCCCCCACGATGGCAAGCGCGTCGCGGACGCGGTCGAGTTCCCTTCGGAACTTCAGTGTGCGGAGCAGTTCTGCGGCGATGAATGGGGCAAGGGTATTGCCGGCGGCCGTCGCTGCCGCTGCCAGGAAGTTCGTGCTGATTGGCAGGTTGAGCAGGAGAGCAGCCGCGGCAACGCCCGGCCACACAGCCCGGCCCAGGACCAGGAAGGCCACCAACGCGATGCCGGTGGGCGGCCACAGGGGAGTGACGTTTTCCTCGACCAGAGCGAGCCGGAGGCCGAGTCGGCCGGCCAGGTAGTAGGCCGCCCCGACGAGGAGGATCTTGATCAGACCGGTGAGGAACTCAGACCTGGCGCTGAGGGATGCGCGGCGCGCCGCGGAGGTGGCCTCCACCGGCGCTTCGCCTCGAAGATCCATTCCCCCTCCGCCGTCACCCGATCGACGTGCCCGGAAAGCGTACTCGCTCCCTTGAAGTGCGGAACGGGCCTTCTCTGTACGGCCTTGGAGGGCTGCGATAGCCTTCGACGAGCCCGTTCGTGGAGGCCGACGTGCGCTGTTCAGCATGTGGAAGCGAGAACGAGCCGAACAACAGGTTTTGTGAGCGGTGCGGGGC
>JBKPAF010000071.1:0-42666 GCA_046726275.1 Actinomycetota bacterium
GGTTTGGGTCATCGTCGACGAGCTCAGCCCAGGAAATCCCTCGGACGTCCAAGGTCCGCGTCACCAGGTGATCCGTGTCATCCCGGCCCGAATTGGGGCACCGAAATGGGAATGGATCGTCTTCGGCAAGCACCGCCCCACACCCTGCGCAGGCCACCGAGCCGGACGGTCCGCTCACAGGGACTCGAGCACCCCGGTCCGGTCGTTGAGCTCCTCGATCATGCCGTCCCACACCGGGACGAGCTGCCGCAGGTCTTTCCAGAACTGCTGGTCCCTGCGGGCGGTGAACTCCTCGAGATCCACGCCCTGTTGCTCCACCCAGGTGAAATAGCCGAGGTTGAAGATCCGCTCGCGGTCGGTCAGGGTGAGCTCGAGGAAGTTGTCTGTGGTGGCGCCGAGCACATTGCGGCCGAAGTCCTCGCCCGCCGCGACGGCGTCGAACCCCTCCGGGTAGTGGATCGCGGAGAGCCGCTCCACTTCGGAGCGGTACATCGCGGCCCCGTCGGTCGCCACCGTGACCAGCACGTCCTGGGAACCGAGCCCCAGTCGCTTGGCGGTCTTGATCGCCGCGAGCACGTTGCAGATGCTGGAAAGCCCCAGCCAGGCGAGCTTCGCAACCAGTTCCGGCGACACCTTGCGCCGGCCGGTCAGATACTCCCTTCCGACGTCGGTATTGAACAGGATCAGGAGCTGATCGGTGGCGACGTCGGAGATGGCCGTGGCCACGTCGGTGTTCATCACGTTGTGGATGAGCGGGATGTGTTTGTCGCCGATCCCCTGGATGTTGTGTTCGCCGAAGCCGTTCGACAGCATCGTGGGGCATTCCAGCGCCTCGACGGCGACGATGAGCGATCCGTATCGTTCCTTGAGGTGATCCCCGGCTCCGAGCGTGCCCGCCGACCCCGACGCCGAAGTGAAGGCCCGGAGCCTCAGCCCCGGGTCTGACGCGCGGAGTGACTCGAAGATCCGCCCGAGCGCCGATCCGGTGCAGGAGTAGTGGACCAGATGGTTCCCGAACTCGGAGAACTGGTTGAAGATGACGTTGTCCGGGTCGCGGGCAAGCTCCGCGCATTTGTCGTAGATCTCCTTGACGTTCGACTCTGTGCCCGGCGTTCGGATGATGTCCTCGGGCTCCGCTACCCAGCGCTCGAGCCACTCGAAGCGTTCACGGCTCATGCCCTCGGGCAGGACGGCCACACCCCGACACCCCATGATCCTGGAGATGGCCACGCCGCCACGGCAGTAGTTCCCCGTCGACGGCCAGACGGCCTTGTGCCCTGTGGGGTCGAACTGACCGGTGACGATGCGTGGAGCGAGGCAACCGTAGGCGGCCAGCACCTTGTGGGCGCCGATCATGGGGAAGCGGTCGCCCAGAGCCACCACGATCCTGGCATCCACGCCCGTCAGCTCGCCGGGGAGATCGAGGTAGGCCGGGACGTCCACCTGCTCCGTCCGGTCCAGACCGTTGTACCAGTGGACGCGATAGAGGTTCAGTGGGTGAGGCTCGTCGGCCCCGACGTCGACCAGGGCCGCTCGCACGCGGTCGGGCACCTTCGCCGGATCGGACAACTCCTCGAACGTGGGAAGAGCGACCCGTGCATCCTTGAATCGGCTCAGAGCGCGCTCGTAGACCGACCGATCCACCAGTTCCTGTTCCAGGCCCAGCCGCTTCACCGCCGTCCCTCCGTTCGGCATCCTACCGTGCCGACGAGTGCCTCCCAGCGACTCGCGTTTGCTCCCGGCCCCACCGGGTAGCACTTCGTCGAGATATCGTCCTACGATCCCACGAGGTCCCGATGCGGAAGTCCCTCATACTCCTGGTCTCATCGGCACTCCTGCTCGGTCTGGCGGCCTGCGGCGACTCGAGCGGCCAGTCCACGCTTCCCACCAGTCGTCCTACGCCGCTTCCGACTGAATCCGTCGGGCAGGCGGCGTGTGACATTCGCGACCGAGTGTCCGACGTCGTGAGCCAGGTTCAGTCGGGCGCGATCGATACGAAAGCCGACGTGGCCGCTAGCCTGAATTCCCTCGCGCAGCAACTCGACACCCAAGCCAATCGCCTCCACACCCTGAACTTCACCGGGGCGGCCACTGCCGTGAAGGCCCTCTCCACCGCAGCCTCCGACCTGGCGGACGCGGTCGAGGGCAACGATCCCGCGGCACTCGCGAACGCCGCTGCCCAGGCAGCCAGAGCGATCCAGGCGCTCCCCGGGTGCCCCTCCCCTACCCCTTCGTCGAGCCCGTCGAGCTGAGGACGAGGCCGTGCGCGCGGGCCCCGCGCCGGATCCCACCCTGCCGCAACCGTCGGGCAGCTTCTCCCCGGTCACCTACAGACCGAGCACCGCCGGAAAGGTCGTGTGGATCGTCGACGGCATCCTCGTCCTCTGGGTGGTCGCATGGATCCTCATCGGCCTCGCTGTCGCTCGCGACGTCCGGAACCTGTCCAGGCTCTCTGACACCGTCGTCCGGGCCGGATCGGCCGTCAGGGAGACCGGCCGTGCTCTCCACGCGCTGGAAAACCTGCCGTTCGTCGGCGATCGCATTGGGGGAGTGGCACGACAGGTCGACGCCGCCGCCGACCAGGCGGTGCGCAGCGGTCGCGATAGCAGGGACAGCGTCGAGCATCTGAGCGTCCTGCTCGGGTTCGCGGTGGCCGTGATCCCGACCGTACCCATCCTGGCCATCTATGCGCCCTTCAGGGTCTCCCGGGTGAAAGAGGTCCGCGCCGTTCGGAAGGCTGCGGCCCAGGCCCAGGGCGATCCCATGTTCGAGGAGTATCTGGCGCATCGCGCGGTGGAGAACCTCCCCTACCATCGGCTGCGCGCGATCACGCCGAATCCCTGGAGAGACCTGGAGACGGGGCACCACTCGGAGCTAGCCGAGGCCGAGCTCGGTCGCCTCGGTCTGCGCCGCGAGGCGAGAGGCCGGCGAACACGATGAAGCTGTCCCGGCGGGCCAGGAGACTCGGGATCGTGACCGGGCGGGTATCTCGATCTTTTGCCTGGATCATCACGCGGCTGCGGTATCCGCTCCTCGCCGGCTGGGTACTCGCTGCAGTGCTGGCCGTGATGTATCTGCCCGGACCGGGCCACGAACAGGCCAGCCTCCTCGGGACGCTCGTTCCGAGGGACGCGCCCGCGCTCCAGGCCGAAGCTCGATCCTTCCAGCACTTTCGGCTTCCCCTGCTGGCCCGGAGCGCGGTGGTCCAACGCAACCCGAGAGGCCTGTCTCCGGAGGCTCAGGTGCGCATCTTCGAGCGCGCGCTCGAGGTGGACTCCCCACCGGAGGGAGCCCGTGGGGAGGTCGCGGGCGCCCTGCCCATCACCAACACCCTGAAGCTGTTCCCGGGGTCGAGGGAGTCCTCCACGACGGGCATCACCTATCTGTTCTTCGATCCGGACATGTCACTGAGGAACCAACGTGACCTGGCTGTTCGGTACGCGGCTCAGGCGAACCGTCCCGGGGACTCCTTGGTAGGGGTGACCGGTGCGGTCCCGGCACGGGTTGAGCAGGGAGAACTCATCGTTCGATCCCTTCCGCTGGTCGAGCTCGCGACGATCCTGGTGATCGCCTTGATCGTCGGGTTGACCTTCCGGTCGATCGGCGCACCGCTCGCCATCTTGGCGACGGCTTCGGTCGCGTACGTCGTCGCCATCCGGGTGGTCTCCTGGGCTGGGGAACGAGCCGGCGTGTACGTGCCGGAGGAGCTCGAGCCGGTCATCGTGGTACTCGTCCTCGGGATCGTCACCGACTACGCGATCTTCTTCCTGTTCGGCATGCGCGATCGGTTGCGGTCCGGACAGCGACGCCGCCATGCCGCGGAGGCCACGACGGCCGACTTCCTCCCGATCATCTTCATCGCCGGGCTCACCGTCGCCGCGGGGACGGCCACGCTCTACGTGGCACAACTCCAGTTCATCCGGGCCTTCGGGCCGGCGCTGGCCGTCACCGTACTTGTGGCCCTCGTTGTGGCGATCACTCTCCTCCCGGCGATCCTGGCCGTCTTCGGGCGTCTGGTCTATTGGCCTCATCGGCTCGCTCGGACCGGCGAGCCGGAGAAGGAGCCGGCCACGACATCGGGTACAGAGCGAGCCGGCCTCCGCCCGGGCCCGGGGACCGACACCGCCCTGAAGGGGTCGGGGTGGCGGGATCGGATGAGCCGGCTGACCTCCACCAGGACCACCGCGATCGTGATCATCGTGATCGTCCTGGCCGCGCTGGGCGTCGCGGCCTCCGGCCTGAGCAGGACCCGCCTCGCGTTCGGCCTGATCGGCGGACTCCCCCATTCCAGCTCGACCTATCGCGCCGAGCGAGCGGCCGCCAGCGGGTTCGCATCAGGCATCATCTCCCCCACCGAGATCCTGCTCGAGGGCGACGGTCTCTCCGAACGGGTGGGGGAGCTGACCCGTCTCGAGGAGCTGATCGGCGGGCATCCTTCGGTGGCCGGAGTGGTCGGCCCCCGCGAGCAGTCGATCATCGCTGACCTGGCCAGGGAGGCCGGAGCCGAGAGCGGTACAGCCACCGAGGACCTCGGCGTGACGGTGAGCAAGGACGGGACCGCGGCCCGATACATCGTGATCCTCGACCGCGAGCCCCTCGGAGCCGGAGCCATGGAAATTGTCCGGCAACTCAAGGAGCGTATGCCCGCCCTGCTCCGGACGAGCGGCCTCTCAGGTGTGCGGGTGAGCTTCGCCGGCGACACGGCCCTGGCCAGCGACACCGTGGATCAAACGCTTGGCGACCTCGGTCGCATCGGCCTGGCCATCGTGGTGGTCAACCTGATCCTGCTGGTGCTGTTCCTCCGGTCTCTGGTCGCCCCGCTGTATCTGCTTGCGGCGAGCGTCCTGGCCCTCTTCGCCGCCCTCGGGCTGACCACCTTCGTCTTCCAGCACCTCCTCGGCCAGGATCACCTCACGTACTACGTGCCCTTCGCAGCCTCGGTCCTGCTGATCTCCCTCGGATCGGACTACAACATCTTCATCGTCGGTCGCATGTGGGAGGAAGCCAGACAGCGCCCACTGCGTGACGCGATCGCCGTCGGGTCGCGCCGGGCGACCCGCCCGATCACGGTCGCGGGGTTGACCCTCGCGGCGAGCTTCGCGTTCCTCGCCATCGTCCCCATCCAGCCGTTCCGAGAGTTCGCCTTCGTGATGGTGGTGGGGATCCTGATCGACTCGTTCCTGGTCCGCTCGTTCCTGGTTCCCTCGCTGGTCTCCACGTTCGGCCGGGCCAGCTTCTGGCCGTGGCATCTGAAGGAGATGCCGAAGGAGCGGGTGAGCGAGAGAACGCTGGTCCGCCCCAGGGCTGATCGAGCTGTGGTGTCCTGAGCGGATCATCACCAAAAAGGCCACCTCGACCGCTCATGGCGCGCGAGAGGAGTGGGTATCGTTCGCCCGCGCTTCGAGGAGTCCACGAATGCCCAGATTGAAACGATCGGATAGCTCCGAGCCGGGGGTCGCTCGACTCCGCCGCGGTCGGGGCTTCACCTACGTCGATGCTTCCGGCCGCCCAGTCACGGACCGAGAGGAGCTCGAGCGGATCCGACAGCTGGCCATCCCGCCGGCCTGGAGAGACGTGTGGATCTGCCCGTACTCGAACGGGCACCTCCAGGCGGTGGGCACCGACGCGGCCGGCCGCAAGCAGTATCTCTACCATCCCGCCTGGAGGCAGCGCCGAGACCAGGCGAAGTTCCAGCACATGATCGAATTCGGCCGGGCGCTTCCGAAACTCCGCAAGGTGGCTTCGCGCCATCTGGGTCTCGATGGCTTCCCCAAGCGAAGAGTGCTTGCCTGCGCGGTGCGCCTCCTCGACACCGGGTTCTTCCGGGTGGGGTCCGAGGGCTACGCGGAGCAGAACGGAACCTACGGGCTGGCCACCATCGAGAAGCGTCACGTCGCGCTCGACGGCGATCAGATCACGTTCGACTACCTCTCCAAAGGCGGGAAGAGGCGCATCCAGTCCGTGATCGATCCCGACGCCGCCGAGGTCATCCGAGAGTTGAAGCGACGCCGGGGTGGAGGCGCCGAGCTCCTAGCCTACCGCGAAGGCAGACGGTGGAGAGACCTCCGGTCCGAGGACATCAACGACTACATAAAGGAGATCACCGGCGACGAGTTCACCGCGAAGGACTTCCGGACCTGGAACGCGACGGTCCTGGCAGCCCTTTCGCTGGCCCTGGCCGAGGGTGGATCCTCGAGGACCGCCCGCAAGGGGACGGTGTCCGGCGCGGTGCGGCAGGTCGCGGACTTCCTCGGCAACACTCCCGCCGTCTGCCGCAACTCCTACATCGACCCCCGCGTCTTCGACAGGTTCCGCGGGGGTATCACCATCCGAGAGGCCGTGGGCGAAGTGGAGCGCGTGGACCCCGAGACGATGCCGAAGGTGCACGGCCGGATCGAGGCGGCCGTTCTGGACCTGCTCGAGGACGAGGCTCCACCTACCACAAAGGCGGCGTGAGCGCGCGTGGGATGCGCGCGTGAGGACGAGCTTCGCCCTGCTCACTCGAATCTCGCTGGACCTGAGCATACTCGGGAGGATCTCCCTGGCCGCGCTGCTCGGCTACCTCATCGGGTACGAACGCGAGCTCAGGGGATCCCCCGCCGGAGACCGGACCTTCGCCCTGGTCGCCCTGGGAGCCGCCGGGGTCACCGCGCTGGGTGTGGAGAAGTTTCCCACGTCGGCGGAGAAGGTCATCGCCGGGGTCGTCACCGGCATCGGCTTCCTCGGCGCCGGCCTCATCCTGCGAGGCGAGACGGGGTTGGTCCGCGGCCTGACTACAGCGGCCGCCCTGTGGGCGGCCGCGGCCGTGGCGATCCTGGTCGGCGCGGGAGATCTGCTGGTCGGGTTGGGCGGGGCCGTGCTCGTGTTCCTCATCCTCGAGATGCAGTACGTACCGTTCCTCCGAGGGCTGGCTGCCGAGACCAGGCGCCAGCGTCGAGCTCAGGAAGGACGCGCGAGCAGGGAGGAATCTTCCCGGACCTGAACCTCCAGCGGGCTTCCCGCCTCACCGCGCGTGTTGTACCTTGGGCTCCGGAGGGGAGCGTCGGTCATGGACTTCACGCTGAACGGCAAGCCCGTGTCGCTCCAGATCCGCCAGGGAGCGAGCCTCCTGGAGCTGCTGCGGGAAGGCTGCGGCGTGACCTCGGTCAAGGATGGGTGCGCCCCCGAGGGTTCGTGTGGCGCGTGCACAGTGCTGGTGGACGGGAAGGCCGTCGTATCCTGCGCCCAGCCGGCCAGCCGAGCCGCCGGCAAGGCCATCACCACCCAGGAGGGGCTCTCTCCGGACGATCGCCAGAGGTGGGCCGACAGCTTCGTCGCCTCCGGCGCATCGCAGTGCGGGTTCTGCTCCCCGGGGATCGTGATGAAGGCCGAATCCCTCCTGTCGAAGAACGCTGACCCCAGCCGGGAGGAGATCGCCCGGGCTCTGGCCGGGAACCTCTGTCGGTGCACGGGCTACGTGAAGGTCGTCGACGCGGTGAGGTACGCCGCAGGAGCCAGGCGCGGAGAACCGATTCCGGAGCCCGACCGGTCGGGGCGCGTCGGATCCCGCACGGGCCGGTATCAGGGCAGAGAGCTGGCCCTCGGTGACAAGCCGTACATCAACGACATGAAGGTCGAGGGGATGCTGCACGGCGCCATCCGCTTCTCCGACCACCCGCGGGCGAAGGTGACGCGGATCGATACGTCGAAGGCCGAGGCGCATCCCGGCGTGGTTGCCGTCGTCACCTGGCGGGACGTTCCAGGAGAGCGGACCCAGGGACTGATCACCAGGGACTGGCGTCAGTTCGTGGCCGAAGGTGAGGTCACCAGTTACGTCGGCGACGTCCTGGTGGCTGTCGCGGCGGAGTCCCGGGTGGCCGCGCGAGAGGCGGCCGAGCTGGTCGACGTGGAATACGAGGTCCTGGAGCCGGTGACCGATCCCTTCGACGCGCTCGAGTCGGAGGCCCCGTCCCTGCATCCCGGTGGCAACGTCCTGTCTGTGTCGAAGTACGGCCGCGGCGACGTCGATTCGGCCCTGGCCTCCGCGGCGCATGTTGTCACCGAGACGTTTCGCACGCAGTTCGTCGAGCACGCGTTCCTGGAGCCCGAGGCGTCCCTGGCAGTCCCGGAGCCAGAGGAGGGCACGCTCGTCCACGTCTACTCGCAGGGACAGGGCGTGTGGGAGGACCGCCGGCAGCTCGCCTCGTTCCTGGGGATGCCCGCGGAGAAGATCAGGGTCACCCAGGTCTCCAATGGTGGGGCGTTCGGGGCAAAGGAGGACCTCAACGTCCAGTGCCACAGCGCGCTGCTCGCGTTGAAGACGGGGCGGCCGGTCCTCACCACGCTCTCCAGAAAGGAGAGCATCCGGTTCCACACCAAGCGCCACCCCATCACCATGGAGTACACGGTGGGGTGCGACGAGGACGGACGTCTCGTCGCCGTGCGGGCCCGCATGGTCGGCGATACGGGTGCGTACTCGAGCGTCGGAGACAAGGTCCTCGAGCGGGCAGCGGGGCACGCCTGCAGCGTCTATTCGGTGCCGAACGTCGACGTCGAGGCCAGAGCGGTCTATACGAACAACCCTCCGGCCGGAGCGATGCGGGGCTTCGGGGCGAACCAGTCCAACTTCGCCATCGAGGGGATGATGGACGTCCTTGCCGACGAGGTCGGGATCGACGGGTGGGAGATGCGGTGGCGCAACGCGGTCGACGTCGGCGACCGGTTCGGAACGGGGCAGATCCTCGGTCCGGGCGTGGGCGTGAAGAAGACGCTCCTGGCCGTGAAGGATGCCTACTACGCGGCCAGGGAAGCGGGTCGGGCCGTGGGAATCGGTTCGGGCGCGAAGAACACGGGAGTGGGGAACGGGCTTCCAGAGTTCGGCAAGGCTATCCTTCGCCCGGAAGCCGACGGCTCGGTCACCCTGTTCCACTCCTGGACAGAGATGGGCCAGGGATGCCACACCGCGCTGCAGCAGATCGCCTGCGAGGAGCTCGGTCTCACCACCGAGCGGGTCCACGTGGTCGTGGACACCATGCGCGAGCTGGATACCGGGCAGACCACGGCGTCGCGATCGACGGTGCTGGGCGGCCGGGCCATCATCGCAGCCGCCGAGAAGCTGAAGGGAGCTCTCAACGGAGGCCGCCTGGAGGACCTGGCCGGGCAGGAGTTCTACGGAGAGATCAAGATCGACTGGACCCACAAGCCCGGCCACGGCCTCGACGGCGCGGCCACGCACTTCGCCTACGGCTGGGCGACGCAGGTCGTGATCCTGGACGAGGCGGGCCGGCTGGACAGGGTCGTCGCCGCGCACGACGTGGGCAAGGTGATCAACCCCACGTTGCTCGAAGGGCAGATCGAGGGCGCGGTGCACATGGGCCTGGGCCACGCGCTCTCCGAGGAATTCGTGGTCGAGGGCGCCGTCCCCGTCACCGAGACGCTGAAGTCGCTCAACATCATCCCGCCCCATGGGATGCCTCAGGTGGAGTGCATCTTCGTGGAGGAGCATCAGCCCGAGGGCCCGTACGGCGCCAAGGGAGTGGGTGAGATCGCCCTCGTCCCCACCGCGTCTGCGGTGGCCGGCGCACTGCACGCGTTCGACGGGATCCGCCGGACCCGGTTGCCGATGAAGGACTCACCGGCCGCCAGAGCGGCGGTGCCGCGGCTCGCCGCATCCGGGCGGGCCAGGGAGTAAGTGGCCGACGTCCTTCAGCTCACCGGAGGCACCGTCGTCGCTTCGCTCTCGCCCGCCCGCGTGGTAGGTGGCGACGTGGTCATCCAGGAAGGGCGGGTCCGGGACCTGACCGGCATGTACTCAGGCGACGCCGAGCGGCTCGATTGCTCCGGATGCCTGGTCATTCCCGGCAATGTCTGCGCCCATCACCACCTGTACTCCTCGTTGGCTCGGGGGATGCCGTACCGGCTGGCGCCGCCACAGAACTTCCTGCAGATCCTCCAGCGAGTCTGGTGGCGCCTCGACCGGGCCCTGGACCTTCCGAGTGTCAGGTCGTCGGCGAGTGTGGGGGGGCTGGACGCCCTGTCGGCTGGGACCACCACGATCGTGGACCATCATGCCTCTCCGAATGCGATCGACGGTTCGCTCGACCAGGTTGCGTCCGCGCTGGAGGGCCTCGGCGTGCGATCGCTCCTCTGCTACGAGGTCAGCGACCGTGACGGGCCCGAGCGCGCTTCTGCCGGGATCGACGAGAACCGCAGATTTCTGAAACAGGCGTCGTTTGGCCTCGCCAAAGGGATGGTCGGGGCACATGCTTCGTTCACGCTCTCCGAGGAGACCCTCCATGCTTGCGTCGACCTCGCCCGATCGGAAGGTGCCGGTATCCACATCCATGTGGCCGAGGACGCCGCTGACGAGCGGGACGCGGAGGCGCGATTCCGCACCCGCGTGGTCGCTCGGTTGGCCGAGGCCGGCGCATTGGACGACCGGGCGCTTCTCGCCCACTGCATCCACCTCGACGAGGCCGAACTCCAGGACGTGCGTGATTCGGGCGCCACCGCGGTCCACAACCCCCGCTCCAACATGAACAACCGCGTCGGGCATGCGCCCATCCAAGGCTTTTCGAAGCTTGCCATTGGGACCGACGGGATCGACGGCGACATGTTCGCCGAGTCGAAGGCAGCGTACTGGCGGGCTCGGGAAGCCGATCCTTCCATCGGGCCGGCGTGGGTTCTGGAGAGGCTTGCCGAATCGGCGCGGTTCGCGGGTTCGGCCCTGGGTGAGCCACTGCTCGGCCGAATCGAGCCGGGCGCGCCGGCCGACCTGGTCGTCCTCGAGTACGAGCCACCTACCCCTCTGACCGAGGAGAACCTCGCCGCCCACTGGGTGTTCGGCCTTCAAGCACGGCACGTCCGCGACGTGATGGTGGCCGGTCGATGGGTCGTACGCGATCGGCGTCTGGTCCAGACCGATGACGAAGAGCTCACAGCCAAATCCCGAGAGGTCGCCGAACGGCTGTGGCGCCGGATGGAAGACATCGAAGAGCATTCATTCACTCCGGCTGGGATGGAGTAGATGGCCGTTCCAAAAGGCCGGGTGGCGCTGTATCTGCAGGACAAGCACCCCATCCGAGAGGGGATGGAGTTCGCGCGGCACGCGGAACGGCAGGGGTTCGAGGCCGTCTGGCAGGCCGAGAGCCGGCTGGTTCGAGAAGCCACCGTGCCCATGGCGGCGTTCGCCGCCGTGACCGAGAGGATCAAGGTCGGATCGGGTGTGGTCAACAATTGGACCCGCAACGTGGGGCTCTTGGCGGCGACGTTCGTCACCCTGGACGACCTGGCGCCCGGTCGGATCATCCTGGGCATCGGGGCCTGGTGGGATCCCCTCGCGTCGAAGGTCGGGATCGAGCGCCGCAACCCGCTGAGGGCGATGCGGGAGACGGTGGAGGTCACCCGCAGGCTCCTGGCCATGGAGCGAGTCTCCTTCAGGGGGGACTTCGTGCGCGTCGACGACATCCAGATCGACGTGGTGCACGGCAACCGCGAACCGCGTGACGTCCCGATCTACATCGGGGCCACCGGTATGAAGATGATGGAACTGGCAGGGGAGATCGCGGATGGCGTGGTCCTCAACTACCTGGTCGGCCCCACGTACAACCACCGGGCGATGGGCGCGCTGGCCACGGGAGCTGCGCGGTCGGGGCGGAGCGTCGAGGACATCGACCGGCCCCAGCTCGTGGTGTGCTCCTTGGACGAGGACCGCGAACCGGCCCTGGATCGGGCCCGCGAGCTGGTCACCCAGTACCTGGGACAGCAACCACACATCATGAAGGCGAGCGGGGTGGACCAGTCACTGCTCGACGAGATCGGCAAGGTGCTCACCTGGCCAGCCGGGCCCGAGGAGATCCACAAGGCCATGAAGCTGGTGCCCGACGAGATCGTGCAGTTGATCACCGCTTCGGGGACACCGGACGAGTGCCGGGCCAAGGTGCGGGAGTATGTGGACGCGGGTTGCACGTGCCCGATCCTGTACCCACTGGGCGACGACGTCGGCGCCATGATCGAGGCTTTCTCAGGCGCCAATACTGAATTTCGTTGAGGACGAGCGATCGGCGGGCTAGGGTGAGAAGCATGTCCGTCAGGTCATTTCGCACTGCCAAGCGGATCGTTGTCGTAGCACTCGCCGCGGCGCTGCTGCCCCTGCTCCCTCCGCTTGGCACTGAAAGGGCCCATGCAGCCGTGGGGCGGGTGCGGGTGCTGGCGTGCAGGGCGAGCAATCCGAGCTGCTGGCCCGTCGGGTTCGACTTCGCTCCCGGAGGCCGCTGGCTGTTCTACGGGGAACGGCTGACGGGACAGATCCGGGTCTTCGACCGCCAGTCGAGGATCGACCGTTTGTGGAGGCAGATCGGAGGAGTCTCGACCAACGGTGAACAGGGTCTCCTCGGCCTCGCTGTTGATCCCCGCTGGCCGAACCCGAAACGGGTCTTCGTCTACGTGACGAAGAGGGACCCGTTGCGGAACGAGGTCATCAGCGTCCTCCGGCGAGCGGACGGAAGCTTCTCGGTGACCCCGATCCTGACGATCACGGCCAACTCGTTTCACAACGGCGGATTCATCGACTTCGGGCCAGACGACTACCTGTACGTCGTGACGGGTGACGCGGGGAACAGGGCGAGCGCGCAGAGCCTCTCCTCCAGGTCGGGAAAGATCCTGCGGTTGCGTAGGAACGGTTCGGCCGCGCCGAACAATCCGTTCGGCAATCGCGTGTGGACGTACGGCCACCGAAACTCCATCGGCCTGGCGTGGGACCCACCCACCGGGATGTTGTGGGAGACCGAGAACGGGCCTGAGTGCAACGACGAGATCAACCGGATCCGGGTAGGGCGGAACTTCGGATGGGGGCCCAACTCTTCGTGTCCCGACACCAACGCCAGCGGCCCGAATCCAGTCGCACCCTCCTGGGTCTACAACCCGGTCATCGCCCCTACCGGCGCCGCCTTCTGCAAGGGGTGCGGGCTCGGCACGGCCACGAGCGGTACGTTGCTGTTCGGCGCGTGGATCGATGGGAAGATCCGGCGGCTGAAGTTGAGCGCCGACCGGCTCTCGGTGGTCGGTTCAGCAGTGATCTACGACCACCCATCCGGCATCCTGGGGATGCATCGGGGGCCCAACAGTTGGGTCTACTTCAGTTCGCCTGACGGCATCCTCCGCCTGGTACAGACGTAAGGAACCCCAGCTCACGCTTCCAGGCCCACGATCACCAGTGCGGCGCCCGCGACGACCAGCACCGCCCCGAAGATCAGCTTGGGCGTCACCCGTTCGACATGCCGGCCCAACAAGAGCCAGGCGAAGACGATCGTCCACAGGGAGGCCGTCTGGACGAGTGGAACCACCACGACGACCGGGGCCAGGTCGATCGCCACGGTGCGGGCCACGGATCCCAGACCTGAGGCCAGGCCGGCGAGCACCTGAAACCAAATGGCCACCTTGATGACCCGGTCCAGACCGCTCCAGCGCGAAGCACGTGGACCGGGCTGGGTCCGCCTCAACCACAGCCACAACGCGAATCCCACCGCGGCGACGGCGAGCCCGATGCTCACCCCCCACAACGGCGATGGCAGGCCCACCAGACCCTTCCGGATGAGGATCGGGCTGGTCGCCCAGCACGCGGCCGTGGCGATGCCGAAGAGATAGCCGGCGATCATGCTCCGGTCGATGCCCCAGGTATGGGTCCGGGGAACCCGCGGAGTCTCCACTCGGCCCATGGCGATCAGCTCGCCGCGATGAAGTACGTCCCGACCACGATGAGCGCGATCCCGGCCGCCATGATTGGGTTGACGGTCTCCCCCAGAAAGGCCACGGCCAGCACGGCGCCGAAGAGCGGCGTCACGCCGGAGATCGCGCTGAACCGGGAGGGTCCAACCCGTTGGATGCTCGCGTTCATGAAACCCCATCCGCCGTAGTGGATGAGCCCGGACGCGGCGAACCAGGAGATCGCCGCCACCGGGGCAGACGCCAGGACCCGCGGACCGTCGATGGCGAGGGCGGCCACCGAGGTGGCCACCGCTGCCGAGACCAGCAGGAGGGTCGTGGCTCGGACCACACCGAGCGGAGGGATCCCCTTGGCCAGGGCGACGTGGCCGAGCGAGAACGCGATGGCCGCTCCGATCGACCAGAGCGCCCCGATCATGCCGTGATCGAGATGTCGCCGGTATCGGCGAATCGGCGCAGCCCATCGACCCCGCCACCGGCAAGACCCAAGCGTGCCAGGGTCCGGCCTCGGGCCGTGAAGTCCTGTTCGAGCATGACCGAGGTGATGGCGATCAGGGCATCGATGATCGGGGTCTCCACGCCGATCTCGTCGCCGATGGAGGCCGCCAGCACCAGAGCGTACGGCACGTCTTCCGTGAGGTAACGGGTCTTCAGCCCATCGGGTCCGGTCGGGGCGTAGCCGACCACGAGCTTGCTCGCCCGCATGACGTCGTACAGCGCCGGCCCGACGTCAGGGGCAAAGCCCTGGGCGACGAGGAAGTCCCGGTAGCGCCGCTCGTCGGCCAGTCCCAGCGCCCGCCTGAGGTTGAGGAGCTCGCCGTCCACGGCCTCGATCACCCGCACCACGCTGGGCGTGGCGCCCTCACCCCACAGGAGCATCCCGCCCGTCCGGTTCTCCGCGGTGCCCGCGTTGGCCACCATGGTGGCCACGTGGTCGATGGCGTTGAAGTTGATCAGCACGGTCTCCCACACGGACTCGGCGGGCGAGATGTAGGGCCAGACGTCGCTCACCTGGTCGAGCAGCTCCTTCGTGGTCGAGGAGGGAACGCCCGCCAGCAGCACTCCACCGACCTTCCGGTCCGCGGTCACCCCACCCGGCCCCGCCGGCCTGGCCAGGTAGGGAAGGGTATTCGTCTCCCCCACCCGCACGCCGGGCTTCCCCTCCCTCGCCAAGGCGATGCGCGCGACGATGGAGCCGCTCCCCTCGCCGAAGAAGAGGAGGGATTGCGCCTCCTCCAGCTGCGGCGTGAGGACCCGCACGAAGGGTTCGTGCCCAAAGCAGGGAACGACGACGACGACGAGCTCGGCGCCTCCGACCGCCTCCTCGACGCCGTCGGACACGCGAGCAGGCTCGACCCTGGCGCCGTACAGGCCGGCCATCACGCGCACGCCACCCTGCCGGCGGACGGGGTCCAGGTTGCCAGCGAACTCCGGAAGGTCGGCCATCACCACGTCCCGGCCGGCGTGGGCGAGGTCCGCCGCCACCGCCAGCGCACCGGCCCCGGAGCCGAGCACCGCGACGCTCAAAGCTCGAACTCGCAGATCTCCGCGAAGACCCGGGACAGCCCCTCGGCCATGTGGGCCAGAGCCCGCTCGCCCCGTTCGGCCGTCGCCTGGGTTGGGTCCCCGATCACCCCGTTCTCCGACAGGTCGCGGGTGAGCCATGCCGTGGGGAGGGCCCCCTCCAGGCTCAGATACTGGAGGTCTCCGTACAACTTCCGGACGCGTTCGTCCCCGGGCTCGGCTCGATCCATGTGAACCGCATCCGGCTCCAGCGCCAGCACCAATGAGGTCTCCAGTTCGCCGCCGTGGATACCGAGCGCCTCCTCCTCCGGCGAGCTGACCACGCCTTGGGGGACGCCCAACCGGTACGGGAACAGCGGAAACACCATGAGGCCCGTCTCCTCCCGGATGTCCCGAGCCACCATCTCGAGCAGGTGGGGTTGGCCGCCGTGGCCATTGACGAACGCCAGCTTCCTGAAGCCCGACCGCGCCACCGAACGGCCCACGTCGCGGCACACCGCGATCAAGGTCTCTGCCGAGAGCGAGATGGTCCCTGGGTATCCGAGGTGTTCATTGGACTTGCCGTAGGCGATCACCGGTAACGTCCACACCTCCACGTCCACCGGCGTGAGAGCGACCGCCCGAGCCACCAGGCCGTCCGCGACCAGCGAGTCCGTGTAGCAGGGCAGATGCGGACCATGCTGCTCTACCGAGGCGATGGGCTGGACCACCAGCGCGTTGCCGCGAGCGATCTCCTCGACTTCGGGACTGGTGCGCCAGGCCACCCGCCGCTGCGCGGGATCGTGGACGCTCGTCATGCCAGGGCCGCGTCCAACAGCTGGGCCTTACTGATCTTTCCCGTGGGGGTCATGGGCATCTCGTCGATGACCCGGATGGTCAGATGGGCCAGGTCGCGGCCGAGCTCCTGCTCGACGAAGCGACGCACCTCATTCGGGTCGATCTCGCCTCCCTTCAGCGTCACACAGGCCACGGGCTTGTGGCCGATGTCCGCGTCCGGCAATCCGATGAGCGCTGCCTCCCGGATGCCCGGGTAGCGCATCAGGACCTCCTCCACGTCGCGCGGGTACCAGAACGTCCCCGCCACGCGGAGGCGTTCCGACAGACGCCCGCGCACGAACACGAACTGGTCCGAGTCCATGTAGCCCACGTCCCCCGTGTGCAGCCACCCACTTCGAAGGGTCTCGGCCGTCTTCTCGGGAAGCTGCCAGTACCCGGCCATGAATCCGCCGCGAAGGCAGATCTCTCCGATGCTCCCGGGGGGGACCTCGTTCCCCTCGTCGTCCAGAATCCGAACCTCCTTGTCCGGCAGGGGCCGTCCACACGCCAAGACCTTCTCGTCGAGGACGGGATCGGGAGAACCGAGACCCACGAATCCGCCAAGCTCGCTCTGGCCATAGCTCTCGGCGAGGGTCACCCCCAGCTCGTCCCGCCACGCAACCTTCAGCTCGGGAGGGACCGGGGCGCCGCCGGAGACCGCCAGACGCAGCCTGGCGGGCGCGCGCCCCCGTTGGCGGGACTCGTCCAGTACGTCCCTGAGGATGGTCGGGTTCGCCGCGAGGATGGTGGCCCCGAGCTCCTCCAGGGAGACCCATCCCTTCTCCGCCTCCCACTTGCTCATCACGCATACGGTGGCTCCCCGGTGCAGTGCGGGCAGGAGGTTCGCCACGAGGTGATAGGAGCTGCTGAGGGCAGTCGGTCCCAGAGAGACGTCAGACCCCCCGACGCGAAGACGCTCGGCGATGCACCGGGTCGCGCGCATCGTCGGCTCGTGGGCCAGACACGCTCCCTTGGGATTCCCGGACGTCCCGGAGGTATACGAGAGGTGGGCCACGTCGTCCTCCGAGGTCCGGTCCGGAGGAGGTGTGGATGCCGCCTCCAGGAGTTCGGCCCAGGCGAGGGATCCGTCTCGGGCGCCGTCCAGGCAGACGTAGTGGCGGACACTGGCGAGATCGGGCCGGTGGCGCTCGATCGTCTCGTGATGGTCGCCTGTGTAGATCAGGACCGTCGGCTGCGCGTCGTTGACGTAGTAGTCGAGGTGGTCCGCGTACTGGACGTTCACCAGAGCACAGATGGCGCTCAGGCGCCATGCTCCGAACATCGCGAGGAGGTAGTCCATGCCATTGTGGGCGAAGACGCCCACGCGATCGCCGCGCTGCACGCCCAGACCGGCCAGGGCACCCGCGACCCTCTCCATGCCGCCGACGGCGCCCGCGAAGGAGAGGGTCCGGCCACGCTCGACCCAGTGGAAAGCTGTCTTCTCCGGTGTCCTGTTCGCCCCGTCCACGAGCAGTTGCTGCAAGAGCATGTCCGGTCCTTTCCTATGCCATCACCGGTGGGACGAGCGGCCGGCTCCATCCGCATGGGAAGGACCCAGGCGCGGACCCGGTCCTGCCCGTCGAATGACCTCCAGACGGATGCCGCTCGGGACGAACGACAGGACGTTCCACGCCAAGACCTGACCGTCTTCGCCCAGGAACACTTCGTCCATGACCACCAGGGGGCTTCCCGAAGCCACATCGAGACGGCGGGCCCGGCGGGCGTCGCACGGCACGGCCGTGACCTCGGCCCGGGCGAACCGGACGCGAGGGGAGTGCCGGCGCGTCATGAGCTCGGTGATGGAGTCCTCGAACTCTGCCCGCAGGATGTCGAACGAGATCACTTCAGCCGGCACCACACTCTCCATCTCGGCGAGCGGGACACCGTCTCTCGCCTTGATGCGGGTGATGATCGACACGGGGCTGCCCCGTTCGATCTCCAACCTGCGCGCCTGTTCCTCGTCGGCCTCGCCCGGTCGGATCTGGACGTCCCTGGTTCTGCAGCGCCACCCCTGCCGGGCGGCAAGAGACTCGAGCGATTCGAGGGTCTCCAGGCCGACGGCGGCCGGACCGTGAGGACCGAGGAACACCGTCCCGACACCCCGCCGCCGTTCCACCACCCGGGCCAGCTCCAGGTGACCCATGGCCTCCCTGATCGTGGAGCGGCCCACCCCCAGGAGCGCGCCTAGCTCCACCTCACTCGGCAGGCGCTCTCCGGCGGAGAGACCGTTGTCGGACACGTACGTCTGGATCGCCTCCACGGCCTGGAGGTACAGTGGCCGGCGATCCCGCACCAGCGGGTTCCGAACCGACCTCATGGTCCGCCCGGCCATCAGCCCCCCGTTCCCGCCCTGGCCGCGGCGACGGCCGCCCGCATGCGCGCGAACTCGACCACTTGCTTCCCCACCAGCTCCAGCTGGAAGCGTGCGACCTCATCGATGCATTCCCCGCCCGAGTCGAAGACGTCACCGCCCGTGTTGATGGTCGCTCCCATCGGCGTCGGCCATCCTCGGAGCGCATGCACCACCGAGCGCAGGCTCATGATCGTGGACATGGTTGCCTGCCAGCCGGTGGCTGTCGCGATCGAACCGACCGCCTTGCCGTCGAGGTACGGAGGGGTGTCGACTCGCATGTCCTCCAGGTAGTCGAGAGCGTTCTTCACCATCCCTGACAGCGCCCCGTGATAGCCGGGCGAGGCGATGATCAGGCCGTCGGCCCGCCTGACCTCCTCCAGCAACCTGACGGCCTTCGGCGCCCGCTGGCGCGGATCCGGCTCGTACAGGGGCAGGAGGAGGTCGGCGGAGCCGAGCATCAGGGTCTCCGCCCCGGCCGCATCGGCGGCCGCCAGGCTCACCCGGAGCGCCAGCTCCGTGGTCGAGTTCGGCCTGGTCGAGCCGCCCAGCCCGAGGACGAAGACCGGTTCGGTCACAGCCCGATGTTGGGGTCGATGAACTCATTCGTCGCGATGCGCTGTGGCGTCAGCCCCCCCGCCACCTCCACTCCCTTCCCCTGGAGGATCGGGATGAACGTGTCCATGAACTCCTGGATGCGGTCGAAGTCGTAGTCCCCCAGCGTGCTGTTCGGCCCGTTGGAGACCACCTTCAGGTCGCGCATCTTCTGGACGGCGTCCGCGTTCAGCTCCGGGGACAGGGTCCAGAAGGTGTTCATCGCCTTCACGATCTCGAGGATCTGGTTGTTGGTTGGCTCGGGATTGTTGATGTAGTCGACCTCTGACTGCTGGTACATGGGCACCAGCTTCTTGAAGCACTCGAAGTACTTGTTGATGTTGTCCGGCCTGGTCACGATGTTCGACTGGTAGATCGTCCAGCCGGAGTCGTGGAGGAGCAGGAAGTCCACGGGCTTCTTCCAGCCGTCGATGTCGTGCTCGTACTTGTACGGTTCGTTGGTGGCGAACCCCTGCTGGACCACCTTCCCCCCCGAGGCCACCCACCGAGCCGGGGAGCCGTCGTACGAGGCGTCGAGCTGACTCTGGTCGAGCTGCCCCGTCCCCACCATGTAGTCGGCCCACGCGGCGCCCTCGAAGTAAAGGACCGTGGCACCGGACGCCTTCACGTCGGAGACCGTGCTGAAGTCGTACTGGGCCGGGTCGAACTGGATGATTTGGGGACCGATCTCCAGAGGGGCCACGACCCCGACGGCCGGCAGCGTGGCGTAGGTCTTCAACTGGTCACCCGTGTCGGCGAAGGCGATGAAGATGTCCTGGTCCGAGTACATCTGCGCTGTCGGCTGGGAGAAGCCGATGAATGGTCCTCCCGCTCTGATCTCCATCTCGACGCCGGTGTTGCGAAGCGGGCCCGTGTACGTTCCCTTGCCCGCGTCGATCGTGCCGCCGGGCCCTATCAAGTTGTAGGACGCTCCGTGTTCGACCTCCGGGAACCAGTCGGTCTGGAGAATGATCTTGTCCGGGCAGATGCCCTTGAGGCTCACGTCGTAGACCGAGCCACCGGGCGAGGTGGTCCCCCCGGCGGTCGGCGACTGAGGCGGAGTGGTCGTCGTGTCGTTGCCGCAGGCCGCGGCGACGATCGCGACCACCCCCAGCAGCGCCCACCGGCGGATCAGGTTCTTCCCTCGCATCCCCTCCTCCTTTCCTCCCCCCGGGCTGGTGAACGAACGTTCCCTCCGCGATCCGAACGTCGATGCGAAGTTTCCGGCCTACATGTCCCTCACTTCCTCGTCTGGGCCGACTCGTGCCACGAGCGCGTGAGCCGATTTCCGAGAAACCCGAATCCCCAGAACACCACGATCCCCAGAAGCGAGGAGATGAGGATGGTCGTGATCAGCCTCTCCCCTGCGAGCTGCGACCGATAGATGTCGATCAGCCGTCCGATCCCCGGATTCCCCCGGCGGAAGAAGAAGTCGCCCACGATCGCGCCGATCACAGACAGGCCCGCCGAAATGCGGAAGCCCGTGAAAATGGCAGGAAGGGCGCCGGGGAACTGGAGCTTCAGCAGACGTGTGGACCGGCCAGCGCCGTGAAGGGTGAACAGATCATGCAGGGCGGGGTCGGCGGACTTCAGGCCGAACAAGGTGTTCGTGATGATGGGGAAGATCGAGATCATCACACAGGCGATGACCCGTCCCTTGAAGTCGTAGTCGAACCAGAAGCCGACGAGGGGCACAATGGCGATGATCGGGATCGTCTGGATGATCACCGCGTAGGGATAGGTCGACCGCTCGATCCACGTGGCCTGGGACATGAGGACTGCCCAGGACACCCCTACGACGATGGAGATGGCCAGGCCCAGCATCGCCACATACATGGTGGGAAGCAGTCCGGTCAGGAGGATCTCCTGGAAGTTGTTCCAATCCAGGATCCCCACCTTTACCACTTCGTGGGGCGGCGGCAGGAGGAACCGCTGGGTGGGCTGGAGGAAGATGTAGCTCAGGAAGTACCACACGCCCACGATTAGGGCCGCGACCGCGATGGGTGGACCGGCGATCGTGATGACCTGGCGGAGGAACCCGCCCTTTCTCTCGGGTCCTTCGGGTTGCGTCTTGACCCTCTGGACCGGCCCGGCCTCCGGGGAAACCACCGGGTGCGCTATCGCCTCGTCGTCGCGAACGGGCCTCACGCGTGTCCCTCTCTGAGCAGCGCGGACACCTGGCCGGCCACGCCGGCGAACTCCGGTTCGAACCGAAGCTCGGGTGCTCTCGGGTAGCCGAACGGCACCTCCACCTGGCCGAGGATCCGCCCAGGACGACCCGACATCACCAGCACGCGGCCCGCCAGGAACACCGCTTCGAGGATGGAGTGCGTGACAAACAGTCCCGCGAACCGCTCCAGCATGAACAGGCGGAGCAGCTCGTCGTTCAGGCGGCCCCGAGTGATCTCGTCCAGCGCCCCGAAGGGCTCGTCGAACAAGGCCACTTCGGGCTTCATGGTGAGCGTGCGGGCCAGGGACACGCGCATGCGCATCCCCCCCGAGAGCTGCTTGGGATGGTTGCTCTCGAACCCCTTCAGGCCGACCAGGTCGATGGCTTCCTCAGCGCGCTTCCCACGGTCCGCCTTCGGGAGCCCGTGCAACTCTCCCAGCAGCTCCACGTTCCCCTGGACCGTCCGCCACGGGAGCAGCGTTGCGTCCTGGAACACGAATCCGAGGTTGGTCCCGCCGACCTTGACCCGCCCCGCGGTGGCGTTCTCCAGACCGGAGGCGATCCGAAGCAGGGTGGACTTGCCGCACCCCGATGGGCCGACGACTGCCACGAACTCCCCCCAGTCGACCTGGAAGCTGACATCCTGGAGTGCGTGGGTCCCGTTCGGAAACACCATCGACACGCGGTCGAAGGCCAGCGCTTCCGTCGCCCGGCGGGCTTCCGTCACCGCCACAGGTACGCCTCCAGGGCCGGACGATCGGAGGCGTTCGACCCAGTGGACCCGATCACGTGCCGGGCCACGCTGGTCCGGGATGTCAGCTGCCCCCTCGAGAAGACGAATCGATCCTCGCTGGCTGTGGCGATGACCTCCTGAAGGGAGGACCCGGCCACGGCCACGAGCTCGGCCGGTGAGCCGGGCTCCACGTCGACCCGCGGAAGGCCCATGGCGTTCCGAGCCCCCGCGCTCACCAGCTCATACGCCTCGGACGGGGTCAGGTGGCCGGCCGCGACCAGCAGGCTCGCCGTCTCCAGCGGGTCTCCCCGCCCGAGCGGGTTGAAGGCATCCTGGACGTTGTCCGCGCCTGCCGCCACGGTGACGCCGGCGTCGAGGAGCGCGCGGACCGCGGTCAGGCCGCGCGGGGGGGAGGTAGCCGACCGCCTGCCCTGCAGGTACAGGTTGGTCTGGGGAAGGACCACCACGGAGACGCCGGCCGCGGCAAGGTCTCCCGCCACTCGGGCCTGCACCTCTGCAGGCTGGACGCCGAGGCTCACACAATGGCTGGCGGTGACGGAGTGCGGGAAGCCGTCGATTACCCTGCGGACCAGATCGGCCAGACCCAGCATGGAGGGGTTGAGCGTCTCGTCCATGTGCAGGTCGACCGGCCTTCGGTACTCGGACGCCGTCTCCATGCAGAACTCCAGGGCCGCCGCCGGATCGGGGTCGACGTGGGGGGCGCCTCCAACCAGGTCCGCGCCGGCCTCCATGGCAGCCCGAAGGAAGGCCCGGTTCTCGGCCCCCTCTGGACCGGTGAGCGGCCTCGAGACCAAAGCCGCCACCTGCAAGGGAAGGATCTCGGCGAGGTCATCGCGAAGGGTCAGGATCGCCTGGAGCCCTCGCAGCTCGATGCCCTCACCTACGTCGACGTGCGTTCGGATGGCCGTCACACCGTGGGCCAGGCTCCGCAGGGCCGCGCTCCGAGCTCGTTCGAACACATCGGCCACCGTGAGTCCGACGCGATAGGCCAGCCAGGCCTCGATCGCCCCCTCCAGGTCGCCGGCCGGGTTGGGGACCTCGGCCGCGGTGAAGGCCTTGTCCAGGTGGGCGTGTGGCTCGGCGGGCGCGGGAACCAGGAGATAGCCGGTGTGGTCCTGCACGTCTTCATCCGGGTCCCGCCGCAAGCCCCCGGCTGGAGCAACCTCGGTGACCCGGTCTCCGATGGTCCGGACGTCGACGAGAGCCCCGTGGGCGAGCGTCGCCGCGCGCAGCAGCATCAGCCGGTCGGTCCTAGCTCACCTGGGTGGGGGCCAGGTCGAGCAGGGGCAGGACCTCCTCGGCGAACCGGGTCATCTGCTCCTCGGCCTGCTTGTACGTCTCGCCCGGAAACTGAGGGATGATCGTGATCGTCCGGAGCGAGAGCATCTGTCGGTAGAACTCGACGCCCTCCGCCACTTCCTCCGAGGTGCCAACTGTCCAGACCCTCTGCTCCAGGGACTGCTCCAGCGTGGGGATCAGACCCGGTTCCGCCGGCTTGCCGTCGTCCCCCATGTAGCCGCGGCTCCATCCGTACGGACCGAGGAACTTCCAGAACTCGTCGTGACCCGGGCGAGCCGTTTCGAGAGCCTTCTCGTGGGTGTCATCGATGTGCATGTTCAGCACGAGCATCCTCTTGGCTCCGGGCTCGAGTGGACCCCCGAACGTCTCGTCGTGGAGGTCGGCGTAACGGTCCCAGAACCGCTTGAGGAAGGCGTGATGCATCAGCCAGAACACGCCGTTGTAGCCCTTGCGGGGAACGGTCTCCAGGGTGGGAGGCGAGGTGATCGCCTGCCAGATCTCGTACGGGTATTTGGGCCGAGGAACGAGCGTCAGAGTCTGGACGGTCCCCCCTCGATCCGGCAACCCAGGCGGGGGGAGGTGGAAGTGCTTGCCCTGGAAGGAGAACGTCTCGTTGTCCAGGGCGAGCGTGATGATCTCCATCGCCTCGTCCATGACCTCGCGGTTGATCCGGTCCGCCTCGGCCTTGTCCGGGTTGTCCCAGGACCCCACGACGGTTCCGAGCGACTGTGCCTCCCGCGGGACCGTGCCCCTGCCCACGCCGAGGATTCCTCGGCCCCCGGAGAAGTTGTGGAACACGGCGAAGTCCTCGGCCAGCCGGAGCGGATGCCACTGGGGAACGATGTTGAACAGGGCCCCGATCTTGATCCGTTGGGTCCTCTCGGCGAGGATGGCCCCGAACAGGATGGCATTGGGGATGACCTCATAACCCTCGTACTGGAAGTGGTGCTCGGTGAGCCAGAAGCTGTCGTAACCGAGCTCCTCGGCGCGGACACCGACGTCCAGCATGCGCTCCTGGGCGTACCAGATCTCCGGCTGTCCGTAGCGGCGCTCGGTCGGTGCGGGGGGCCCGGCTCCGGCGTCCTCCATCTCCACGCCCGCGAGGAAAAAGAGTCCCGTTTCCATCGATCGGCGCCCCCTAGTGAACGGCTGACAGTAAGACGTCAGACAACTTGAAGTCAAGGCATATGCCTTCGGGACGGTCCGATCACGACGCGGTGGTCGTTGGAGCCGGCCACAACGGCCTTGTCTGCGCCGCATACCTCTCCCGGGCAGGTCTCAACGTGCTGGTTCTGGAGGCCCGGCCAGCCGTCGGAGGGTGTGCCTCCACCGTCGAGGCGCTGGGCGGAGCCCGGGTCAACGTCTGCAACTGCGACCACAGCCTGGTACTTGCCACCCCGATCACCGAGGAACTGGACCTCTCCCGGTTCGGCCTTCGCTATCTGGAGGTCGATCCCACCCAACTGTCCCTGGGCTGGAACGGGGAACCCCCCTGGTTCCTGTTCCGCGACCCGGCGAGAACTCTCGATGGACTGGCGCTCGTCCAGCCGGCCGAGGTGGAGCGGTACCGACGCTATCTTCGCGTGGCGATCCCCGCGGCGGAGCTGATCCTGGAGCTGGCCTGCGCCCCGCCCACACCGGGTCGGGTGGCTCGTCGTGTCCTCGAGCGTCGCGGCCGAGGGGCTCGCATCCTGCTTTCCTGGAGCCGGCGGACTGTCGGGTCCGTGGTCCGCTCGTTGTTCTCCACCGAGGCGCTGAGATCGCCCGTCGTAACGACCGGACCGGCAGTGTGGGGACTTTCACCCGAGACCGCCGGCACGGGACTGGGTGCCCTGGGGTACGCCATGAAACACGTGACCGGCGTGGGCAGGCCGGTGGGCGGGAGCGGGAGCCTGCCCGCGGCGCTTGCCGCATGCGTCGAGGATTCGGGGGGGGCGATCCGCACGGATACCCGGGTGACCGAGCTGCTGGCTGAGGGAAACGCTGTGCGAGGAGCCGCCCTGTCGAGCGGCGAGGTCGTGGAGGCTCCGGTCGTGGTGGCTGCGGCGGATCCGCGGTCGGCGCTCATCCGATGGCTGGCCAGGCCCCCGTCGAAAATGGTCCCGGTCATCCGCCGGTGGAGCGCGCGTACGGCGCGCGAGGGATACGAATCGAAGGTGGACGCGATCCTCACCCACCGCCCGCGGTTCCGCGCGCTGGACGAGGCCCTCCAGGGACGGCTGGGCGTGGAGGAGCCGCTCGTCCCGACCACGATCGTGTCGCCCGGACTGCCGGAGATCGTTCGCGCCCACGCGGCGATGGATCGCGGCGAGGTGGCGGCTCGCCCCATGTTCTACGTCAACGTTCCCTCGGTCGTGGACCCCTCGATGCTCGTGAATGGCGATGACGTGTTCAGCCTCGAGGTCCTCTTTACCCCCTATCGGTTGCGAGACGGATGGGAGGGAAGCGCTGAGCCCGCTCGCTGGCTCGACGCCTTCGCCACACTGATGGAGCCCGGCTTTCGCGAGTCCGTCCGCCTGTGGCGCGTCATGAACCCGCTCGATTATGAGCGCGACTTCGGGTTGGAGCGAGGCCTCGCCCCCGCATACGCCGGCACGGCGGTTTCCGCCCTGATCGGGCGGGACCGGGAGCTGACCAGATACGAAACTCCCCTTCGCGGCCTCTATCTCACTGGCGCGGGCACCTTTCCGGGCGCCGGCATCTGGGGCGCTTCGGGCCGCAACGCCGCCCATGTCATCCTCTCTCGGATGGGCACGCGGGTGGCGGCAGCATGATGGGTTACCCGACGTCGGAGATCGTTCGAGAGGTGGGCCTCGACGCCGTGATGCCGGACGGCGTCCGGCTCGTGTCGGATGCCTGGCATCCCGCCGAGGGAGGACCGTGGCCGGTCCTTGTTCAGCGGCTCCCCTACGGCCGGTCGGTGGCCTCGTCCCCCGTTCTCCCGCACCCATCGTGGTTGGCTCGGAGTGGGTATGCGGTCGTGGTGCAGGACGTTCGCGGTCGTGGTGACTCCGAGGGGCGCTTCGCTCCTTTCGTCAACGAAGCCGGCGATGGGGTGGCCACGGTCGAATGGGCGGCCCGGCTCCCGTTCTCCAATGGGGACGTGGCCATGTACGGCTTCTCCTATCAGGGGTGGATGCAGCTGGCCATCGCCGCGCGCCGCCCCTCTTCCCTGCGAGCGATCGCTCCCATGATGTGCTGCCCGGATCCGTACGAAGGGTGGACGTACGAGGGCGGGTGCCTGCGGTGGGCATTCGCCACCTTCTGGGCTGCGCAGCTCGCGGGGCAGGAGAAAGGCGCCGTTCCGATCGTGCCCGACCAGGACGCCCTCCCGATCTCGGGCGCCCTGGGCGACGATCCGCCGGTGTGGTTCACCGAATGGCTGGACCACCCCGAGGACGACGGGTACTGGGCCGATCGACGGCCGGACCTCTCCGCGATCGACGTGCCGGCCTTCTGCGTCATGGGGTGGTTCGACACCTTTTCGTCGGGGACGGCTCGCGTCATCGAAGCGCTCGGCCCAGAAACCATCTGCGGTCCCTGGGTCCACATGCCCTGGGGGACTCGGGTGGGTGACCTGGAGCTGGGCGAGGAGGCTGGACCTTTCGTCGTACACGAGGCGCTCGTGGCGTTCTTCGATCGGACACTGAAGGGGAAAGGGGAGGCCCCAGGTGATCCGATCCGATACTTCTCCCCGGGCCTCGGATGGGTATCGGCGCCCTCGTGGCCGCCACCTCACCGGCTGGTCGAGTGGTCGGCGACGAGCGGCGGGGCGGCGAACTCCCGGCACGGCGACGGGCGCTTGGCTGAGGGCCGATCGGATCCCGGCCCTCCGGACGTCCTGGTGGCCGAGCCCCTGGTGCCCTTTCTGTTTGGACCGGACCACCTCAGCAGCCAGGCTGCGGCCGAGGATCGTCGTGACGTCCTTTGCTACACGAGTGCCCAGCTGGCACGTCCCCTGTCCATCGCCGGTTCCCCTCAGGTAGAAGTGACGACGCGGTGCGATCGGGAAACCCATGACGTGGTCGCCAGCCTGGTCCTGGTCGACCTGGCCGGTGAGCCACGCGTCCTGTCGAGCGGGGTTCGGCGAGTCCGAGTGTCACCGGGCGAGCCCGCCCGCCACTCCATCAGCCTGCGGCCGATCGCCTGGAGCGTTCCCGCCGGCTCCAGCCTCCGGCTGGACCTCTCCGGGGCTCGGTTCCCTGAGTTTGACCGGAATCCCCACACGAGCTCACGCAGAGTGGCCGAGGCGACCCGCGATGAGTACCGCGTCGCCACAATCGAGGTTTTGGACGCTACACTGGCCCTTCCCGTGGAGGTGGCTTCCTGGGCCTCCGAATCCCCCAAACGGGGCTAAAGGAATGTTCCGGGTCGAGCCGTTGTTACTACAACGGTTGATCTGTGCCGCAAGGTCTGCGGCAGGAGTGGGTGGAGCGATGATCGTCAAGGGAGAGGCACTGGTTCGGCTCGAGGCGGAACGCCGCCTCCTGAACGCCTACGCCAACGAGTACGAGCGTCTCCTGAAGCGCACCGATCACGTCCGGGCCGTCCGGGCGCTGGTCAAGTCTCACAAGGTTGCCTACGGCGCGGCGCTGGCCGCGGCCCGCACCTGGGCCATACCGGTAAAACCCGCCGGCGCCTCGACCCAAGCCGCCTAGTCACACCGAGACCTCTCGCTCCTCCCGTTCGTCCCTTGTCCGTCTCGCACAGATCCTTTGAAGTAGCGCCGGGCTCGGTTCGTGCACGGTGACATCTTCGTAAGCGATGACCTCCAGGCGTCCCCGAACCGCCTGGAGTAGCTCTCCCGGTTCCAGCAGGAAGTCAGGATTCGTCGGGTGCCCGAGGCGCTCGTGGCCTCTGGCGAAGGTCTCGTAGATCAGGATTCCACCGGGGGCCACCGCGGCGACGAGATCGGCGAGGATCGGCCGGAACAGGTAGTTCGTGACAACGATACCGTCGAACGTTCGGCCGGCGAAGGGGAACGGCCGGCCATCCTCGAGATCGACCTCAACGATCTCCAGGACCGGGTGACCAACCAGATGAGCCAGTCTCGAAACGTCTCTGTCCACCGCCACCACTCGATGTCCCCGTCGAAGAAAGAAGCGCGTGTGCCGCCCCGAACCACACGCCACATCCAGCACGAACCCACCTGGTCGAATCAACGCGGCGAACCTGACTACCCACGGGGAAGGCTCGTCGGGCTCGAGGTGATCACGCTCGCGGGAGACGATGTCGGCTTTCCCTCCCCATCCAGTGAAAGGAACACGGGCACAGTAACGAAAGCAGCGGCGCATCGGCCCGGCCCGTGACTACACTGGGCCGCCACCGGAACGGTTCGAGGGATCGGAGGCACGACGTGGACCGGTCGATGAAGCCGAGGAGCCGTGAGGTAACCGAAGGGATGGAGCGGGCCGGCGCGCGGTCGATGCTCCGAGCGGTCGGCTTCACCGATGAGGACTTCGACCGGCCTCAGATCGGCGTGGCCTCGTCGTGGAACGAGGTGACCCCGTGCAACATGCACCTCGACCGCCTCGCCGATCACGCCAAAGAGGGCGTCCGCTTGGGCGGCGGGGTCCCCATCGAGTTCGTGACGATCGCCGTTTCCGATGCGATCTCCATGGGACACGAGGGAATGAAGGCCTCGCTGATCTCCCGCGAGGTGATCGCCGACTCCGTCGAGCTGGTGATGCACGCCGAAAGACTGGACGGCATGGTGACGATCGCTGGATGCGACAAGAGCCTACCGGGCATGCTGATGGCCGCGGCTCGCATCAACGTGCCCACCGTATTCCTTTATGGAGGTACCATCCTGCCCGGCCATCACAGAGGACGGACCGTCACGATCCAGGACGTGTTCGAGGCCGTCGGAGCGGCGGCGGCGGGCCGCATGACCATGGAGGAGTTGAAGGAGCTCGAGACATCGGCCTGCCCCGGACCCGGCTCCTGCGCGGGGATGTACACCGCCAACACGATGGCGGTTGTGGCCGAAGCCCTCGGCATGGCACTTCCTGGGAGCGCTTCGCCGCCCGCGGTCGACGCCCGGCGCGATCGGTTCGCCCGCCTGTCGGGGCAGGCTGTCCTCGAGCTTCTTCGCCGAGGTACCCGGCCGCGGGACATCCTCACCAGGGAGGCTTTCGAAAACGCCGTCGCGGTGGCCATGGCCTGCGGCGGTTCGACGAACTCCGTCCTGCACCTCCTGGCCATCGCCCGAGAGGCGGAGGTGCCCCTGGAGATCTGGGACTTCGATCGGATCAGCGCCCGAACCCCGCACATCGCCGATCTGCGGCCGGGCGGTCGATTCGTCATGGCCGACCTCGACCGTGTGGGCGGCCTCGGGGTCCTGATGTCGGAGCTGCTTCGCGCAGACCTGCTCCACGGAGACGCGCTCACGGTCTCCGGAAAGACCGTGGCCGAAAACGTCGCCGACCTGGCACCGACGCCTCCGGACGGCGACATCGTCAGGCCTCTTGACCAACCGATCCATCCGCACGGCGGCCTGGCCATCCTGCGCGGAACCCTGGCCCCCGAGGGGGCCGTGGTCAAGATCGCCGGCATGGAGGGAACGAGCTTCCGCGGCCGGGCCCGGGTATTCGATTGCGAAGAGGACGCGTTCGAAGCCGTCACGTCCGGCCGGATCGAGGCGGGCGAGGTGATCGTGGTGCGATACGAGGGGCCGAAAGGTGGCCCCGGAATGCGGGAGATGCTCGCAGTGACCGCTGCCGTGGTGGGAAGCGGGTTGGGCGGGGAGGTGGCCCTGGTGACCGACGGGCGCTTTTCCGGCGCCACGAGAGGATTCGCCGTGGGCCACATCGCCCCTGAGGCCGCCGTGGGCGGTCCCATCGCGCTGGTGCGAGACGGCGATCCCATCGTGTTGGATGTCGACTCGCGCCGGTTGGACGTCGAGGTACCCGAGGACGAGCTGGCTCGGCGCCGCGACGGCTGGAAGGTGAAGGAGTCGAAGTATCCGCGCGGGGCTTTGGCGAAATATGCCCGGCTCGTGACCTCGGCGTCGCAGGGCGCCGTCTGCGACTGACGCAGGAATCACATTCTCACGTAGGCAAGGCCGCCCTGCCGACCCACGCGCCGAAATCGTGTCTCAGTGCGGCTTCGTGGCAAGCATCTGGAGGAACAGGGGAACGCGCCGCCATCGAAGACCTGATGGCCCGAACCGTTCGAGAGCGGCATCGCTCAACCTGGGTTCACGCAGACGTCGAATCAGGAAGCCCGCGTCTTCGAGAGCAGTTGCGTAGTCCTCCAAAGGGTAGGACCAGCCGCGAAAGGTCATGCGCAAGCCGTCGCGCTCCTCGATCCCCTCGAACCGCCGCCGACCGAAGTACGTCTCTTTGATCACGAAAGCAGCATCAGGCTCTCGCCCGGCGAACCTTCCGGCGTCGTTGACCGGGTGCGTGACGCTGATGCAGAGATGGCCCCCTCGAACCAGAACGCGACCGGCCTCTCACACCGCACCCGGCATGTCGTCCATGTCCATCAGGGAGTTGTAAGCGACCACCACGTCGAACGTGCCATCACCGAAGGGAAGGGCCCCAGCATCACCCACCACGTACCGCCCGAGCGGATGCGCAGCGCTGGCATAACGTACGAGTGTGGGCGAGGCATCCAGACCTACTGTTCTATGGCCCCGGGTCTGCAGGTCTCGAGTCACGCGACCCTCGCCACACCCGAGATCCAAGGTCCCCTGACCAGGCGAAGGCACGATCTTTTCGAAGAAATCGTCTCGTACGTACCAGTACGAATCGTGCCCGGGGGTACGGGCCCATCGGACCCATTTCTCGGACTCCTGCTCCCAGTCGTTCACAGCAACGAGACCAGGACGGAAGCCAGGTGGGCGGGTCTGGACACATGGGGGCAGTGGCCACCGGGCAATTCGATCGCCTCGACTCCGAGCCGTTCCCTGGCCGCCCTCCGACTCCATTCGGGCCGAATCGTCCGATCCTCCGTGCACAGAACGTATACGGATGGCGTGTCGGGCCAGTCCGAGAGCGGACATAGTTCCCGATAGAGCTGCTCGGGATACCAGTCCACACGGGTGCTCAGAGCCAATGGGACGACTTCCGGTGGGCAGTCGTGAAACAGGAATCGGAGGGCCGTATCGTCGTCCTGGGCAGGGTTCTGTCCGATCCAGTCTGGATGGAACATGATCGTGGGGTCCGGCGCGAGTTGGTCGAGAAAGCTCATCCCGGGCACCGGGATCGCCGCCGTTAGAAAGACCATGAGTTTGGCGGGAACCATTGCCGCGAGCACCGGCAGCATGAGACCGGTGGCGGAATGCGCAACCAGGATGGACTCCCCGGAGGAGGGAATCGCGCCGGCCGCCGCCAGGGCACAACGACGGGCCCCCGCCTCAGGATCGTTCGTCGGGAGCTCTGGGCTTGCCACCAGGTGTCCATCCGCGGTGAGCTCGTCACTGAGCAGGTTCCAGACCCGAGAGCTCTGCCCCGAGCCGTGGATCAGGCAATAGGTCGTCAATGGGTTCGGCCGCCGTCAGCCGCCGTCACCCGGCTCATCGCTCACTGCGGGATGGCCTCGAAGGCCTGGAATCCGGCCCCGACCTCGGTCTTCAATCCCAGTCCGTTGGCGATGCGGTTCACGTAGTTGAGGTGCGCGCACATGTTGTTCGCGTCCAGGATCTCCAGATCGCCGAGCCCGTTCGACCGGAGATCCTCCAGGTCGGACTCGGCCACCGCGCCCGGTTCCTTCGTCAACTTCGCCGCGTAGCGAGCCACCGCGCGCTCCCCAGGGGAAAGCGCCTCGTAGCGGCCCTCGTCCAGCGCCCGCATCTCGTCCCGGGATACTCCCAGTTCTCGCAACTTGAGCCCGATCTGTGAGGAACAGTGAGGCGTCTCGTTGATCACCGACGTGACGTACCCGATCACGCACCGCTGGCGTGGGGTAAGCGCCGAGGGACACCTTTCGCTGGCTCGGTAGAGACCGAGGCGAGCGTGGACGATCTCGGGATCGAGGCTGCCGAGCAGCGTGAACTCGGTCGGCCGCCCGAAGCGCTTGGCCTGCCAGTCGTACGCCTCCTTCAGGCGACCCGCGGCTTCCTCGATCGGGACGGTCCTGATCCACATGCTTGCCTCCTTCGGTCGGTCAACGAGAGACGGACATCCTCACCGTCGCGGCCAGTTCCCGTACCTCCTCGCCTCTCGGGATGGAGGGGCCACCCCCTCTGCGGGTGACGGCGAGCGCCCCTGCGGCCACCGCTACCTTAGCGGCGGCTGTAGGAGCCATGCCTCCCAGGAGGGCGTGGATGAACGCTCCGGTCATCGCGTCGCCGGCCCCGGTTGTGTCGACGCACTCGACCGGAGGCGTGGCGACCGTTTCCGCGACCCCGCCCGCGGCGACAACCGCGCCACTGGCTCCACATCCAACGAGGACGATGGAGGGACCTCGTTCGCAAAGCGAACGAGCCGCCTCGGCCGGGTCGGACTCCTCCGCCACAATCGCCGTCTCGTCGGGGGCAGCGGCCCGGACGACGTGGCAGAGAGGAAGGATCTCCTCGAATGCCGCGCGGGCGGTCGCCGGATCGTCGCCCCACAGCCTCGGCCGGTAGTTCACGTCGAACACGACCAGGCCACCGGCCTCCCTCGTGCGACGGGCCGCTTCGAGGGCGGCCCCCCGGCTGCTGTCCGAGACGGCCTGGGTGATCCCGCTGACCAGGACGGCCTCAGGGGGAGAAGACCAGGCAACGTCGCGGGCGTCGATCGTGGCCGCGGCCGAGCCCTTCCGGTAGTAGGCGAACGACCGCTCCCCCGCACCGTCCAGCGAGATCAGGTACAGGCCGGTGAACCCCGCCCGCCTGACCAGATAGTCGGTGGCGATCCCCGACCGTTCCAGCCAGGAGACCAGCGCTCCGGCGAACTCATCGTCGCCCACGACCGAGGCCACCGCGGAAGCCGTGCCCAGGTTGGCCGCGGCCAGGCAGGCCTGGAGGGCGTCGCCTCCGAAAGAGCGGACGAACCGTTCGGCCCCTCCGACGGTGGCCGGTTCCTCGGAGAAGAGCTCGACCATGCATTCCCCGACCGCGACGAAGCGGATGCCCTTCATGGCCGTCAGAGGGAGCCGTGGCGACCGTAGACGTCGGTGATGCGTTCGCCGCGGTCCAGCTCCGCTCGCATCAGCCGCTCCCTCGCCACCTTGGACTCCGACTCGGCGATCACGTCGTCCACGATGTTGGAAGGCACCACGACCACGCCGTCGACGTCACCGAACACCCAATCGCCCGGCTGGACGAGCGTGCTTCCGATCGTCACCTCGCAGTCCCACTCCACGATGTTCCACCGGCCGATCGATGATGCCGGTGATCGGAACCGGCAGAACACCGGGAAGCCCAGCTGGAGGACGAACTCCGTGTCCCGGAGCCCGCCGTCGACGACCGCGCCGACGCACCCCCGCTCCATCACGGAGCGGCTCATGATCTCGCCCCAGTGCGCGGACCCGGCGTGTCCGCCACAGGACCATACGGACACGGATCCCGGCTTCGCCGCCTCCAGCATGGCCAGGCGCGCCGTAGTGTCATCACTCGTCGCGTCGTTGGTCGGCTCTCCGAGCCCGGGAAACGCCGGCCCGGCGACCTTCATCGACAGGGTTACCGGCTGGATCTGCGCGGGAAGGACCTGGTGGCGCCGTCCACCGGCGTCCAGCACGTCGGCCACGGCACCGGTGTACAGGGCGAGGAACCGATCGCGAAGCTCGTCGGTCATGACGCCGGGTGGAAGCCCGCTTCCACCAGGATCTCGGAAGCTGATCGGATGAACTCGGCCGCGCGTGTGTAGTCGTTCACCGGAAGCAGGAACATGTCGGGGCCAGCCGCTTCCCTGATCCGGGAAAGCTCCATCACCGTTCCAGCGCGGTCGGCCACCACCGCATAGCGACGTACCACGTCGTCGGGGATCAGCCGAGCCGCAGCCTCCATGCCGTCCTTCAGCATGATCGCCTGGATCCGCTTGGCCGCATCGTCGTCGATGCCGGCTCGACGCAGCTCGGCCGGCATGTCTGTGGCGATGTAGGTGAAGTGGGGGCGAACCTCGTCGAGCATCTCGTTCTCCCAGCCGATGTAGGAAGACCAGGCGATCCGCGGACCGTTGCCCCGGGCTCCTCCCGCATCCCGGATACGGGAGCATGTATCTGCGACCAGCGCGAGGGGCTTGCCCGACATCAGGATCCAGTCGGCTCTGGCCGCGCCCAGTAGCTCGACCCTCGGGCCTCGCCCGGCCGTGGCGATGGGGAGAGGGCCCGGGGACCACGGGATACTTGCTTCTCGGACGGCGAATTCCCCCTGCTGGGTGATCTCCTTCCCGGCGAGCAGCCCTTCCACCGCGTCCAGGCACTCGACCAGGGCGGTATATGGCCGAGCGGGTTCGATGCCCATGGGGGCGAACGTTCGGGTCCCCCCGGTGCCGAACCCTGCCACGATCCGCCCGGGGGCCAGCTCGGCCAAGGTGGCGAAGGCCGCCGCCAGCGCCACGGGGTGTCTCGTCAACGGGTTGGTCACGCCGGCCCCCAGATGGACTCTCGACGTGGTCTGTGCCATGACGGACAGGACCACGAAGAGGTCTCGCTCGGTCCCCTCGTCGGCGACGAAGACGTGGCTGGCTCCGGCGCGCTCGGCTTCCTGGGCGAGCGAGGCCAGCTCGAGGGGAGGCAGCAACGGTTCGAGCCACAGCCCCCAGCCCGGCGCAGAGGTCACCGGACGAGCATCCTCGTCGCGTTCATCGGCCCCGAGCCGCCTCGATCAGAAGCCGGAGCCCTTCATCGGGGTCCGGTCCGAACACGTACCAGGCGAGCAAGCCCTTGAGTCCTGCTTCCTCGAACTGGCCAAGCTTCGCCATCACGGCGTCCGGGGTTCCCGCTGCTGCGAACACGTCGATCAACTCACCCGGCAGCCGTTCGGCCACCGAGTCCAGGCCATCCTCGGGCACCCGCGAACGAACGAACTCCACCGCGTCGGGGTCCGCACCCGACGTCTCGTAGACGACGGGCTCCACCCGCCACAGGTAATAGGTGAGGACCTGTCGACACGCGTCGCGGGCGGCTTCGGCGTCGCGCGAGACGCTGGTCAGGATGTTGGCGCACATGTCGAGTCCGTCCTCACGCCCGCTCGAGCGAGCCCCCTCGGCCATCCGGTCCCGGGCCCATCGGACGTACCCCGGGCTGGTGATGGCTCCGAGGTAGACCCCGTCCGCCCAGGCACCCGCAGCTTCGATCATCCTCCCGTTCACCGCCCCCACGTACACGGGAACCTTTCGGCGACGGGGCTCGAAGTCCAGCCGGGCATCGGCGCGGACGCGGAAGATCTCGCCGTCCACACCGTCCTCGCCGGCCAGCATGGACTTCACGACCCGGATGGCCTCGATCATCGCCGCCAGCGGCCGCCGGGTCCGCTCGTCGTCCTCGCCGAAGGCGCGCAACGTCCACAGGGCGGCCCCGATACCGAGCCGGAGTCGTCCCCCGGAGGCCTCGTCCAGCGCGCCCGCCTCCATCGCGATCAACGAAGGATGTCGCCAGAAGGGGTTCACCACGCCGACGCCGATCCCGATCCTCTCGGTCTCGCGAGCGAGGACCGCGGCGGCCGTCGTGGCCGACCGGCCGTGCCGGCTCTCCGGCACCCAGACCTCGTCGTAGCCGAGCTCCTCGGCCCGCCGGGCCAGGGCGGCGCTCTCCCGGAGGGGAACCTCGTTGGAGAGAGCCACGCCAAACCTCGTCGGAGCCCCTGGGGCTCGGTCGTCCGGTGAGCTCATCACGACCGCTCGGCGTCGATCCGGCGGAGGAGGTCGGCGGCGGCCGCCGCAGCGTCTTTGACCTCGTCCATGCGCTGGGGGCAATACGTTCCACCCACACCCACCGCCACGGCGCCCGCTCGGATGAACGCCACGGCGCTCTCACCGGTCAGTCCCCCGGTCGGCATGATCCGGAGCTCGGGGAAAGGGCCGAGGAGCGCCGAGAGATAAGCCGGCCCCACGGGGCCCGACGGAAACAGCTTCACGATCGGGGCACCCGCGCTGTGGGCCGTGAAGATCTCGGTCGGGGTGAACCCGGCCGGCACGTGAGGGACGCTCAGGCGACCGGCAGCCTCCAGGACGGACGGATCGAACACCGGCGAGACGAGGAACCGCGCCCCAGCCTCCACGAATTCCTCCGCCTGACGGGCGGTGAGCACCGTCCCCGCGCCCAGCAGGACCGGAGAGCCGCCGAGGGCTGCGTTGAGTTTGGCGATGACCTCGACGGCGCCCGGCACCCCGGCCGTCACCTCCACGGCACGCAGGCCCGCATCGGCCATCGCTTCCCCGGCCGCAAGGGCCACGTCGGGGTCGCGCAGGCGGAGGATCAGCACGAGCCCCGCGTCGAGAAGCCGCTCGGTGTCGTTCACGTGGACGATCCCGTCCCTCTCCCCACGGGCCAGACCTGTTCGGAGCTCACGCCGGCCCGCCGGAGATAGGAGGCAGCGACGGACCTCGCCTCCTCGATCAGGGCTTCCTCGTCGAGCTTGACCAGCCGCCCCGTCTCCACCACCACGTCGCCGTCGACCACGACATGGACCACGTCGTGGCCGTGAACGCGATGGACCAGGGTCCACACCGGGTCGAGGACCGGCTGCAGATGGGGCGCGGAGACGTCGACGCACACGAGGTCCGCCCTCCTCCCCACCTCGATCCGTCCGAGGTCTCCGCCGAGCCCCAGCGCGACGGCCCCCCGCGCCGTGGCCATGTCGAGTGCGGTCTGTGGCGGCACCACGCCGGGATTCGAGTGTTCGAGGCCCTGCATCAGGATCTCCTGGCGCATCTCGACGAAGAGGTCGTCCATCTGGTCGATCCCCATCCCTACGTTCGCTCCGGCCGCGAGGAGCTTCGGCACCGGAGAGACGCCCTTGGCCAACCGCATGTGGTTCGTCGGGCAGTGGACGACGGTGGCGCCGCTCCGGGCAAGCATCCGGATTTCCGCCGCAGACAGGTACACGCAGTGAACGAGCACGGCGTCCTCGGCGGCGAACCCGATGTCGTGCAGGAGCTCCACAGGCCTTGCGCCGTGTTCCTTTCGGATCATGTCGATCTCTGCGGGCGTTTCCGCGACATGCGTGTATACGCGCAGCCCCAGCCGGTCGGCCAACCGCCGGGCCTGGATGTACTCGGAAGGGATTGCCTGGCGGAAGGACACGGGCGCGACGAACAGCCGCTCCTTTGGGACGAGACCGTCGGCCAGATCCTCGATGGCCCGGAGGGCTCGCCGGGACGATTCGCTGATGGGGCGGTACGGACGGGTCATGATCCCGCGCGCCATGAACCACCGGATGCCTGTGGACTCATAGCCCTCGATCGAGGCCTCAGTCAGGCCGGCCTGATGGAACGGGTACAGGTGGTCGACCACCGAGGTGACGCCGGACCGGAGGAGCTTGGCCGTCCCGAGGGCGGCTCCCACGCGATACTCGGCCGGCCCGGCAGCCCGGGACAGCTCCCAGAACCGCCGGAGCATCGCGTCGAGCTTCAGCCCTTCCCCGAGGCGGATCCCCGGGGTCAGGTCCCGGAGATGATCGTGCAGGTTGATCAGTCCTGGGATGACCAGCATGCCGGTGGCATCCACGGTGCGCCTGGCCCCTCTGGGCTCACCGCCGATTGCAGAGATCATGCCTCGATCGACGTACACGTCCTCGCGGACGACTCGGGACTCAGCGTCCACCGTCACCACGGTGCCGCCGGCGATGCGAAGGTCGGCGACCGGTTTCGCTACCACCATCCCTCCTCGGCCGCCCGGCGGAGGCCAGTGGTCCCGGCGCCGTCCAGTCCCCATGCCGCGAGGGTCCGGCCCTGGGCCCGCCAGTCGGTCTTCGTGACGGCCGACGCCAGTGAGATGAGGGCGTCGATGACGGGGGTGTCCACCCCCACCTCGTCCCCGATCGAGGAGGCGAGGACCAACGCGTACGGCACGTCCTCCGTGATGTAGCGGCTCTGGAGGGCGTCGGGTCCGCAGGGGAACGATCCCGAGGCCAGGAAGCTGGATTGGAGGGTCTCGTGCAGAGAACCCTTCACCTCTTCGGCGAAGCCCTGCTCGACCAGGTAGTCGGGGTACCGCTTGCTGTTGGAGAGCCCGAGGGCTTGTCGCAGGCTCAGCAATTCCTCGTCCACCGCTTCGATCGCGTTGGCCACGCCCGGGGTGGCGCCTTCTCCCCACAAGAGCATGCTCCCGGTCCGGCCCTCGACGCGCCCGAGGTTCAGGAGGAGCGTCGCCACGTGGTCGATCGCGTTGAAGTTCAGCAGGACTGTCTCCCATACATTCTCGGCCGGACTGGTCCACGGCCAGATGGCATTGGCGGTCTCGAAGACGGTGTTTCCGTTCGAGGCGGGGAGCCCGGCCACCAGGGTTCCTCCCGCTTTCCGAAGTGCCCAGATCAGCCCGGGCCCCCGAACCCGGGCCCCGTAGGGAAGCGTGTTGCTCTCCCCCAGCAGCACATCGGGACGTCGCCCGGAGACCCGCAGGGCGTTCACGAGCGAGAGCGTTCCGCCTCCCTCGCCCATCCACAGCACGGTCTGCCCGTCCTCCAGCACGGGGGCCAGCGCTTCCGCGAACGGAGCGTGACCGAACGAGGGCACCGAGACCACCACCAGAGGCGCCCCCTTGGCGGCCGTCGGCGGGTCGTCGGAGGTCGAGGCCACGGGAGCGACGGTCTCCCGGTGCCAGTCGCACTTGATCCGGATCCCGCCTTGCTCGCCGATAGGCTCCAGGCCTGGAGCGAACTCGGGGAAGTCCGCCACGGTGACGTCGGCTCCGGCCAGTCCGAGCTCGCCGGCGATGGTGAGGGCACCCGCACCGGACCCGAGCACCGTCGCTTTCGATGGGAGGGAGCTCACTCCACCACCCCGGCGATGGCCTTCCCGACATCCTCCATCTTGATTGCGGTGCCCGAGGGGCCGTCTCCCCGGAACACCAGGATCACCCGCCCCACGCCGGCGTCCCCCATCTCCTGGATCCTCGCGGCGAGGTGGTCGGGCGGGCCGGCGACGGCGAACGCGTTCACCATCTCGTCGGTCACCAGCCGGCCGGCGTCGGGATCCCGGGCCCGGACCGCCGCGCGAAGGGGCATGACCGTCTGCGGATCGAGCCCGAACACGGGAATGAGGCTCTCCGCATATTCCCCTCCGGCCATGATCGTGCAGCGCGGCCGGAGATGGTCCATCGCCTGACGCACGTCGTCCTGCATCTCCACCTCGAACATGAGGACCAGCTCGCATTCCCGGGGATCGCGTCCGGCCCTGTCCGCGCCCCTGCGGATCCTCCCCAGACAGAAGTCGATGTAGCTCGGAGCCAGTCCGTGGGTGATCACGCCGTCAGCGATCTCGCCGGCAAGCTCGAGCATCTTCGGGCCGCGAGCCGCCATGTAGACGGGGAACCGCCCGCCGTTCCACACGAGCTTGGCTCCCACCGCCGAGAACTCCTTACCCCTGATGTCCGTCTCTCCCTCGGGGAGCTCGCGGATGATGCGAACCGCTTCGCGGACGACGGCGAGCGGCCGGTCCACCTTCATAAGCAGCTGGGTGGGGAACTCGAAGCCACCCACTCCCACCCCCATGATGGCCCGGCCTCCAGACAGCTCGTTGATGGTGGCGACGGAGCTGGCCAGGAGCACCGGGTGGCGCAGCAACGGGCTGACCACCGCCGTGCCCAATCCGATCCGCGAGGTCCGCTGGGCGATCAGCGCCTGGGCCGCATAGGCGTCTCGCAGGAAGTAGTGGTCGGGAAGCCAGACCTCGGAGAAGCCCGCGGCCTCCGCGGCCACGGCGACGTCCACGCAATCGGGCAGTGGCCAGTCGAGCCAGATCGCCACCCCGGCCTTCATCCACCCTCCCCTCGAGACAGAGCCTCCTCCAAGAGCCGGCCAACCACCTCTCTTCGGTACCACCCGCTCCCCCGCACGTCGTCGATCGGCGCGACGGCGGCCCGGAGGGCGGCCACTGCGGACGAGACCGCCTGTGCCGATGGCCGCCGGCCTTCCAACTCCTGCTCCGCCTCCACGGCTCTGATCACCGTGGGGGCAACGGAACCGACGGCGATGCGGACCCCGGACAACGACCCGTCCTCTCTTCGGGTCCACCGCCAGGCGAGATTCACGATGGAGATCGCCATGGCTTCGCGCCCCCCCAACTTGCGGAAGCCCTCCTCGCCCTGGGGCAGGGGGACGGTGATGGTGGAGATCCATTCCCCCGACCGGAGGACCGTGCGGCCGGGACCTTCCGCCAGGTCGGCCACGGCGACCTCCCGCCCAGCCTCAGGACCCTCCACGTGAGCGATCGCCTCGGCCGCAACCAACGGGGGAACCATGTCGGCCGCCGGGGAGGCGTTCTGCAGGTTCCCTCCAATGGTGGCTCGGTTCCGGATCTGGATCGAGCCGAACAGCCGCGCCGACGCCTCGAGACCGGGAAGGCGACCCTCGAGCGCGCCGATCAGCCGGGCGATCGGGGCCAGGGCCGACAGCTCGACCGAGCCATCCCGTTGGGACATCACCGGAGGCGGGTCGGAGAGGTTGGACACATCGATCAATCGATCCACGCCTCGGCCGGCCCGCATCTGAACGAGCAGATCCGTTCCTCCCGCGATCAACGTGCCGGTTTGGGCCAGGGCGTTGAGATCGGCGCGGTCCCGCGCTACCACGAGCTCGGGGTCGGTCATCGTTCCCGGGCCTTCTCCAGCGCGGTGAAGATCGACGCGTATCCCGTACACCGGCAGAGGTTGCCGGCCAAAGCCAATCGCACGGCCCTCTCGTCCGGCCGGGGATCACGAGCCAACAGGGCGGCGGCCGACACGATCATGCCCGGGGTGCAGAAACCGCACTGGCTGGCATGGGCCTCCACGAAGGCCTGCTGCACGGGATGAAGTCCATGTTCGGCCAGCCCTTCCGCGGTCACGACCTCGGCCCCGGCCACCTGGCCCACCAGGACCAGGCACGAGCACACGGGCTCCCCGTCCACCAGGACCGTGCAGGCGCCGCACTCGCCCATCCCGCACCCTTCCTTGGCGCCGGTCAGGTCAAGATCCTCACGAAGGAAGTCCAGCAGCCGCTTGCCTGAATGGGCGGCCGCCACCGAGCGTCCGTTCACCCGCAGGGCCAGCGCCTCCTTCACGAAGCCGCCTCCACCTCGGCGCTCTGCATCGATCGATATACGCGCTCCGCCGTGGCGGGAAGGGAGGTGATGGTCACGCCCACCGCATCACGGATCGCCCCCACGATGGCCGGCGCCGGAGGCACGATGACCACCTCGGCGATCCCCTTCGCCCCGAACGGGCCGGTGGGGTCTCCCCCCTCCACCAGGATCGTGTCCATCTCCGGAGCGTCGTCGACGGTCGGGATGAGGTAGGTCTCGAGAGACCGGGTGCGAGGGATGCCGGCTTCGACCTTGTAGTCCTCCATGATGGCCCACCCCAACCCCTGCGCGACTCCGCCTTCGGTCTGTCCGATCACGCCGGCGGGATTGACCGCGACACCGCAGTCGACGGCGCTGGCGACCGACCGTACGGCAACCTCGCCGGTGAGCTCGTTCACCTCGACGCGGGCCACCATGGCACAGCTCCCGTAGACGAGATGCGGGGAGAGCTTCTCCACCAGTTCACGCGAGAGCCCCTCGCTCACGTCCGGCAGGACGAAGCTCGATTCGACCAGAGCCATGCCCTCCGCCCCGAGCCGCCGTCCTGCCTCCACCCAATCGATCGGCTCCACCAGGCCGAGCTCGCGGATCCTGGCCATCAGCGCCTCGCACCCCAGCTTGACGGCCATGCCACCCATGTACGTGCTGCGCGACGCCGCGCAGGACCCCGCGTCGGGCACCAGCTCGGTGTCGCCGATGATCACCTCGATCTCGTCGTAGGAACGGCCCAGCACGTCGGCGGCGATCTGCGCGTAGGCCGTGTCGATCGCCTGGCCCGAGTGGTTGGGTCCCGCCCACAGCCGGAGCGTCCCGTCCTCCGAGATGGCCAGCCGCGCCGCCGACGTGTCGCCCCTCGCGCTTCCCAACCCCACCCCCTTGATCGCCAGGGCCACTCCGATGCCTCTGCGCCAGGGCCACGCCGCGCCCGCCTTCCACGCGTCTCTCTCGAGCCACCAGGGGTGCGCGGCCACGGCGTCCAGCGTCTCAGCGACCATGAGCCCCGGCGTGATCGTGTGGCCGTACATGCCGTGCTCGTCTCCCACGTGAAGCACGTTCCTTCTTCGAAGCTCCACCGGATCGACGGCGAGTTCGGCCGCCGCGAGGTCCAGGGCCACCTCGATGGGGAACTGGGCCTGGGGGGCGCCGTAGCCTCGAAAAGCCCCCGCGTTCCCGTTGTTCGTGTACAGGACCCGCCCCCGGAATCGCGAGTTCTGCACCCGATACGAGCCGGTGCAGAGCTCGGCGGCCACCTTCAGCACGACCATGCCCACCGTGGCATAGGGGCCGGTGTCCACCAGGGCGTCGG